>NZ_JARJLM010000393.1 GCF_029335485.1 Cupriavidus basilensis
GAGGGCGTGGAATCCAACAAACTCGACCAGGACCACTGTCGCGCGCCAAGAAGCTGTAAAATCTATGCAACACTTTCGAGCCACAGAGCGGCGGGCGACCATGTCTTTGGAACAAGAGATTCAGGATGCAAGTAAGCAAATCGCAACGGACAGTTACTCAATGTCCGTTGGCGAATTCATTTCACTTTACAAGGACGGCGAAGTCGATATTCATCCAGATTTCCAACGGTTCTTTCGATGGTCCGACTTCCAAAAATCTCGTTTCATCGAGTCATTGCTTCTCGGACTTCCAGTACCGCCACTATTTGTTGCACAAAATGAAGGCTCTAAATGGGATTTGGTTGACGGTCTTCAGCGTGTGTCAACGATTCTTCAGTTGGTCGGTGAACTTCAGAAAAGAGACGGAACGGTTGAAACTCCGCTAGCGTTATTGGCAACCCGATACTTACCACAGTTGGAGGGTAAAGTTTGGAATGCGTCTGCGGATCAGCCAGAAAAGGAATTGCCTGCTGAGGTGAAGTTGCGTATCCGTCGAGCACGGCTTGATATCAAAATTGTGCTATCAAAAAGCGATCCGGATAGCAAATTCGAACTTTTCGACAGATTGAACACAGGAGGATCGGTTGCCACGGAGCAGGAAGTGAGAAACTGCATGCTGCTTATGGCAAATCGCGATTTCTTTGAGCAATTCCAGAAGCTGGAGGAGTTTCCAGAATTTAAAGCCTGTACTCCATTGACCGAGAAACAATTATCAGAGCAATACGACCTTGAGTTGATTGCTCGGTTTATGGTTCTGCGGAATATGGAAATTCATGCGTTGGCGCAGAAGCGCGATCTACATTCTGTTTTGACGGACGGTATGTTGGCTCTTGTTAAATCAACGACCTTTAACTGGGAGCGTGAACTGGAGATTTTTAGAGGCACATTCAGTGCTCTCCAAGTCCTAAAAAGTGAAGACGTTTTTCGCCGATTTGATCCCAATCAGAATCGCAATCTTGGCCCATTTTTGTTGGCTGCGTTCGAAATTTTCGCGTTGGGATATGCATACAATTTAGAGCTCGGTCGCGCCCCTACGGCAGATCTTCTTGCCGAACGATATGTGCATATTTGGACCACGTACGGGGATCGCATTTCCAGCACAGGGCGAAGGGCTTCAACTCGATTAGCGGAAACTGTCGCACTAGGCCGAGAGCACCTGGCGGCATAACAATGAAGATTCGGACACTGGACGATTTGGTTGCCAGCATTGATTCAGAGTTGGCTTGGCGACGCCGAGAAATGCACAACTTTAGTGGGGCAGTTGCTAACGGAAGATCTTCGCTCCTACCTCATGTCTGTAGAGCGGGTGTTTTGCTTGCTTATTCCCATTGGGAGGGCTTCGTAAAAAACGTTTGCCTAACCTATGTGGAATATGTTTCCAGAAAGAAGCTGCCCTTCGATCAACTGGCAACAAACTTTGTGGCGCTTGCATGCATGCGTGCGCTTAGGGAGTCGGGTCAGTCAAAATCACCATTACCGTATATTCAATTAATTGATTTTCTTCGATTAAACGGATCGGAGGTAAGTCGAATACCATTTAAGGATTCGGTTGACACAGAGTCGAATCTGTCAAGTGAGGTTCTGCACAAATTGGCCACGGCCCTAGGAATCCCGCTTGATGACGTATTCTCTATGAAAAAGCAGTTTATTGATAGAAATTTATTGAAAACTCGGAATGAGATTGCTCATGGTGAGCGGACGGAGATTACCAGCGAATTTGCGTCGGAAATATTTTCCCAGGTCGAGGCTTTGTTGCTAGGATTTAAGAGCGCCGTAGAAAATGCTGCGGCTCGGCGGCTGTTTGAGCGCAGCCCGTTAGCTTGATATTGAGGCGAGCGGGGGGCCCTCTACCAGTGCATGTTGTCTTCTACCATCTATCCAATTAGCCTCCATTCTCAGAGCAAGCTAGGAGTCTTCCGATTCGCCACCGGCCGGATATAGCGGGCTAGCATGGCGTCTGACCGGTGCCCCGTTTGCTCCTTGATCTGGTGAGGCTGTAAACCGGCCTCGGCGGCAGTCGTGACGTATCCCGCCCGCAAGCTGTGCCCAGAGACGACAGTCGGATCACCGCCGGCCCTCTTGGCTGCCACCTTCACGATCAGCGCGACCGACTGCGCAGACAAGGCTGTGCAGCCGACCTTGTCGTGCCGGCTCACGGCGCGGAATACCCAGCCTGAGGTAATCTCAGCCAATTCCAGCCACTGCCACAGTGCCTTGACAGGACATCGCGTGCCTCTCGCGTGCGGAATGAACACGGTGCGCCCCGCGCCAGCCTGGTCCGTCTTCGAGCGCCGAATCAGGACTTCCAGCCCGTTGGCATGTTCGGTGATGTCCTCACAGCGGATGGCCACCAGTTCGGAGCGCCGAAATGCTCCGGCGAAGCCCACCAGGAGCAGTGCGCGGTCGCGCGCTGCCTGCATCGGCTTGCGCTTATCCACCATCACTAGCATTTCCAGTAAGTCATCCTTGACGAGGGCCTTGGCTTGGCGCTGTCGTGTTCCCAGTGTCCGCCGTACCCCCGCCATGGTTTGTTTCACCAGGGCATCCCGCGCCGGGGAGTCCAGCCCCTTGTCGACATGCGCTCGGTGGATGGCAATCAGCCGCCGCTCTATGGTTGCAACGGCCAAAGTTGCTGCCAGCTCGGCGATGTAGGCAGCCAGCTGCTGCGGCGCCGCCGGAATCCTGCCTCCCTTGCTTTGGAAGTGTCGCACATCAGCAGCATAGCCGCGCTGGGTCGCAGCCGAGCGGGCCGCCGCCACGTACCCATCGACCGACAGGCTTTGGCGGCGTGTAGCACCGTTTGACTGACCTGGTGTGGGCTGAGCATGGGCGAGCGTCGCCCCACCGAGTTTGGTGTCGTTTTTCATGGCTTTTTTGAGTAGTGTGAAGTGAGCCTTTTCGTTAGCTTGGCTACCGAAAAAGCGCGGCGAGGTTGCCGCGTGAGAAAGGGGCGAAGGTACTGGCGCTATGCCGCAGTATCCGAGCCCGTGTAGGAAGTTGAGCAACGTGAGCTATTTGGCGGGCTGTAGTCCGCCGTGTGCTTCCGGCATGTCGCGGACAGTTCCTGCGCGAGGGGGATGAATTCACCGAGATCGGCCATTAGCCATCCGACCGCCGCGACGGGTCCCCCAGAAATGTCGCTTACTCTAATTTGAGTCGCCGCATGCGCGAAGAGCATTCCGACTGCCGACAAGCCCAAGTGAACAGTCTGCATAGCCGCCTCGGTGCACACGGCAATACGAACGAGCGCCTCCGGGTCAGCACTCACATAGTCGATCACGCCTGACGGAGCAACGGGGAGCGACGGTAGCGCCAAGAAAAGGTCATGCCTCGGCCGCTTGGTGGCCCTTGTCGACAACGGGGAAAACGCACTCAAAGGTTACAAGGCCATGGTTCAGTACTCCCGCGGCATTAGTAGTGTTGTCACACTCCGGTCAGCCTCTGTGATGATCCATATTCTTTCTCCAGCCACTTCGTAGGCCGACAAGATGCGAAGCCCTTGCTCGACAGCGAATCGGTTCGCCTGCGCATCCTCGGCAGGCACGAGGCCCCAGTCGCCATGGACATGGCGTGCGAGGAACGGTGCGGCATTGACGCCGTGGTGTGCCAGGTGAGCAAATACAGCTCGCGTGGCAACAACCTCCCCGAGGGGGAACAATGGTGGCGACATGGCGCCGCTAGAGTCCGACTGAGCGCCGGCTGTAGCCTGACAGTTTGTAACGGGCATTCTTGGATCTTCCGACAGTGAGCCGCCCCGTCATCGCAGACTCCAGAATGCACAAAAGCCAAGGCGGGGAGCCTTGGCTTTTGAATGAGCAATCACGAGTTGTGGCAACGACGGTAGGTCGCGGCATGGCGCGAAATGTGCCATTTCGACAGGCTACGCCGGGGCTTGTGTCAGCGCAAGCGCCATGCAACTTTGGCAATTGTGATCAATCCGGCCATTTACCGAAGTCGACCGAGGATTGGGGCGATGGCGTTGATGGCTACGCAGTGCAGCACTACGCTCAGGCGACATTGTTAGGGATCTGCACTATGTTCGCTCCCGGCTGCCAGGAAAAGACATTCGCTGTGTGGACCCCAATGGTTGCTCGTCCGTCATAGCCGCCAGTCTGCGGCGCATGCCTAACCATTCCAATTCGGCTGAGAGGTCCCAAACTGAGTTCACGGCAGATGCTGACTAACCTAAAGAATGGCCCCAGCAGAGCCGTTAACAGTGTGTGGGCCGTCATGGCCGAGACCGCCTGGCCTAGTGCCGGTAATGGAGCTTTCGATGCGAGTGTCGTTGTCGACGTTTACTTTTGCGTTTCTTCTTCTCTTTTCCGCAATACCGGGCACAGTGGCGGCGTCCGGTACCCCCGCCTCTCCTCCCCAAAACACCGAAAAGTGGAAGGCGACGGAGAAGTTATGGGCGAATAAGCAGATCGGCAAATACTACTGGGTCCACCCGACCACGGGGAGCAACACCACGACCTTCTTGCAGACAGCCGAAACCCTAAGTCCGAAGCGTAAGCCATCGTTTGAGGTAACCAAGATTGAGCGGGTCAAAGTTGTTCGTGTTGACACTGATGGCATTGAGCGAGGCAATACTGCCTACTGGTTGTATGTGCAGTTTGATGACAGCGTTGTTGCTATGGTGCCCGCCTTCCAGGTCCAGCGTGCAAGCGCGTCGGCGCGCCCTACCGATCTCTTCAACAATTTTACTAGCGTTGATCCGAAGGTTGCGGCCAGAAAAGAGGGGGTCAGCATCGGGATGACAAGGGAGCAGGCCCTGCGCTCGAGTTGGGGAAAGCCTCGCGCGGTGAACAGCACTCATACTGCTCAGGGCACGAGAGAGCAATGGGTGTACGACGGTGGGTACCTCTACTTCAAGAACGGAACCCTCGAGTCTGTTCAGAATTAATCAGGCTTGAGCGCCGCGCGACAACTCAAGGGCCGTAAAATATTATCTGTTGTGGCTCTCGGGACGTCCGCTTCTAGGCCGAAACGGACGTCAGAATGCGGCTGGAGAAAGCCTCCCAGTTGGCGAGGTTCGAGTTATAGGCACCAGATGCGCCGGCGCGCGAGGATGTCGACATTCGGGCCGCAGAGGATCACTGGAGGCAGCAAGTGGGATCGGCCGCCGATCAACCGGTCCAGCACTATGAATGGGCGGCAAAGCAGGAGGGCGCCCCCTGCTTTGAGTGAGTCGAACGGACACTTCCGCGATATTGACAGTCCGATTTGGGTCGTCCAATGTCGTTGCCATCGCCAGCCGCTCACGGCCAAGGGGACGCGGATCACCCAGCGTGTTCAACGCGGCACGGGGTGTGGCGTTCTACCAACTGCCATAGTGTCGCACGATGGCTCGCCAAAACGCATCAGCGTCCTTGGCTAAGGTCGTTTGGCCAGGCTTGGCCGTCGCATTGGCTGCCGTCTGCACCATTACGAGTTTCAGTTCCGGGTCGATCAGAATCATCTGCCCATAGACGCCGAGGAAGGCAAAGCGCCGTTTCTCGCCGGGGAAGACCCAGAACTGATACCCATAGCCATAATAGGGGGTCGCCTTACCCGGCTGGAACGCCTCCGGGAAACGGTGCCAATCCGTCGCATCCAGAAGGTAATCCCGAGAGATGATTTGCTTGTGTTGAGGGTCGTCAGGCCGCACGCCGTCATTGGCCAAGACAATGCCCAAGCGGCCGTAATCCCGCAGCGTGGCGTTGAAATTTCCTGCTGCGATCTCAAGTCCCGTGCCATCAACACGCCATAGTGCCGATGTTTCCGCGCCGATGGGCTGCCATAGGCACGGTGTCAAGTATTCGCTAAGCGTCATGCCGGTGGCCCCTCGCAGGACAACCGCGAGCATGTCCGTCTGGGCGCTGCCATATGAGAATCTCGCCCCTTGCGGCGCATCGCGCTCCGTAATGAGGTTCGCCGCGGCCTCCACGCCATCACGCGCGGCTACCAAGCCAAAGCGCGCGAGATCATCCTTGCCGTCATAGTTCTCCGTGAACCGTGCCCCCGAGGCCATACGCAACAGGTTACGGATCGTGGTGCCGCCATACAGTGTGCCCGCCAGCTTGGGCGCATAGCGTTCCGCGGGATCATCTAACGAGGCGATCTTCCCCTCATGGAGCGCAATGCCGACTGCTAAGGAGGTAATCGACTTCGCCATCGAGTTGGACAGGAAGCGATGCGATGGCTTGCGGTCGTACTGATACCGCTCCACCTGAATTACGCCGTCCTTGATGATCAGCAGACCCATGATGCGCTGGCGGGCCAGGTAGTCATCCACTGTCAGCCGCTTGAGGTGATCCACATCCCAGCGGATCGACGGTTCGCTGTCGCTACGGGACAATGCCATCGGCGAGTCGCTCGGGGCGAGTGCGTTGACCTTGATCCGTGGGATCTCTCCCTGGGATGAAAATGAACCCACCCGAACGGATTCATCGAAAAAGTAGTTGTTGAGGGTGCCAATCGGGTAGCCCTGCGCTTTGCCCAACTTGTCTTCATCAGGGGCCGCGCTAGCTGAGCTAGCGATTCCAGTCAGAAGCAGAGCCAGCACGAGTCGTTGTGAGCGTTTCATGGCTTTTTCGTGATTGTCAGGAATGTGACGACTCGGCAGAGTCTTTCGCTATCGATGGGAAGGTACTTCTACAGTCCGAAGGATAACAGCGAGCCAGCGGCAAGATTCCCGCTACTTTGGCGGGGAGCATCTTTAAGCCTGCTAGTCGCCGGCTTGGGAACGTCCAGCCGGCCGAGATGCCGCCCCATCGCCGCGAGGAGATTGCACGCTGTAAAGGTCCACAGCGCACACGCGCATTCGCTCAACAATGAGGACCAAGACATGAACATCCACACACTACTCGACCGGCTCAAAAGATATGACTTCTTCATCTACCGGGTCATAGAGATTGACCGAGGTCACCAGATTCATCTGGGCTGCGGCATAAGGATCAGCGTATATCACAACAAGACCATTCTGGTTCAAGGCAAATTCATAGAGAGAACGCGCGACGAGGCGCTGCCGATTCTCCAGTCCATCCTGCCGCCGGCGACCAAGTGGCAGTGCGACCTAGGAAAATATCGAAAGCGTGTCAAGCCTCCGGTCAGTAAGGAGCTTCTCGACAAAGTGTGGACCGCAATGGCGAAGCGGTAAGTATGGCCGGACCGGTATCGCGGCCGGCCCAGCGACGACCTCGGCAGGAAGCCTCCAATAAGATGGCTAGTCTCCCCCGACTTGACGCCGCATCTCATCCAGCAGCGACAGCGTCTCTATCTCAAGTTAGAAGCGAGGATAAGTCACTGGATCGCTGGTGACAATCTGCTCCATTTGGAAATCGGGTATATCGGTGAAGTGCCAGCCGCTCTCGGTTTTCACCATGCGCCCGTGTCCACGCACTTTGATGGCAATTGGAACAGGGATCTGCTTCTGGCCAGATTTGGCCGCCTCATCTGCCGCGATGCGCATGAATTGAAGCTGCGACACTGCCGTAATATTTTCACAAGGTTGGATGCGCTTTAGTTCGGCTTTGAACTTTTGCCGCAGTGCCGCCGCCTCCCGGACGTCAGGATCGTTCGCAACCGCGCTACCCGAAACAACCCCAGAGTTGCCGGTCTGGAAGTGTCTACCCGCCTCCAGGGAAGCTTGCTCGTATGCTATTTGTATCTCCTGCACTAGCGCTGCGAGCGCGGACCACTTAGCGAACAGAATGGCGGCGGCCTCCTTTCCACCCTTGATGGAAACGGTGTGCGAGAACGCGACGTCGTATCCCTTTCCATTGGCTTCTGCGCCATCTGTCTTCTTTATGTCAGAGAGCTCAAGAATTGAGCACTGGTAGGCAACGGCCAGTTCCTTCTGTATGTCGGCCGTTTCGGGCCTGGACGAGCACGCTGATAGGCCAGCAATGGAGGCGAATACGGCGACTGCCCCAACTCGCTTGGCAGTCGTGGTGATTAAGGTTGGCATCTGGTTCTCCCGATCAGCGTCTGCCGATAGTTGATGGTCTTGCGCATCAGAGCACGGACAGCAACGAATAGACTTGTTCGGCAAAACTCGCGCACCAGACGACGGCGTAAGCCTTGCCGTGGCCGAATGCCTTGGCCCGCCTGAACAGGTACGTGAAGATGTTCGTGGGCGCTGGTACCCCAATCTTTTGGAGGTTGTAGCCTTGGGCTTGCAGCTTCAGGTAATCAATGCGCAGGAAGGTATAGATCACCGCCAGCTTGAACACCCATAGCTTGATCAAGCCCAACAGACTCCAAGTGGTTGGTAAGCCGCCGGCAATGAGCATGAGCAGGACCGCGATAAATCCCGCCAGCGTTGGCCCAAAAGCCGCCAGCCAAGCAGTCCAGTTCCGCACCGCCGAAAGCTCCGGCTCTTTGTGCGCGGCTTGGGCGCTGGCCTCTTGCCCGGTCAGCGTCAGCATGACTTGACGCAGGGCGGCGGCATTGGCCGCGAGGAACTGATACGTCTCACCAGTCTGCGTCTGAACCGCCCATTTGGTTCCGAGGCCGTGCTTGACCTCCCGAGCCGAGCTGATGTCGGCTTGGCTCAGCGTGATCGTTCCCCGTTTGTCGCCGTGGAAGACAAAACGCTGGTTCGTTCCCACCGCGCTTCCTTGCACGATGCTAAGCGCGCTCTTGAGGAGGGAGGCGTCGCCCTCGAAGAGGATTTTTTCGTCCGTCTGAAGTTGAATCATGGATGTCATTGTTGTCGTCAAAGAATGAAAAACATACTTTACGTTTGGTACAACCTCGAAACGCTACCACAAACCAAACTCAAAGTGTGTGGTGCTGAGCACTCTGGTCGGAAAGACTTCCACCATGGGAAACCCAACGCAAAAGTGTGGAGCGCAGCTGCTGTTCGCCGCCAATATGCGGCGCATTCGCAAAGCGAAAGAGCTGACGCAAGAAAAGGTCGCGGAAGCCGCCGACCTGCACGTGAACTACATCAGTTCTGTGGAACGCGGCGAACGCAACATCTCGATCTGCAACATCGAGAGGATCGCATTCGCCTTGCACGTACCAATGAGCCATTTGGTCGCCCGTCCCGAGGAACCTGACTCAGGCGGCCAATAACCTCATTCATGGTCTCCTGATGGCGGCCACGGCAGGGTAATCATTTCCCGTCCTTCGCCGGCTTGCTCATGGGGTGAACCCCGATAAACCAGGATGGGTGGCATGCGTCGAAGTCCGTGCGGATGTGCATGCTCTGCTCTATCCATCCAGCAGGGTCGACCATGTACTCAATAACGATCTTGGGGTCATGGCTGGCCTTGGCTCGGTGGAAGAGCGTGTGCCGGCCAATCTCCGTGTCGGGGTCATAGTCCACCATGGCTATCGCCAGATCCGGCAAGTCAGCGGTACTCGTAGCCTCTTTGTAGACGGTCGCCACCCATCTGTGGTGGGCCAGCAACGCCGTAATCAAGTGTTCCGTAATCCAGTACGGCCCGTGAGCAGGGTGGTCGAATTTGTCGATGGCAAGCTGACGAATCTCGTCCAGTGTCTTGCCAGTAATCATGGCAATGCAGGCAAAGGCACAGTCAAAATCCCCTTGCTGCTGCACGCGCTGATATGCAGGTTGGAAGCTAGTCGTTGTGCTCGCGACGGATGTCGGAATGGTGGCCATGGGGCACTCCTCGAAAATGCAAAAACGAAGTGCGCAGCAACGCCTGCCTGGCGGCATCGGACGGATTGTCGTTGGTCTGGGGAAAAATGGGAGACGAACTCCAGCAAGCTGGTTCTGCTGATTCGCTCAGGCGGGCACTGCGGCGCGAGTGACGACCGAATGGCGCTACGGCTAACTGAATTCGGTCGATTCAGCAGCGTAGCATCGGCTTTAGTGACCAATCAACCACAAAAAAACTTTGGCCATATGCGCCAGAAAAAAAACGGGCCCCTGGATCGACCGATGGCTGTCCTCTCTCTCCTCCCATCGGACTGAATCTAGTGCGCGGGTTCGTCAGTGATGGCCAAGATGGAAACGCACGCTTGGGGACAAACTTTTTTTTCGGAGCAACTGTCTATCGCTGCCTACTGACGGCTCGCAGCCGCAGCATGCGACGCATGACGGTATTTTTGACGGTATACCTCGCTTGCCTTGCTGCGGAGCCCTTACCAGCTAAGGCTGTCCCGGCCGTTTCGATATAATCGCGCGCTACGTGGAGCGCATGCTGAGCGCGCCGAAACCAGCCTGA
>NZ_JARJLM010000394.1 GCF_029335485.1 Cupriavidus basilensis
GATCAAGTCCGGCGCTTCCGATAACGGAACCGCCTGCACCGCCGTGGGCGGCGCAGCCCAGCGGGCCAGCGGTGCCTTGAACACCGTCAGCGCGCCGGCATAGAAGGCGATGAACAAAGCCATGCCGGCGATGAGGCCTGTCCAGGTGTGAACGCTCTTGTAGACGCGAAGGATGTCCGTGCGCATGATTCTCCGGGTTCGACGTACTAGTCCACTGAATCACTGAAATTGGTCGGTGCCTGCCATGTCATGCCCCTCCCATTTCAATGATTCAGCGGACTAGGACAGGCGCGTCAGCGCCAGCGCGCCGAAGACCGCCAGGTTCGCGGCGCCGAGCCACCACCAGGCGCGCGGGCCGCTGCGGAACAGGAAACTGCCGCTCAGGATGCCCAGCCAGACCGGCGGCACCAGCCACATCGCCAATTGGGCCCGGGCGCTCGGCGCCGCGTCTTGCAGCGCGTGCAGGAGCAGGCCGCTGCTGCCCAGGGCAAAGGTGAGCCCCAGCAGCGCGCCGGCCAGCGTCTTGGAAACCCAGTCGCGCCGGATCGCGGGCGCGGAAGACTTGCTCGCCATGTCAAGGACGCCTCAAGGAAATCAGCGCGCCAAGATAGGGCAGCAGCACGAACACCAGCATCGCCCAAGCGCACAGCGTGAAGACGGCGGCCGCCACTTGTACGGCCTGCGCCAGCATCGCCAGCCCCCCGGCCTGCAGGGCAGCGCCGGCGGCACGCCCCGGCCCGGCGGCAAGCGGCCGGGCCAGCCAGCGCTGGTGCGGCGAGGTCAGGTACTGGCTGAGGCAGCCCGTAAAGACGAGTAGCAGGAACAGGATCATCACCATGTTCATCCGGACGAAAATACCAGGGCCGGCTCACATTTCGGCGGTGAGATTCACGGCGAAACGCCGCCCCTGATCGACCAGCCAGTTGCCGCTCAGGCCGTTCGCGCGCGTGCGTTCGTCAACCGGCACCATCTTGTTGGCCAGGTTCAGCACCGCGAAGCTGAGCGAGAAATGCTTGTCGAGGCGGTAACGCCCGCCGATGTCGAAGGTCGTCGTCGACGGCCGCTCACGCACGCCTTGCGCGCCGTTGCGGAACGCGGCCCAGTACTCGGCACCGGTATGGTTGACGCTGGCGTACAGGTGGAGCCGTGGCGCCGGCGTCCAGTCGACCTGCGCGCTGAGCTTGTGCCTGGGCGTCTTGTCGAGCGGATAGCCATTGAGCGAGCTGCCGTTGAACGCCTTCTCGCCGCTGCCGTCGCGGCGCGACTGCGTGAAGGTGTATGCGCCCGAGACCTTGAGCTGCCCGGTGAGCCGCGTGCCTGCGCCGAGCTCGAGCCCGTACAGCTTGACTCGGTCGACGTTGTCGTACACATAGACGTTGCGCCCGGGCGAACGCGGATCGGCCACGCCCGTGTCGTGGCTGGTCACCTTGTTCCTGAACAGGTTGTTGAACAGGGTGAGGCCGGCATACCGCTCGCCATCGGCGTCGTAGCGTATGCCGAGTTCCTCGGTCACGCTGGTCTCCGGCTTCAGGTCCGGGTTCCCGCACAGCGTGCCACGCACCGCGCCCGCCGCGCCACCGGACGTCATGCAGTAGCCGGCAGTGCTTTGGCGCAGCGTCGGCGGTTTGAAGCCGCTTGACACGCCGCCACGCGCCGTCCACGCCTGGCTCAGCTTGTAGACGCCGTAGACGCGCGGGCTGACGTGGCTGCCATAGCGCTCGTCGTGGTCGAGCCGCAGGCCCGTCGTGAGCGTGAAGCGATCGCTGAGGAAGTGGTCGTTCTCGCCGAACAGCGCCCATGCGTTGCGTTTGATGTGGTCCGCATTGATCGGGTAACCGGTCGGCACGGCATCCTGCCGCCCCACGCCCGACAGCCCGGTCCAGATGTGCTGGCCGCCTGCCGTCAGAACGTTGCGTCCACGCCACCAGGGGATCTCGACCCTCCCCTCCAGCACCGTGCCGGTGACAGCGGGCTTCACCGGCGAGCTGCCGACCGGCGTCCAGCGCTCCTGGGTGCCGCGCTCGCCGAACAGCGACAGCGTCGAGTTGCCGAAGTCCCAGCGGCCGTTGTGCGTGACGCCCCAGTAGTCGCGCACGTGGCGCGTCTCGACGATCGCTGTCGTCGCCGTGCCAGGTGTGAGAGGCGCATCGCTCCTGCCAGGCGTGCTGAGGTAGCTCAACTGCTCTCGACCCGCGTTGAAGCTGATGTCCTGGCGGGCCGTCGGCTTGGCCGAGAGCCTGACGTCGACGCTCCCGGTACGCTGCCCGTTCGCGCCGTTCGACCCGCTTAGCGGGTAGTAGATACTGTCCTCGCCGCGATGAAGCGCCCTGCCCGACACCTGGAGACCAAGCACGTCCGCCTTGAGCGGACCGCCGACCCAGAAATCGACGCTCTGCGTATCGCCCTGGTTCGACTCGTGCTGCCAGACGCTGCCCGCCGTGATCGTGCCGCCCCAGCGCTTGGGCACCTTGCGCGTGATCACGTTGATCACGCCGCCCATCGCATCGGCGCCATACAGCGACGACATGGGTCCGCGCACGATCTCGATGCGTTCGATGGCGCTCAACGGCGGCATCAGGTTGCTCTGCACGCCGGCGGTGCCGCGGTTCATCGTCTCCCGGGTGCTCTGGCGACGGCCATCGACGAGGATCAGGGTGTACTCGCCCGGCATGCCGCGGATCGAAATGTCCTGGTCGCTCGGAGACGCGCCGACAATGCTGACCCCCTCGATGTTGCCAACGATCTCGTTGAGCGACGTGTACGGCTTCGCCTCGATGTCTTCCCGCGTGATCACCGAGATGCTCGCGGGCGCTTCCTTGATCGCCTGCTCGCGCTGGCTGGCGGTCACGACGACGGGCGCCAGCGTCGTTGTGCCATCCGTGGGCGCTGACGCCCCCTGCGCCCATGCGCACGGCGCGCCGATCAGGGACAGGCCGGCGATGACGACCGGCTTCCACACGCAGGTTGTTGCAGGAATCGACATGGCAGCGTTCTTGTCCTCTTATAGTGGAATAATGAAAATAAGTATCATTCGCACTATAAGAGACGGAGAACGCCAAAAACTTTGCGGGAGCCACGAAGACCTTTGCCTGACGCACAGGAGCGCCGTCAG
>NZ_JARJLM010000395.1 GCF_029335485.1 Cupriavidus basilensis
GATCAGCTCACGCTGCGGCTCATCATGCGCAGTGCGGGCATGCGGTCCCGGATCTGGGTGGTGTCGGCGGCATCCGGGCGCGCCATCACATAGGCTTCCAGGTCGGCCAGCGCCGGCCGGAAGCACTCCAGGTTGGCATAGGCCAGCCCCCGGTCGCGCACTTCCTCGATCGAGCCCGGCAGCAGGATCACCAGCCGGTTCTGCACCCCCAGCAAGCGCTGCCAGCGCGACTCCTGCAGATAGATCGACTTGAGGTTGCGCAGCACGCGCGCCACGATCTCGCGGTGGCTTGCCACCTGCAGGAACAGGCCTAGCGGCACTTCGTTGGGGTCGGCTATGCCCTCGCGCTCCAGGTGCGGGTCGAGCATCTCCTGCAACTGCTCCTTCGACAGCGTCTCGCCGGTGAGCGGGTCCACCACGACCTCGCCGGCGGGAATCGACATCCGCACCAGGAAATGATTGGGGAAGGACACGCCCTTGAGCGGCAGGCCGATCTGCTGGCCCAGTTCCATATAGAGGACCGCCAGCGAGATCGGAATACCGCGCCGCTGCTTGAGCACGACGTTCAGGTAAGAGTTGTCGGGGTCGTAATAATCGTTCGCGTTGGCGCCGAAGCCGAGGTCGCGGTAGAAGAAATGGTTGAGCAGGCGCATGCGCTGGATGGCCGGCGTGCCCTCTGCGACACGGCGCTTCAGGCGTACCGCGAGCATGTCGAGCGTGGCGAGCTCGGCCTGCAGGTCCAGGTCCGGGTAGGCATCCTGGGCGATCGAAAGCACGGTCTCGGTAAGCGGGATACCGTCCTCGTCTGCCACGAGACTGGCAAAGTATTCCAGGACTTTCGTGGTTGTCATTGCGGCTTTCCTGATTGCGGCTTGGCGGCTGTTCCGAATGGGCGCGGGCGGCGCGGCGCGCGCGCCCGGACGGTGCATTGCTTGCGTCCGTGGCCGCGTGCCTGGGCGGAACCGCCTTGCTTCATTCTGGCACAACCCTCAATTACCTTGACCCTGCAC
>NZ_JARJLM010000396.1 GCF_029335485.1 Cupriavidus basilensis
GATCGCCAGCCTGACGGCGGTGGCCGCCATGACCGGCGTGCTTCCGATCAGCAAGGCGACGCAGGACACGCCGCAGTCCCTGACCGCGCCGATGGCCGCCAACAACGTCGAGCCCGTTCAGCAGGCCACGCCAGGAAGTACCACGCGCCCGCCCGGAACCGTCACCGCGCCGCCGGCGCAGGCGCCAGTCGCCCGGTCGCCCGCGGCGCAGCAGGCCCAGGAGCGGAACACCAGCCAGAACGCCGGCTATGGCCCCGAGGCCCGCCGCAATGACGGCGGCGCCTATGCCGGAGAACGCCAGCCGGCGCGCGGCAGCGCGTATGCAGGCCACGTAGTGGCGATCACCCCGATCGAGACCGCCAAGCCGGCCAGCGGCCTGGGCGCCGTCGGCGGCGCGGTGGTCGGCGGCCTGCTCGGCAACCAGATCGGCAAGGGCAACGGCCGCATCCTGGGCACCGTGGCCGGTGCCGTGGGCGGTGGCTTCGCCGGCAACCAGATCGAAAAGAGCGTGCGCAAGGACACCAGCTACCAGGTCCGCGTGCAGATGGACAACGGCAACTACCGTACCTTCACCTACCATGCCGACCCGGGCGTGCAGGTCGGCGATCGGGTTCACCTGCAGAATGGGGGCCTGGTGGCCGGCTGAGCACCGGCCGGGCGCAGACCCGCGATTGGAATGAAAGAAGGGCCGCATGCGCGGCCCTTCTTTCATTCCATCCTGTTCCTCTTATGCCCGCTTACTCCGCCTCTTCGATCCAGGCAGCCTGGATCGCTTCCAGGATCTTCTCGCCGGAGCGATCAGCCGCATCGTCAAAGCCATCCAGTTCCATGACCCAGCGATGCAGGTCCGTGAAACGGATCGTGGCCGGATCCACGTCCGGGTATTTGTCGTACAGGGCCGCAGCGATATCGTAGGTGTCGGTCCACTTCATGGGAATGCTCTCCGGTCAGCTCTGGTCGGTTCAGTTTGGAAGAATGGCTGGCGCGCCGTGCCCGGCGCGGGCTCAGTGCTCTTCCTTGGCGTGGTTGATCGTGTACTTCGGGATCTGCACGGTAAGATCGCTGTCAGCCACGAGGGCCTGGCAGGAAAGACGCGAATTGGGCTCGAGACCCCAGGCCTTGTCGAGCAGGTCTTCCTCTTTCTCTTCCGCCTCTTCCAGCGAGTTGAAGCCCTCGCGCACCACGACGTGGCAGGTGGTGCAGGCGCACGACTTTTCGCACGCGTGCTCGATCTCGATGCCGTTGCTGAGCAACGCATCGCAGATGCTGACACCGGGCTGAGCTTCGAACACGGTGCCTTCGGGGCAGAGTTCGACGTGAGGCAATACGATGATCTGTGGCATGGAATGTCCTGGATAAAGATGCGGTGCGGCGGCCTCGGGGATCAGCCCAGGTCCTGCACCTTGCGGCCGGCCAGAGCGCTCTTGATCGAGCGGTCCATCCGGCGGGCGGCGAATTCGTCGGTACCGTGGGACAGTGCCTCCACGGCCGCCTTGATGGCATGGTGATCCTCGCCGGCGGCGATGTCGCCCGTCGCCGCGATCAGCCGCTCGACCCCGGCGCGCTCCTCGGCCGAGAGCAGGTCGCCATCGGTCTCCAGCGCGCGGCGCGTGGCTTCGATCAGGCGCGCGGCGTCCACGCGCTCTTCCGCCAGCGCGCGGCTCTTCATATCGTGCTCGGCTTCGCGGAAGCTGTCCTGCAGCATGCGCGCGATCTCGTCGTCCGCGAGCCCGTAGGACGGCTTGACGGTGATGGTGGCTTCCACGCCCGATTGCGTCTCGCGCGCGAACACCGACAGCAAGCCATCGGCATCGACCTGGTAGGTCACGCGGATACGGGCCGCGCCGGCCACCATCGGCGGAATGCCACGCAGCTCGAAGCGCGCCAGCGAACGGCAGTCGCTCGCCAGCTCGCGCTCGCCCTGCAGCACGTGGATGGCGATGGCGGTCTGGCCATCCTTGAACGTGGTGAATTCCTGCGCCCGCGCCACCGGGATGGTGCTGTTGCGCGGGATGATCTTCTCGACCAGGCCGCCCATGGTCTCCACGCCCAGCGACAGCGGGATCACGTCGAGCAGCAGCCAGTCCTCGCCCGGCGCACCGTTGCCGGCCAGCAGGTTGGCCTGCATGGCCGCGCCCAGCGCCACCACCTTGTCCGGATCGAGGTTGGTCAGCGGCGGCTGGCTGAAGAACCCGCCCACCGCCTTGCGGATCGACGGCATGCGGGTGGCGCCGCCGACCAGTACCACGCCCTTGACCTCGTCGGCCGCCACGCCCGCGTCGCGCAGCGCCTTGCGCACCGGGGACAGGGTCTTCTGCACCAGCGGCGCGGTCATCTCGACAAAAGCCGGCGCCGACAGCGTCAGGTGCACGATCTCGCCGCTGTTCAGCACCGCGTCGATCACGGTGGAGTCGGCCGCCGACAGCGCCTCCTTGGCCGCGCGGGCGCGCACCATCAGCAAGCGCATGTCCTCGGAGGACAGCGGCTGCAGGTTGGCCTGCTCGACGATCCAGCACATCAGGCGCTGGTCGAAATCGTCGCCGCCGAGCGCCGAGTCACCGCCGGTGGCCAGCACCTCGAACACGCCCTTGGTCAGCTTGAGGATGGAGATGTCGAAGGTGCCGCCACCGAGGTCGTACACCGCATAGATACCTTCCGAAGCGTTGTCCAGCCCGTAGGCAATGGCCGCCGCGGTCGGCTCGTTGAGCAGGCGCAACACTTCAAGGCCGGCCAACTGGGCGGCGTCCTTGGTGGCCTGGCGCTGCGCATCGTCGAAATAGGCGGGCACCGTGATCACCGCGCCGACCAGTTCGTCGCCCAGCGAGTCCTCGGCGCGCTGGCGCAGCGTGGCCAGGATCTCCGCCGATACCTCGACCGGGCTCTTCACGCCAGCCACGGTCTTGATCTGCACCATGCCCGGCGCATCGACGAAATCGTAGGGGCTGTGCTCGATATGCGCGACGTCGCGCAGGCCGCGCCCCATGAAGCGCTTGACCGAGAGGATGGTGTTCTTGGCATCCTGCACCGCTTCTTCCTGCGCGCGATAGCCGATCTGCGTGCCCTTGTTGGGCAGGTAGCGCACCACGGAGGGCAGCAGCGCGCGGCCGCTCTCATCCGTCAGGACTTCGGGAATGCTGTTGCGAACGGCGGCCACCAGCGAATTGGTGGTGCCGAGGTCGATGCCGACAGCGAGCCGCTTCTGGTGGGGTGCCGGCGACATGCCGGGTTCGGAGATCTGGAGCAGTGCCATGATGAATCTTCTTTATTCGTGCGGTGGCAAGGCGGCCTGCCAAACAGGCCGGTCTTGCGCCGGGGCGCCATTGTGGCATGGCTTCGGCGAACGTGCCCGGAGGCGCCGGGGTCCATCGGACCCCGGCCTAGCCTTCCAGGCGGTCGATCGCCTCGCTGGTGTCATGTTCGATCTTCTCGATGAACATCAATTGCCTGGCCGCGCTGCCGGCGCCCGCGTCGTCACCGGCATCGAGCAACGCGCCGAGCGCCGCATGGCGATCGCGCTTCTCGCCGCGCAACTCGCGCAGCAGCGCGTCGAGGCGTGCGACATCTTTCTCTTCGACAGCTTCCTGCAGGGCCTCGCGCCATTCCATCTGCTGCATCAGGAAACCGGGCGCCATGGCGGTGTTGCTCTCGGCCTGTATGTCCACGCCGCGCAGCGTCAGCAGGTAGATCGCGCGCTTGAGCGGCTGGCGCAGCGTGCGGTAAGCCTCGTTGGCGTGCGCAGCCCACTGCATGGCCACGCGCCGCTCGGCGTCGCCGGCATTGGCGAAGCGGTCCGGATGTGCCTGCGACTGCACGGTCAGGTAAGCGGCGTCCAGCGCCGCCTCGTCGACTGCGTACCCGACCGGCAAGCCGAACAGCGCGAAATAATCGTCTTTCAACACCTTCCCCAACAAAAAGGAGCGGCTACGCCGCCCCTTTGAACTTCCCTCAGCGTGAAGGCGGCACGCTGACCGCGCGGCGATGCCGCGGCATGGTTGCTGCAGGTACCGGTCAGGCGCGCCCTGCGCTGGCGCTGCCTGCAGCCCAATCCGCCGGCGGCTCCGCCCGGTCGCATTTCAGGCAGTTCACCTGCGCGCCGATCCGTGCCGCCCTGCCCTGCGCCGTCAGCGTCCAGGGACGCATCTGCCAGGGTGGATCATGGCGCATATGCTGGCCATGACCGCACTCGAGCTCGGCTACCCAGTGGTTCTCGTCGTCCTGGTGAAAACCGGCAATACCGCGTTTCATCGCATCGCGTGCGTCTGCGCGCGGGTGCGCGCAACTGCAATCAAACCCGGAACGACTCTCCGCAACCGCATTCGTCCTTGACGTTGGGGTTGTTGAAGCGGAACCCCTCGTTCAGGCCTTCGCGCGCGAAGTCGAGCTCGGTGCCGTCGATATACGGCAGGCTCTTGGGATCGACGATCACCTTGATGCCGTGCGACTCGAATACGCTGTCTTCCGGCAGCAGGTCATCGACGTATTCCAGCTTGTAGGCCAGGCCCGAGCAGCCGGTCGTCTTGACGCCCAGGCGCAGGCCAACGCCCTTGCCCCGGCGGTCCAGGTAGCGCGCCACATGCTTGGCGGCCTTCTCGGTAAGCGTGATCATCGCTGCATCATCCCTTGATTGATCGCGGAACTCAGGCGGCCTTCTGCTCGGAGGCGCCTTCGTGCTTCTTCTTGTAATCCTCGACCGCCGCCTTGATGGCGTCTTCGGCCAGGATGGAACAGTGAATCTTCACCGGCGGCAGCGCCAGTTCTTCGGCGATATGGGTATTCTTGATTTCCAGCGCCTGATCCACGGTCTTGCCCTTGACCCATTCGGTCACCAGCGAGGAAGACGCGATGGCCGAGCCGCAGCCATAGGTCTTGAACTTGGCGTCTTCGATCACACCGGCTTCGTTGACCTTGATCTGCAGCTTCATGACGTCGCCGCAAGCCGGCGCGCCGACCATGCCGGTACCCACGGCGTCGTCGTTCTTGTCGAACGAGCCAACGTTGCGGGGGTTTTCATAGTGATCGAGAACCTTGGTGCTGTATGACATTTTGGCTACCTCTTGGCGTATCCGTATTTATGGGGTCTTGCGTGGGCCCAGGCGCTCAGTGCGCAGCCCATTGGATGGAATTCAGGTCCACACCGTCCTTGAACATTTCCCACAGCGGCGACAGGTCGCGCAGCTTGGCAATCTTGCTCTTGAGCAGTTCGACGGTGTAATCGACTTCTTCCTCGGTGGTGAAACGGCCCACCGTAAAGCGGATCGAGCTGTGCGCCAGTTCGTCGTTGCGGCCCAGGGCACGCAGCACGTACGAGGGCTCCAGCGACGCCGAAGTGCAGGCCGAGCCCGACGATACCGCCACATCCTTGATCGCCATGATCAGCGATTCGCCTTCGACGAAGTTGAAGCTGACGTTGAGATTGTGCGGCACGCGCTGTTCCAGGTCGCCATTCAGGTAGACCTCTTCCATGCCCGACAGGCCGCGCCACAGGCGGTCGCGCAGCATGCGGATGCGTTCGTTCTCGGTAGCCATTTCCTCGCGGGCGATGCGGAAGGCTTCGCCCATGCCGACGATCTGGTGGGTCGCCAGCGTGCCCGAACGCATGCCACGCTCGTGACCGCCGCCGTGCATCTGCGCTTCCAGGCGCACGCGCGGCTTGCGGCGCACGTACAGCGCGCCCACGCCCTTCGGGCCATAGGTCTTGTGTGCCGAGAACGACATCAGGTCGCACTTCAGCGTATTCAGGTCGATCGCTACCTTGCCGGTGGCCTGGGCTGCGTCGCAATGGAAGATGATGCCCTTGGCGCGGCAGATCTCGCCGATCTGCGCCACGTCCTGGATCACGCCGATCTCGTTGTTGACCAGCATCACCGAGACCAGGATGGTGTCGGGGCGGATCGCTGCCTTGAACACTTCGATGTCGACCAGGCCATTGTCCTGCACGTCGAGGTAAGTCACCTCGAAGCCCTGGCGCTCCAGCTCGCGGGTGGTATCGAGCACGGCCTTGTGCTCGGTCTTCACCGTGATCAGGTGCTTCCCCTTGCCCGAGTAGAAGTGGGCCGCGCCCTTGATGGCGAGGTTATTGGACTCGGTCGCGCCCGACGTCCACACGATCTCGCGCGGGTCGGCGCCCACCAGGGCCGCCACCTGCTCGCGCGCTTCTTCCACCGCGCGCTCGGCATCCCAGCCGTAGGCGTGGCTGCGCGATGCCGGATTGCCGAACTGTTCGCGCAGGTACGGAATCATCTTGTCCGCCACGCGCGGGTCTACCGGCGTGGTTGCCGAGTAATCCATGTAGATGGGGAAATGTGGGGTGCTCATCGTTATGACTGCCTTTTAGGGACCGCTATGCTTGACGTTGCTCTCTGCTCTCGCGCCGGCTGCCCGTCTTACGACTGAGCCAGGCTGAAAACCGAATTCACCACCCGCGGGCGCGCGGGCTTCTCCTGTTTGTCGGCCTTGCCGCGTGGCACTGCCACGGCCTGCGCAGCCGGCTCTTCACGCATGTCGTGGAGCACCGCGGGGCACTTGGCGCGCTGCTGGTCGACCAGGTTCTTGAGGGAGACGGAATCGAGATACTCGACCATTTTCTGGTTCAGCGTGGCCCACAGTTCGTGGGTCATGCAGCGACCGGTTCCCTCGTCTCCGTTACAATTGCCCTTTCCGCCGCACTGGGTGGCGTCGAGCGGCTCATCTACCGCAATGATGATGTCGGCCACCGTGACGTCTTCGGCCTTGCGCGCAAGGCTGTAGCCACCGCCCGGGCCGCGCACGCTTTCCACGATCTCGTGGCGGCGCAGCTTGCCGAACAGCTGCTCGAGGTAAGAGAGGGAAATCTTCTGGCGCTGGCTGATGCCGGCCAGCGTAACGGGGCCCTGATCCTGGCGCATGGCCAGGTCGATCATGGCGGTTACCGCGAAGCGGCCTTTGGTCGTCAGTCTCATGATGCCGGGGAATACTTGATCATTTTGGTCGAGTATAAAAGAAGTCGACTAATTCAGTCAAGTACCCCTGCCGCACCGCATCAAGCCTGCCCTTCCCCTGGCTGCGTCGACGCGTCTGGCGTGCGCGGCGGCACGATCAGCGACCAGGGGTGTTTCAGGATGCGCTGCCGCACGGCCGCGCTCAGCGCCCGGCGATCGACCTTGCGCAGGCTGCGTGAGCGCAAGGCCATATTGAAGGCCAGCGCAAAGCTCACCGCCACATTCAGCAAACCCATCAGCGCGATTCCGGCCACCGCCAGCCAGAACGACGGCATGCGCAGCACGTCGAGCCCCAGCACGCCGATCGCGGCGCCCACCGCGCCAGTCGACAGCGTGACATGGCGCACCTCCATATGGGGCCCGACAAAGCTCAGGATTTCCGGCCCCAGCCCAAGCAGCAGGCCGAGCGAGACGTTGGCCGCGATACCCGACATATTGCGCTTCCAGAAGTCCGCCATGCGCGTGGCACCTTGCGCGCCCAGCACATAGCGCAGCCGGCGGTTGTACGCCATCACGTCATGCACCTTGTGCAGCGCGAACCAGTTGTCCGCCCAGCCCGCCACCAGGCTCGACAACCACAGCAGCACGCCGGTAAAGGCAGCGTAGATGGGCGTGGCGCCGAGGATCGAAAAGGATTCGATGTTGGCGATCGCCTTGGCCGGCGTAATCAGGTTGACGTCCAGGATACGGTGGGCCAGCCACTGGATCCCCATCGCCACGGGGAACACCGCGGCAAGGTTGCCGACAATCGCCGCGGCATTCGAGCGGATCATGGCGATGGTGTCGTCCACGAAAATCTCCCGCCCCTCCGGCCTGCCGACCGCGTCGAGCCGGTGCGCCAGCGCCGGGCCGGTCATCGCCGGCTGCTTGGTGGCCAGCGTGAAATGCGCGAAATGGATCACCAGGAAGCTGCCGGCGTAGTTGAGCGAGGCAAGCAGGCCCTCGATGAACTTATCCAGGTGCAAGCCGTAGATCAGGAACTTGAGATAGACGGTGCCCGCGGTGATCAGGCCGCCGCCAGCTGCCGCCCACATCAGTTCGCGGTACTCGCGGCGATCGCGCGTGATGTAATGCTCGCCGGTCTCGGCCGAACGCTCTACCACCTTGCGCGCCAGTTGCGAGAACGAAGTGCCTGCCAGGTGGACGATGCTGCGGCGCGCCTGAGTGGAGCGGATCAGCGCCGCGATCAGGTTGGCATGCCGGTCGCGCCGCTGTGGCTCGACCCAGGTCGTCAGCAGCAGCTCGATGCGCGCCAGCCGCACCTTCATGCGCTCGATCTGGAACACCACCTCGACGGAGACGCCGTTCTCCTCGAGATCGTCGTACACGCACTGGGCCGCCTGGTGGCAACCGTCGAGCAGCGCGCGGAAATAGTTGAGGCGATGGGCGAATGCCTCCCCGTCACGCACCGCCTCCTCCTCGCACAACGCCTGGGCGGCGCTATCCAGACGGAAAAACGGCGTGTCCTTCACCTTGCCCTTGAGGCGCGAACGAATTGCCTGGCTCAAGCCCGTGGCGCGAACCTGGCTGACCAGCACCTGGATACTGGTGGCCAGCGTACGGTCGAAGCGGTCCCATTCGGGCGGCGCGGCGGCATCGCCGGCCGCCTCCGGATCGCCCGTGCGCAGCACGGCCGCCAGCCGGCCGAGCAGGTCGCCGTCCAGCGCCTCGACCCAGTCGGCATCGTTGTCGTCGATAAACAGCAGCGCGAACAGCCCCGCCAGGTCGCCGCGGTTCGGCGGCGGCGGCAGAAAACGCGCCTGCAGGCGATCCAGCACCTCGCTCCAGAAGCCCGGATGCGATGCCACGCCGGTATCGCAAAGCAAGGTGGTCGGATCGTTGTCGCGCACCAGCGAACGCACCATTTCCGCAAACCTGCCGGCCATCGCCGGGTTGCGCTCCAGCACCTGCAGCAGGTAGCGCAGCCGGACGTGTTCGCGGCGGCGCTTGTCCGGCGCCAGTCCTTCCGCGCCCGGCAGGCCGTCGCGCCGGATCCAGTAACCCAGTTCGATCAGCCAGCCGTTACGGTCCGCCAGCGGCGCCTCCGGGTCCGCGGCCGCCAGGATTGCATCGAGTTGCAGGCTGGCATTGCGCGACTCGCGCCATTTGCGGAACAGGGAACGAAACATGAAACCTCAAAAAATTAGTTGAACGGCGGCCGCAGCCTGCCACCGCGCATTCAGGCGCTGCCCAGCCCCTCGGCATGCAGCATGGCGACCACGCCATCGCAGGCGTCCTCCACATAGTCGAGCACGCGCTCGAAGCCGTCGCCCTCGCCGTAATAGGGGTCCGGGACTTCCTCGGCCGCGTGGCGCGTGGCAAAGCTCATCAACAGCCGCAGCTTGTGGCGATCGCCGGGCGGGCAAATGGCGTCAAGCGCGGCCAGGTTGTCCCGGTCCATGGCCAGCAGCAGGTCGAAGCGGGCAAAGTCGCCGACCAGGGCCTGGCGTGCGCGCTGCGCGGAAAGATCGTAGCCGCGCGCCAGCGCATGGCGCTGCGAACGCGCATCCGGCGCCCGCCCGACGTGATAGCCGTGCGTACCGGCCGAATCCAGCTCGACCAGATCGGCCAGGCCAGCCGCCGCGAGCTTGGCGCGCAGCACGCCTTCGGCAGTCGGTGAGCGGCAGATATTACCCATGCAGCACATCAAAATTGCGTATTTCTTCATTGGAATTCAGCGCTGTCCAGCGCCTGGGACAGATTGATGAAACGCGCCGTGCGCGAGCCTGCGCGCCGCCGGGCCTCCTGCACACCCGTGCGGCGAAGGCGGATTTTACCTTCTCCACGCTGCGGTACTGCGGATGGACGCCGGTCGCACATAGGCAGGCAGGGCATCCGGCCACCTCCCGTCGAGGGGAAGCCAATATCCTGCCGCCGAAAGCCAATCCACAATAAAGGTGACGCAAAAGCATCGCGTCACCCCATAATCGCGAGGGTGAACAGACGCCTCATCCATTTCCTATTGCTACCTGCCCTGCTTTGCGCAAGCCTGGCCGCGGCTGCCGGACCGTCGCCGGAGGCGGCCGACAACGCCGGCTGCGAAGGCCTGCTCGCCGTGGTCCGGCGCAGCCTCGAGGAGGAGATCGTCTCGGCATGCCCCGCCGCCGCGCCTGCCTCGATTTCCGCTCCAGCCCCTGCGTGCGCCGCGCAACAGGAGCCGCTGCGGGCCATCGTGGATTTCATTGGCCAGCGCCGCGCGGCCGATGCCGACGAGTGCGATACCTTGCTGGAAGTGAACAAGCGCCTGCGTTCGCTGCCGCCAAAGATCTGAGCCACGCAGCGGCGGAGCCGCTGCTTCAGGGCAGCTTGGCCGCCAGCACCTCCAGTTTCTCAATGGAGGGCGGTTTGGCGAACAGGTCAGCCGCCTTGGCCATCAAGGCCGCAGCCACCTTGCCGGCGAGATGGGCCTCGCGCCCGGCCTCATCGGGAAACGCGTCGAAGATGCCGTACAGGGATGGTCCCAGCCGCAGCGCGAACCACGCTGTGGTGCCGGTCTCCTCCTGCACCAGCGGCAGGCTGCCCAGCAGGAAAGCCTCCACCTCCTTCTCCTTGCCGGGCTTCGCATGCAGCGGAACCCACAGAGCGAGCTTGACCATGAGCGCTTCTCCTAATCAATGTCCGGGATTCCAACTATAGACGCTGGCAAGGAGAGCAAGGCCGGCGCCTCGCGCCGTCAGGAGGCGGACGGCGGCAGGTGTTCGCCGTCGCCGCTGGCGCCGAATACCTGGCGCTTGAGTTTGGCCAGTTGGTCGCGCACCTGCCCCGCCTTTTCGAACTCGAGGTTCTTGGCGTGCTCGAACATCTGCTTTTCCAGGCGCTTGATCTCCTTGGCGACCTGCTTTTCACTCATGTCCTCGTACCTGGCGCGCTCTTCCGCGGCCAGCAGTTCGGACTTGACCTCGTTCGGGTCGTAGACACCGTCGATGATGTCCTTGATGCGCTTGACCACGCCGCGCGGCACGATGCCGTTGGCCTCGTTGAAGGCAACCTGCTTGGCACGCCGGCGCTCGGTCTCGCTGATCGCCCGTTTCATCGAGTCGGTCATGCGGTCGGCGTAGAGGATCGCGGTGCCGTTCACATTGCGGGCGGCGCGGCCGATGGTCTGGATCAGCGAACGCTCGGCACGCAGGAACCCTTCCTTGTCGGCATCGAGAATCGCCACCAGCGAGACTTCCGGGATATCCAGGCCCTCGCGCAGCAGGTTGATGCCGACCAGCACGTCGAAGGTACCCAGGCGCAGGTCGCGGATGATTTCCACGCGCTCCACGGTGTCGATGTCCGAGTGCAGGTAGCGCACCTTGACGCCGTTCTCGGTCAGGAATTCGGTGAGCTGCTCGGCCATGCGCTTGGTCAGGGTGGTCACCAGCACGCGCTCCCCTACCCCCACCCTCAGGTGAATCTCGGACAGCAGATCGTCGACCTGGGTGGTCGCGGGGCGCACATGAATGATCGGATCGACCAGGCCCGTCGGGCGCACCACCTGCTCCACCACCTGGCCCGCATGCTCGTTCTCATAGTTGGACGGCGTGGCCGAAACGAACATGACCTGGCGCATCTTGCGCTCGAACTCCTCGAACTTGAGCGGCCGGTTGTCCAGCGCGGACGGCAGGCGGAAGCCATACTCGACCAGCGTCGTCTTGCGCGCCTTGTCGCCGTTGTACATGCCGTTGAACTGCCCCATGAGCACGTGCGACTCGTCCAGGAACATCAGTGCGTCGGGCGGCAGGTAGTCCACCAGCGTGGGCGGCGGATCGCCCGGCCTGGCGCCCGAGAGGTGGCGCGAGTAGTTCTCGATCCCCTTGCAGAAGCCGAGCTCGGTCAGCATTTCCAGGTCGAAACGGGAGCGCTGCTCAAGCCGCTGCGCCTCCACCAGCTTGTTTTCCTTGTAGAAGAAATCCAGGCGCTCGCGCAGCTCCACCTTGATGTCCTCGATCGCCCGCAGCACGGTTTCGCGCGGGGTCACGTAGTGGCTCGACGGATAGACCGTGAAACGCGGGATCTTCTGGCGCACGCGCCCGGTGAGCGGATCGAAGAACTGCAGCGAATCGATCTCGTCGTCGAACATGTCGACCCGCACCGCCAGCTCGGCGTGTTCGGCCGGAAAGATGTCCAGCGTATCGCCCCGCACGCGGAAGGTGCCCCGCTGGAAATCGGTCTCGTTGCGGGTGTACTGCATGGCGATCAGGCGCGCGATCACGTCGCGCTGGCTGATCTTGTCGCCCGCGCGCAGCGTCAGGATCATCTTGTGGTATTCGGACGGGTTGCCGATACCGTAGATGGCGGAGACGCTGGCCACGATGATGGTGTCGCGCCGCTCGAGCAGGCTCTTGGTGGCCGACAGCCGCATCTGCTCGATATGCTCGTTGATCGAGGAATCCTTCTCGATGAACAGGTCGCGCTGCGGCACATAGGCCTCGGGCTGGTAGTAATCGTAGTAGCTGACGAAATACTCCACCGCATTGCGCGGGAAGAACTCGCGGAACTCCGAATACAGCTGCGCCGCCAGGGTCTTGTTGGGCGCGAACACGATGGCCGGACGCCCCAGGCGGGCAATCACGTTGGCCATGGTGAAGGTCTTGCCCGAACCGGTTACCCCCAGCAGGGTCTGGTACGAAAGGCCGTCCTCGACCCCGTCGACCAGTTGGCGGATCGCCTCGGGCTGGTCGCCCGCCGGCAGATAGGGCTGGTAGAGCTGGAAGGGAGAGCCGGGAAAGGACGCGAACTTCTCTTCATCCAGCTCGGGGGCGAGTGCAGCAAGATTCGACATAGGCTGGTAGGGAAAACCTCAGGAAAACGGGCAGATACGCTAGAATCTTGGGGTTGGCGGCCAGGTATCAAGATGGGGGCCGCCCGCACTCCCGAGCGCAGTCCGGAGCATTCTACGCCTTCCCGTTTTGTTACATAGCTGACCACGAGATCCCAAATGAGTTTGTTTTCTGCCGTCGAGATGGCCCCGCGCGACCCGATCCTGGGCCTGAATGAAGCCTTCAATGCCGATACCCGTGCGACCAAGGTCAATCTGGGCGTTGGCGTGTACTTCACCGACGAAGGGAAAATCCCTCTGCTGCGCGCCGTGCAGGAAGCCGAGAAGGCTCGCCTGACCACCGCCACCCCGCGCGGCTACCTGCCGATCGAAGGCATCGCCGCCTACGACCAGGCCGTGCAGACCCTGCTGTTCGGCAAGGAATCGCCGCTGATCACCGAAGGCCGCGTAGTGACGGCTCAGGCACTTGGCGGCACCGGTGCCCTGAAGATCGGCGCCGACTTCCTGAAGCGCCTCTACCCGGACGCCAAGGTCGCCATCAGCGACCCGAGCTGGGAAAATCACCGCGCCCTGTTCGAGGCAGCCGGTTTCCCGGTGGTCAACTACGCCTACTACGATGCGCCCAGCCACGGCCTGAATTTCGCCGGCATGGTGGAATCGCTGAAGTCGTACGCGGCCAACACCATCGTGGTGCTGCACGCCTGCTGCCACAACCCGACCGGCGTCGACCTGTCGCCCGAGCAATGGAAGCAGGTCGTGGAACTGATCAAGGAACGCAACCTGATCCCGTTCCTGGACATGGCCTACCAGGGCTTCGCCGACGGCATCGACCCGGACGGCGCAGCCGTGCGCCTGTTCGCCGAATCCGGCCTGCCGTTCTTTGTCTCGAGCTCGTTCTCGAAGAGCTTCTCGCTGTACGGCGAGCGCGTGGGCGCGCTGTCCATCGTCACCACCGGCAAGGAAGAGGCTCAGCGCGTGATGTCGCAAGTCAAGCGCGTCATCCGCACCAACTACTCCAACCCGCCCACGCACGGCGGCACCGTGGTCGCCACCGTGCTGAACAGCCCCGAACTGCGCGCCATGTGGGAGCAGGAACTGGGCGAGATGCGCGACCGTATCAAGCTGATGCGCCATGCGCTGGTGGACAAGCTGGCCGCCAAGGGCGTGCCGGGCGACTTCTCCTTCGTCAAGGCCCAGCGCGGGATGTTCTCGTACTCCGGCCTGAACTCGGCGCAAGTGGACCTCCTGCGCAATGAGCATGGCATCTACGCCGTGGGCACCGGTCGCATCTGCGTGGCGGCACTGAACAGCCGCAACATCGATGCGGTGGTCGACGCCATCGCTGCCGTACTGTAAGGCGGCGCAGGTAGAAGTGGATAAGAAGGCGACTTCGGTCGCCTTTTTTGCGTCAGGCGGGAATTTTTTACATTCTTTTGCCTTTGTCACCAGGAAGTACCGCGTTTGTCCTATTGTCTTTTTCCGACGCAGGCGTACCTTAGGGTATATGCTGCATCGCACGATCGTTCGTAAACGCGCATAATCGGTAACACGTTAGTAACAGTGTTCTTCGCAATTGTCATATCAAGGCGTTGAATCCCAGCTTCGCCCCCAGCCTGATAGGTACTTCTCATGCTTTACCAGCTGCATGAATTCCAGCGTTCGATGCTGCACCCGCTCACCGCGTGGGCGCAGGCCACGGCTAAGACGTTTACCAACCCCCTGAGTCCGCTTTCGCTGGTGCCCGGCGCCACGCGACTGGCTGCCGGCTATGAGCTGCTGTACCGGCTCGGCAAGGAATACGAGAAGCCAGCCTTCGATATCAAGTCGGTCCGCTCCAACGGCCGGGAAATCCCGATCGTCGAACAGACCATCGTCGAAAAGCCGTTCTGCAAGCTGGTGCGGTTCAAGCGCTATGCCGACGATCCCGAGACCATCAAGCTGCTCAAGGATGAGCCGGTCGTGCTGGTGTGCGCGCCGTTGTCCGGCCACCATGCCACGCTGCTGCGCGACACCGTGAAAACCCTGCTGCAGGATCACAAGGTCTACGTGACGGACTGGATCGACGCCCGCATGGTGCCGATCGACCAGGGGGCCTTCCACCTGTCCGACTACATTCATTACATCCAGGACTTCATCCGCCACATCGGCGCCGAGAACCTGCATGTGATTTCGGTGTGCCAGCCGACGGTGCCTGTGCTTGCGGCGATCTCCCTGCTGGCCTCCGCCGGCGAGAAGACGCCCAAGACCATGACCATGATGGGCGGCCCGATCGATGCCCGCCGCAGCCCGACTGCGGTGAATTCGCTGGCCACCAACAAGTCGTTCGAGTGGTTCGAGAATAATGTGATCTATACCGTGCCGGCAAACTATCCGGGTCATGGACGCAAGGTCTACCCCGGCTTCCTGCAGCATGCCGGTTTCGTGGCGATGAACCCCGACCGCCACCTGTCCTCGCACTACGACTACTACCTCAACCTGGTCGAAGGCGATGCGGACGACGCCGAAGCCCACGTGCGCTTCTACGACGAGTACAACGCCGTGCTCGACATGGCCGCCGATTATTACCTCGACACCATCCGCGAGGTGTTCCAGGAATTCCGGCTAGCCAATGGAACCTGGGAAATCGAGGGCAAGCCGGTACGGCCGCAAGACATCAAGGGTACGGCGCTGCTGACCATCGAGGGCGAGTTGGACGACATCTCGGGCGCGGGCCAGACGGCAGCGGCGCATGAGCTGTGCGCCGGCATTCCCGAGGACCGCAAGCAGCACATCACCGCCGTGAAGTGCGGCCACTACGGGATCTTCTCCGGCCGCCGCTGGCGCCAGGAAATCTACCCGGAGCTGCGCAACTTCGTGCTCAAATACCACTGAGCCGCGCTTGCCACAAAAAAACGCCCGCTTTGCCGCGGGCGCTTTTTTGTGGGGCTGTCACTGCCCGGCCCCGCTCAGCGGCGCTCCAGGTAGGACAAGAGCATATCCGTGTGCAACTCGGCGAAGCGCTCATGCTCGTCCTGCGAGGCCACATCGCGGCCGATCACGGCACTGATGGTATAGCGGTTGGACAGCACGTAATAGCCCAGCGCCGAAATGGTGAGATACAGCTGGGGCACGTCGACATTATCGCGGAACACGCCCTGCCGCTGCCCGCGCTTGACGATATCCGCCAGCACGTTGACCACTGGGTTGATCAGCTGGTGCAGTTGCGTGGACTTCTTCAGGTGGCGCGCCTCGTGGAGATTCTCGCTGTTGACCAGGCGGATGAACTCGGGATTGCGGTAGTACCAGTCCCACACGAAGCGGGCGAGGGTGCGGACCGCCGCCACCGGATCTTCCTCGGTGATATGCAGTTGCTCCTCGGCGGCGCGAAATTCCGCGTATTGCCGCTCCAGGACGGCGAGGAACAAACCCTCCTTGCTGCCATAGTAGTAATAGAGCATGCGCTCGTTGGTCTCGGCGCGGCGCGCGATCTGGTCAACGCGGGCGCCGGCCAGTCCACCCTTGGCAAATTCTTCGGTGGCGGCATCGAGGATGCGGCGGCGCGTTCCTTCGGGGTCCCGCTTGGTTCTGGTTTCGTTTCGCATGCGACGGCTGGTGAATCGGTGCGCGGATTATGGCACAGGGCAGCTTGCGCGCAGCCGCTCCCGGCAAAGCGCGCATCATCGCGCGTTTCTGCGCTGCGGCGAAATCGGGGATAATCCCTGCCGCGTGCCTGTTGCAGCCGGTCCCGCCTATTGAGCAAGAAGAAAGACCGGCGCCCTGCCGCACCCGCAAATCCCTCAACGCTGTCGTGACTGCCACCCCTCAGACCCTCGCCGATCGCCTCGAAGCCCTGCTGCCGCAGACCCAGTGCACCAAATGCGGCTTTAATGGCTGCCGCCCCTATGCCGAAGCCATGGCGGCAGGCGAAGCCGCATGCAACCGCTGCCCGCCGGGCGGCGACGAAGGCATCCGCCGCCTGTCGGCACTGCTGGGTACGCCGCAGCAGCCGCTGGATCCGGAGCGAGGCAGGGAACAGGCGCGCGCGGAGGCGGTGATCGACGAAACGCTGTGCATCGGCTGCACGCTGTGCATCCAGGCCTGCCCGGTCGATGCCATCGTCGGCGCGCCCAAGCAGATGCATACGGTGCTGGCCGACTGGTGCACCGGCTGCGACCTGTGCGTGGCGCCGTGCCCGGTGGACTGCATCGCCATGGTTCCGGTGACCGGTGAACGCACCGGCTGGGCCGCATGGTCGCAGGCACAAGCCGACCAGGCTCACGCGCGCTACCTTGCGCGACGCTCGCGGCTGGTACGCGAGCGCGAGGAGAACGACGCGCGCCTTGCAGCCAAGGCGGCCGCCAAGCTCGAGGCGCTGCAGGCCGAGACCGCCCAAAGCGAAGAAGAGCGCGCCGCGCAGGCACGCAAGCAGGCCATCATCCAGGCCGCCATCGAACGCGCACGCGTGAAGCAGCAAGCAGTGAAGCCCCGCAACACCGAAAACGTCCCTGCGGCCGTGCAGGCGCAGATCGACGCGGCTGAAGCGCGCCGCGCCAAAGCCGGCCTGGGTGCCACGCCCGGCCAGGACGATGCCGGGACCGCCCCCGGCGCCAACCCAGATGCCCCCAGGAAGCCATGAACGCAGCCAAGTGCCGCGCCCTGTTCGAGACACTGCGCGAAGTCAACCCGACCCCCACCACCGAACTCGAATACAGCTCGCCCTTCGAGCTGCTGATTGCCGTGCTGCTATCCGCGCAGGCCACCGACGTGGGCGTGAACAAGGCAACCCGCAAGCTGTATCCCGTGGCGCACACGCCGCAGCAGATCCTGGACCTGGGCGAAGCCGGGCTGATCGAGTACATCAAGACCATCGGCCTGTACAAGACCAAGGCCAAACATGTGATGGCGACCTGCCGCATCCTGGCCGAGCAGCACGGCGGCGAGGTGCCGCGCGACCGTGCCGCGCTCGAAGCCCTGCCGGGCGTGGGCCGCAAGACCGCCAACGTGGTGCTCAACACCGCCTTCGGCGAGGCCACCATCGCAGTCGATACGCACATCTTCCGCGTGGCCAACCGCACCGGCCTGGCGCCGGGCAAGAACGTGCAGGTGGTGGAACAGAAGCTGCTGAAGGCGGTCCCGCACGAGTTCCTGCACGATGCGCATCACTGGCTGATCCTGCATGGCCGCTACGTCTGCAGGGCGCGCAAGCCCGAATGCTGGCACTGCGCGATCGAACCGCTGTGCGAATACCGCGAAAAGACCGAGGCGCCGCGCGGCTGAACGCAAGCGCGCCGCGCAGGCAAGAAAAGACCCGCGCGTGGCGGGTCTTTTTTCATCGTCCAGCTGGCTGCGCGGCGAGGGCGCGCCCCCTCAAACGATGCGGCAGGCTTCGTCGAAGGACAGGCGCGGGCTGCGCGGGAACAGCTTGTCGGTCTCGCCGTAACCCAGGTTCACCAGGAAATTGACCGACCAATTGCCGTCCGGGAAGAAGGCGGCATTGACCTTGGCGGCGTCGAAGCCGGCCATCGGACCGCAATCCAGGCCGAGGGCGCGCGCGGCCAGGATGAAGTAGCCGCCTTGCAGCGAGCCGTTCATCAGCGCATCGCGGGCAATCTTCTCGGGCTGGCCGGCGTACCACGAACGGGCGTCGGCATGCGGGAACAGCTTGGGCAGCTGGTCATGGAAGGCGTTGTCGAAGGCGACGATGGCGGTGACCGGTGCCGAACGCGTCTTCTCGACGTTGCCTGCCGATACGCAATCGACCAGGCGCGCCTTCTCGGCCGCGCTCTTGACGAAGACGATACGCGCCGGAGAACCATTGGCGGCCGTCGGCCCGAACTTCATCGCGTCGTAGATCTGGTGAAGCACGGCATCGTCCACACCGCGGTCTTGCCACACATTGTGGGTGCGGGCTTCGGTGAACAGCTGGGCGATAGCAACCTGGTCGATCGGTTTCATGCGTTAGGTTCCTGAACAAGAGGTGAAGGCGGAATTGTATCGAAGACGCCGCACTCTTCTCCACAAGCGATTTGAGCAAGGGGTTCAATTCTGTTGCACTTCCTGGCTCCCGCCCCCCTTCTGCGTCAGCCACAGCACCCCGGCCAGGATCAGGCCACCGCCCAGGGCCTGGGTCAGGCCCACATGCTCCCCCAGGACAAGTGCCGCCAGCGCCACCGTCACCACCGGCTCCAGCGTCGACAGCATCGAAGCGCGGGCCGCGCCAAGCCGCTGCAGGCCGGCGAAAAAAGCCAGGATCGCCAGTACGGTCGACAACAGCGCGATCGCCAGCAGCGCCAGCCAGCCGGCCAGGCTCTGCGGAAATTGCGGCGGCACCCCGGCCCCGGTGCGCAGCAGCCCTGCGGCGACGTAGACAACCGCCGCCGCCGCGCACACCACGGTGGTGGTGGCCAGCGGGTTGACGCCGGCCGTCAGGCGCGCGCCCACGATGATATAGACCGAATAGATGGCGGCCGAGGCCAGGCCGAGCGCGATACCAAGCGCCGAGCCCTGCCCGCCGCCCACCGTCAGCCCTGCCCCGACCGAGCACAGCACCAGTGCGGTGACCGATGCCGTACTCAGGCGCTCCTTGAGGAACACCGCCGCGAGGATGGTGACAAAGAGCGGGTAAAGATAGAGCAGCAAGGCGACCAGGCTGGCCTGCGCGTGATTGAGCGCGGTAAAGAAGCAGAAAGACTGCCCGACATAGCCGATGCCACCCATCGCGGCCAGCGCCAGTACGCGCCGCCAGGGCGGCAGGCCGACCCCGCGCAGGCGCATCGCCAGCGCCAGTGCACCTGCCGCCAGCACGAAACGCACCGCCAGCAGGCCGTAGACGTCGGCGCCAGCCGCGTAGGCGAAGCGCGCGAAGATCGCCATGGCGCCAAAGGCGCTGGCGGACAATGCGATCAGCAGGACGCCGGCAAACTTCTCGCGGGCGGTGTGGATGGCCCGGGGGCGGCTGGCTGCGGTGGAGCGGGAAGCGGACATGGCGGCGCCCTGGTGGGATTACACCCGGCGGCGCCGGGCAACGCCGCATTTTATTGGTTGGCAGGCCATTTCCGCCATTGCGGGCACCCCGCCAGGCCGAACCGCGATGCGCTGCAGCAGCGGGGCAGCTCATTTACAATAGCGGCATCATGTTCAATCCCTCCCGCGAAGAAGTCCGCCGTTTTTTCTGCGAAGCCTGGCAGAAGCAACGCGCAGGCAGCGTCCTGACCCCGCTCGAAGTCATTGCCGTCGACTGGATCGGCGAGCATCCCGAATACCAAACCCTGCTCACCGACACGGAGGGTGCGCTAAGCCAGGACTACACCCCCGAAGGCGGCCAGACCAATCCCTTCCTGCACCTGGCCATGCACCTGTCCATCTCCGAGCAGGTTTCCATCGACCAGCCTCCCGGCATCCGCCGCGCCTACGAAGCCCTGGCCCAGCGGCTGGATTCGCCGCACGAGGCGCAGCACCAGGTCATGGAATGCCTTGGTGAGATGCTCTGGCAGGCACAGCGCACCGGCATGCCGCCCGACGGCGAACAGTACATCGCCTCGGTCCAACGCCGCGCCAGCCGCTGAAGCGGCGGCCAGCCGGCCGAAGGCTGCGTACAATTCATCACAAATGTCCGGCTGCGCGCATGATAGGCTCCATGGCGTCGCAATATCATGCAGCGTGCGCATCACCGTTATCGGGAGATGCGGCGCCCACGTCCCATGCGTGCCAGCCAGCTTTCCACCGGGATTTCCCCTGCCGCACCGGCCATCCTGCTCGCCGTTGCCCTGGCCACCGCATGGCCATCGACCGGTGGCGCGGCCATGGCTTTGCTGCAACCGCCCAAGGTGGTCGACGGCACCAAGCCACTGACCCTCACCCTGCTGCTCAGCGCCGATGGCGCCCAACACAGCTTTCACGTCCCCGATGCCGTTGAAGTCATTGCCGCGGCCGACCTGCAGGCGCCGGTACGCCTCAGCATGCGGCGGATAACGGCCGGACCATCCACCCTCAGCTTGCCCAAGGGCGAGCACCGCACCATCGAGTACAGTGCGGCATTGCCCTCCAGCCTGCGCGGCATGGTACGGCTGGATCCCGTCGACATCGATGCCGCGCCGGTGCTGGTCACGCTCAACCGCGCACCACGCGCCGACGACGCGCCGGCGGCCCAGGTGGCAACCGTGCCGGCTGCGAGCGGCGGCAGCCCCGCGCCGGTGGTGCCGGTGGCGGCTTCCGGCCAGGCTGCGCCGGCGCAGCCAGACCTCCAGGATCAGGGCCGGCTCACCTTCAACGATCCGATGTACTTCCTGGTCGGCGGCCACGGCGGGGCCAATGCCAGGTTCCAGTTCAGCTTCAAGTTTCGCGTGTTCCAGGGTGAGAATCCTGCCTCGCGTAGCCTGCTCGACAACCTCTACTTCGGCTACACGCAGTTTTCGCTGTGGGACCTGGCCGCCGACTCCAAGCCTTTTCGCGACACCAACTACCGGCCCAGCCTGTTTTATTACCTGTCCGACGCCGGCGTGCATAACCGCACGGTCAGCCGGCTCTCGCTCGCGGCAGGCCTGGAACACGAATCAAACGGCCGCGACGGCGCACAGTCGCGCAGCATCAATACGGTGTTCGTCAAACCCACTTTCTACCTCGGCGACCTGAGCAGCTGGCACTGGAGCGTGTCGCCCAAGCTGTACTACTACCTCGAGAAGAACGACAACCCGGGCATCGGCAGGTATCGCGGCTATATGGATCTGAAACTGGCGTATGGCAAGCCTGACTCATGGGAATTCGCCGCCACGCTGCGCAAGGGCTCGCAGCGCTACTACGGCAGCATCGATGCGCAGGCGACCTATCCGCTGGCACGCTTGATCCCCGGCACGGCAGGCTATCTGATGGCCGGCTACTTTGTCGGCTATGGCGAAAGCCTGCTGGACTACAACCGCAAGCTGCCATGGCAATTCCGCCTGGGGTACGCGCTTTCGCGCTGACCGGCGCGGGCCGCGCCGCCCTCAGCCCGCCAGCGGCTTGCCGCTGGCCTTCAGGCGGGCGTTGGCCACCGCCGCGGCGAACTGGCCGTGCCCGTGCCAGCCCGTGGCGCGTCCCAGTTTCTTGCCCTTGTAGAAAAACATGAAGACCGGAACGCCATGCAGGCCGAAGCGTTTTCCCAGTTCGGGATGCGCGTAGACATTGGCGTGCAGCCAGTGCAGCTCAAGCGCGTGCACCGGCTCCGGATTGGCCAGCATGGCCTTCTTCGCCATCTCGCAATTGAAGCAGTCCACGCCCCAGAAGAAGACGCAGACGAGGGTGTCGCCGGCGCCCGCGATGGCGGCGTCGATATCCTGGCCATCGACCTCCAGCATGCCGAAAGCATCGAAGGCACGATGATCCAGGTGCGGCGCGGGGCCGCCGGCTTGCGCCTGGGCAGGGCTGTCTGGCGAGACGGACATGGGATTCTCCAACAAAAACAAACGCCCGGGGCCGATGGCACCGGGCGTTGCTTGTGCCGCCGGGTGGACAGCGAGCTGTCGCGCGCTCTTACTTGGGCGCAGCCACCGTCACCAGTGCCGGGCGCAGGACGCGATCGGCAATCATGTAGCCACGCTGCAGCACCGTAACCACGGTATTGGGCTCTTGCGGTGCCGGCACCATGGAGATCGCCTGATGGCGATGCGGGTCGAATTTCTCGCCCACCGGGTTCAGTTCGACGATCTTGCCCTTTTCGAAGGCACTGAACAGCTGGCGCGCCGTCAGTTCGACCCCTTCGCGCAGCTTGGCGATATCGCCCGAACCGTCGGCCAGCGCTGCCTGCAGGCTGTCCATCACCGGCAGCAGGTAGTCGGCAAAGCTTTCGATGGCGAATTTATGCGCCTTGGCAACGTCGTCCTGGGCGCGGCGGCGGATGTTCTCGCCCTCGGCGGTCGCCCGCAGGAACAGATCGTAGTTTTCCTTGGCCTTGGCCTCCAGCGCGGCCAGCTGGGCCGCCACATCGCTCACGGCGGCATTGTCGGCCTGGCCGGCAGGCGCGGTGTTCTGCTCGTCGCTGACTGGCGAGAGCGGCGGCGTGGTGGATGGCGTCTGCTTCTGTTCTTCCATGTCGATC
>NZ_JARJLM010000397.1 GCF_029335485.1 Cupriavidus basilensis
GATCGCGCGCTTCAACGCCTACCTCGTGCAGGTGCGCGGCAAGGCCAGCCCCGGCAAGGACACCACCCAAACCTTGATTCAGTGCCACTACCGGCTCTTTGTGCACTGGCGGCGCTTTCGCCTGGGCCAGCAAGCGCAGCTGCCCGAGGTTCAAAAAAGCACCCCGCAAGACCGGGCCGACCTTGTGTGCGCCGACGAAGAACTACAGGAAGAATGGACGCGGCTGCAACAGGCGGACACTTGGGTCCGCACGCGCAACAGCGCATGGCTCAAGGATGGTTACCTCGGGATGTTGCTGGAACTGGGGATCCTGCACCTCGACCTCTTCGTCCGGACGACCAGCCAGTTGCTGGGTTCCACGGCCGGCTACACCGTGCGGCTTGTTGGCTTCGACGACCTGCCGGGCGGGCCGGTGGCAAGCATCAACCCCTCGATAAGCGGCCTACAGGCCGTGCTGCTGTACGACACCCTCAAGCGCGCAGCGGAGGCCAAGTGGACGCAATGGAAGGCGATCGAGAACGACTGGAACGATAAGTCGCATCCCCATGCCGCGGTGTGTGCGTTGTTCGAGCAGGATATGCACGACTCGCGCGCGTGGTTCAAGCCGCTGGGCGACGATGACGATGTGTGGGTTCTCAAGCAGCGTGAGCAAATGAGTGAACTGCTGGAACGGGAGCGACAGGACGCCTTGATACCCCTACGGCAGGTCGGGCCGGCCGGTGCGGTGGTCGCGGCGATGCCGCCGCTGAGTTCCAAAGACCGCGAGACCCTGGCCGCTTACCGCCGCCGCCACGGCGGCAACACGCCGCCCCCGGACAAGGTGCCCGACGACGCCTGGCCCACGCAGAACAAAGGCCGTGAGCTCTATGAGCTATGGGGCTACCTGCGCTGGCGCACGGTCTATCAAGACCACCTGCCGGACTATCGCGCCCGGTATCCCCAACACGCCCGGGCTGACCGCAGCGCGTTGCTGACCAGCAAGCGCAAGCTGGAACGCGAGGCGGAACAACTGGATGAGGCCATCAAGAAGCTCGATAAGGAGATGCAAAAGGCGACCCGCATAGGCCCGAGCGGCCCGTTTGGCGGTGGCGGCGGCTCGTATCCGACAGCGGATCAAGCCAACCGACGAAACGGTCTCTACGCACGACAGCAGGAAGTCGAAGCCGAGCTGACGGCGATTCACGACTTCCTGAGCGAACTGGGCCCGAAGAGCTGGTGGGAGCAGGCGTTGGATGCGGTGATGCCCGGTTGATCCTTCGAAGGGGGATGCCGTCATCGCGACGGCGATCATGAACGGGAGCAGGTCCGCTTTCTGACGCGGTAGCCGATCGGGAGGTGAACCTGGCCCTGTTCTCTTTTGGGCGATCAATTGACTTGATGATCGTAGCGGAAAACTCATCCGACGCGCGTTCCACGTCGACGGTGTAGCCAGCATTGCAGGTAGGTCCTGCATTGATCTGGACTACTTCCAAATGACTCCAAGGCACTTGCGGAATGCGGCGACGGCTTCGCCACGGAGGTCCCCGCCATTTCCAGCCCTTCGCGCAGGGTGCGCGCGAGACTCTGGGTGAGCAGGTCACCGTGCAGATCGCCAAGCGCAGTGAGTTGCATATCTTCAAGGTGATGCCCAAGCGTTGGATTGTGGAGCGCAGCTTCGCCTGGTTGGACAAGAATAGAAGGCTATGGAAGAACTGCGAGCGCTGATTCAATACCAGCTTGCAGTTCATTCACTTGGCATTCCTGGTGCTTCTACTAAAAGACTTTGAACACGTTCTTAGGAGTCAGGTGTTTCTGCAATATATCCGCACGGTTAGCAGATGTAACGCCGGCATGCCCCCCCCCGGTCAGCGGGCCGGACGCGGCGGCGGCGGCGCATCCGCGCCCGGTGCCGCCCGAGGCTGCGTTTCCTTTTTGTGGTGGAGGTGGTGGTGCTTGTGCTTATGCTTCTTGTGCCGGGCTGGCTGCGGCGGCAGCGGCGTCTGCGTGGCGCGCTCGCCTTGCGGCGCTTGCGGCTGCGGCGGCGGCAATTGCGCGTGGGCGATTCCGCCAACGGCAAGGGCGGCGGCCAGTGCGGCCACGTTCAGGCTCAGCATGCGTACCTTCATCGCGCTTCCTTGTGTGTAATATTCGGTCACCATTATCGGCAAAGCGATATCGGCAAAACTGTGGCAGCCGTAGTGTAGGACAAAGACAGCTTCGTGCAACGGCCTCGCCAAGTCAGTCGCTGCCCCGGTCGCGCACCGCTGGCGCCAGCCTGCCGGTGGCAGGCGCATTCGCTGCCCGGTCCTCATGCTGCCGCCCCAGCCACCATCCCAGCCAGGTCCAGGCCAGAGCCAGCGCTGCCCCGGCCAGGGCAACCACGGCGGGATGCCCGGAGAACGCATCGATGGCAGTCTTGATCCAGGCGCTGACGGCGTCGCCGGCGCGATAGACCGCAGTGTCGATCACGTTCTTCGCCTTGTATTTGGTTTCCGCATCCACCACCGTGAACAGCATTTCGCGCCCAGGACGCAGCAAGGCGTATTCGCCTACCCGGCGCAGGATCATCACGCCGGCCAGCACGCCGAAGGCGGGCCACAGCGCCAGCACCAGGAAGCCCCCAGCCACCATCAGCGGTACTACGCCGAGCAGGGAGGTCACGCCGTAGCGCCGGGCGATGCGGCCGGAGAAAAACACCTGCACGAGGATGGTCAGCGCTTGCACGATGGCATCGATGGCGCTGAACACCTGGGTTTGCTGGGTGCGGTGGGGAAAGGTCTGCGCCACCAGCCGGGCCTGCTCGAAGTAGAGGAAGGTGCTGGCGGTAGCCAGCAGGATCACGAACAGGCTGATGCCCAGCAGATAGCGCGAGCGTGCCACCAGCGTCAGGCCCGCCCACAGTCCGCCGCCGATGGGGCGGGCCGG
>NZ_JARJLM010000398.1 GCF_029335485.1 Cupriavidus basilensis
GATCGGCGCGCGTGCGCGCTGGGCGCCGGCGGCGCGCGAAGCGCCCGGGTTGCGCGCCATCGCCAGCTCGCCGGCCTGGCCCAGTTGCTCCCAGCCGCGCTGCGCCGAGGCAAGGGCTGCCTTGTGTGCCGGGTCTGCCTGGCACCAGCGCCTGAGCGCCACGCCATCGGCGTGGGTCATCTCGCCCGCCGCGATGCGCCGCACCCAGGCCAGTGCCTGCCGCTCGACCGCGTCCAGCGCCCGTTCCCGTTGTAGCGGATGAATCATCGTTCGTATCATGGGGTCAAGCGAGCCACCGCCGCAGGTTGCCTGTAGACATGGACAAGACGGTTGAGAAGCCGTGGATCGGCATGTTTTATTTCATCCGTGCCCGGGGCATGTGGGCCATGCAGTACTCATGCGCCCGCTTGAGTTCGAGCCCGATCAGGCGCGGCGACACGCCGAAGCGGACCGCCGCCTCCTGGTTGGACAGCTCATCCACCCGCACCGCCAGGAAGATGGCCCGCCGCCTCGGCGGCATGCTCTCGATGAGGCGGGCAACGGCTTCGACCTCGTCGCGCGCAGCCACCGTCTGCGCCGGCCCCGGCGCCGGGTCGACGAGTTCGGCCATCAGGGTCTCCATCTCCTCGGCGCTCATGTAGCGGCGGTCCCGCTGCAGGCGGTCCAGCGCCAGGTTGGTGGCCATGCGCATCAGGTAGGCGGCGGGACTCTTGACCGGCTCGGCCTGCTCATTGCGCTCCTCCAGGTGCACCCAGGTATCGTGCAACGCATCGCTGGCCAGTTCGGCCGAGCCCAGGCGCCACGTCAGGCGCCGCTTCAAGTCCTGGTAGCGATGGGCGAGCAGGTCTCGCAATGCCGATCGGCTGGATTCGCTCATTTATCGGTTCGCCTGCCGGCCGCAGGGAAGCCTGCACGCATCGGCCTGCCCCGCCCCGGCCGCGCAGCGCACGGGCTTGACCAGGAGCACGAAAGCCCTGGCCGGTTCGCTGGGGGGCTGGCCTAGATCGACGCGCTCCACGGTTTCCACAATGGCGGCGTCGCGTGCCTTGTTGCCGGTCGTGTCCAGGAGCCGGGCCTCCTGCACGTGGCCGGAAGGCGCCAGTTGCACATGGAGCGCGAGACGGTAATCCCCGAGTGCCAGGGACTTGCGCTCGCACAGCGCCTGGTAGACCCGCGACTGCACCAGGCCATCGTACTGCCGTGGCATCGCGGGGATGGGGGGGGCTGCTGCCGGATGCGAGCCCTGCGGCGCTGGCACCAGCACGAAGGCGTCGGCGGCGGCGGCCCGCACGTTCAGACCCGTGCCTTCCAGCAGCCGGCGCAGCGCGGCCTCCGGGCTGAAGCTGCCGTGCACGGCGGTCGAGGTGCGGCCGTCCGCGAGTTCGGAAGGAAAGAAGACGGACAGGTTGGTCTGCGCGTCATATTGGGCCAAGGCTTGCTTCAGGGGCTGCGACGGCAGGTCGAACGTGATCTCTGCCGCCTGCCGTGTATCCGCCTGTTGCGCGTGGATTTGCCGGCAGGCAAGGCACAGGGCCAGGACCGCCATATAGCCGACCAGTGCGCGCGCACCGGTGGATGCGACCAAGCTTGCCATAGCGATCAGATGAGCTGTTTGTCGAGGAGTTCATGCCAGGCCGGACGGGTTACCCGGTCGCATGCGCGGCTGCATGCCGGGCCACATCCTAGGCAGCCAATATGACGTCGCCATGAAGCCTGTACGCCATCGAAGTCAAAGACAGCGGCTTGGCTCACTCCTCCTGTCCTTCGCCGCGCAAGGCCCGCACCTCGATCGGGATAAACAGCCGCGCCGCGCCGCGCTGAACCAGCAAGGCCACCGCGCCGTCCGCGGCGCCCACCTCTTCGGCCAACCCTTCCACGCTATCGACCGGCTGGCCGTTGAGTGCGAGGATCACGTCGCCCGCGGCCACGCCCGCGCGCAATGCGGCCGCGTTGACGCGCTGCACCAGCAAGCCGCCGTCAATACGCAGCGCCTGCCGCTCTCGCGGCAACAGCGGCCTGACGATCATGCCCAGCGGCGCGGGCCCGGGCTGCGCCGCCTGCGCTATGCGGGGCGCGTCGAAGCGCTCCGGCGCCACCGCCAGCACCACCGGCGCGCGCTCCCGCCAGAGCCTGAACGGCACGGCCACGCCGGGCGGCAGATCGGCAATGAAGATGAGCGCATCGGCGGACTGCTCCACCTCGCGCCCCGCAACCTGCAGGATGACATCGCCCGCTTTCACGCCCGCCCGGTCGGCCGCGCCGCCGGGCTGGACATAGCTCACCAGCGCACCCGCCGGCCGGGGCAGGCGAAAGGAGGCGGCCAGGGCCTGGCTGACCTCCTGCACCGCCACGCCAATGCGTCCCCGCGTCACCGCGCCCTTGTGCTGCAGCTGTTCCTTGATGCGCATCGCCACATCGATCGGAATGGCGAACGACAGGCCCTGGTAGCCGCCGCTGCGGCTGTAGATGCGCGAGTTGACGCCGATCACCTCCCCCCGCAGGTTGAACAGCGGGCCGCCGGAATTGCCGGGATTGACCGGCACATCGGTCTGCAGGAATGGCATGTATTCGGCGCCCGGCAGCACCCGTCCCTTGGCGCTGACGATGCCGGCCGAGACCGAATTGCTGAAGCCGAAGGGCGATCCGATGGCGAGCGCCCAGTTGCCCACCTCGACACTGGCTGGATCGCCAATCTTCACTGTCGGCAGGCCGGTGGCGTCGATCTTGAGCAGGGCTACGTCGGCAACGGTATCGAGGCCGATCAGCCGCGCCTTGAACTCCCGCCGGTCGGTCAGCTTCACGCTGATCTGGGTGCCGCGCGCAACCACGTGCGCGTTGGTGAGGATAAAACCGTCGTCGCTGAGGATGAAGCCCGATCCCAGGCTGGTCTCATCGACATTGTCCTGGCCCGGCGCCATGCCACGCAGCGGATCGGCATACAGGCGTGCGGGCGGCGCCTCGCGCGCCACGCCGATGTTCACCACGGCCGGCCCGTTCTCCCGGACCAGCCGGGAAAAATCGGGCGCCGCCCGCCACGATGCCGCCGCCTGCAGCGGCGCGCATCCGGCGGTGCCCGTCGCCAGCGAGAACAGCAGCGCGGTCGAGGCGATGGCCAGCAGGCAGCGGGCGAACCGGCTGCGGCTGGCGCGAGCGGGATTGTCCGCCGCGTCGGCCACCCGCCCGACACGGCCGCTCACGGCGAGCCACACGGGATTCGCCTGCCGGCCTGGATCCATCGGGGATTGCATCAGAATTCCTGCCTTTCCTCATTGCGCGTGCGGTCACGACATGCCGCAACGCCGTCCTGGATAGACGGAAGTCGCCTGCCGGGCCTGTCGATTGTCACGAAACATTCATGCGCGCGCCGCCGGGCATGCGAACAGGTTGCACGGGCAGGAAACCGCTGCGGCAAGCCCGTGCCTGCGCTGGCGCCAGCCGATGGCCCTCCACGGCGGCCGGCGGCAGCGCCATCGCGTCAACCGGCCACCGGGAATTCCAGCGCAAGTTCCAGCACGATCGGCTGGCGCATGTCCGGCGGGGGCGGCTCGGACAACGGCCGCATCGCCAGCAACGCACGCAGGTCGGCATCGGCCTGCGGATCGCCCAGCGAGGCGAACTCTACCCGCTCCACGCGGCCGGTCGGGGCGAACCAGACGCGCATCGTCAACGGCGGCGGCGGGTACTGGCGCGAAGCATGCAGCATGCGGTCCTGCATCCAGCCCTGCAAGCGCAGTACCGTCTCGTCGGTCTGGTCGCCCAGCCGCGCCTGGAACTGCGTGCTGGCCAGTTGGGCATAGCGGATCCAGTGCTGCGGGACCGGCTGCGCGGGCGTCTGCGTGGCGGCCTGGGCGGATGCCGGAGTGGCCGGCGATACTGCCGCCGTCAGCCCCAGGCCCGCCGCGCCAAGCGCCTTGAGCAGGCCACGCCAGCCGCGCCGGATGGCGGCACGCTGGCCGGCCAGGGTCAGGGACTGCGGGATGGATTCGGTTGGGGAGGGCATCGGGAGTCTTTTCTGTCGTCGTGATAGTAAGACGGAGTTCGTCGGGCCTGCGTGCGGTTTGTCACGGAAGCTTCATGCACCGCGCCGGGTGGGCGGCCTGTGCCGGGACACATCGCTACCCGGCCGATGCGCCGATGCGCCGATGCGTCAGTGCAGCAGTTCGGCGCCGGCCGGCACCGCGCTCACGCACCGGGCCGACCTGACGATGAAGTCCAGCAGGTCCTGCACCGCTCGCTCCCAGCGCTCGATGGCGTTCAGGACGAAGCCTGGCGTCACGCCGCCCGCCAGGCTGATATCCATCTCCAGCATCAGGATGCCGTGCGCTTCGTACAGGCGCGTAAAGCGCCGGGTGCGATTCCAGTGGGCGATGCTCGCCGCGGGAACCACGCCGTCGGCGGGCAGGCCGGCGCAAAAGCTGTAGTCGCGGTAGCGGTTCTCCCAGACGGAGAACCGCTCGTCTCCCCGGATCGCGACTTCCGACCCGAGCTTTGCCACAAGGGCGCCGTCGCCGGCCACGCCGTCGATCCTGACCATGGGATAGCCGAAGTCATGCAGCATCCGCGCCAGCTCCACCGGCGACATATCGGTAATGAGAAGGGGCTCGTCATCCGGCGAGCCCATGCTCCAGCGCGGCTCAAGGTGGTCGCTCATGCGCTTGCTTTCCACTTCCAACGTTCGTCAGGTCACGCGCCCGGGGAAACGCCGTGCGCGTACGGCCGGCATCGCGGCTTCATGCGGTGGCGGCCGCCACCCCGGCTTCGGCATCCGCCTGCGTTGCGGCAGCGTCCTGCGCCGCGACAGCTTCCGTTTCTGCCGGCGTTTCGGCAGCGGCAGGCTGGAAATTGCGCAGGTGAAGGAAGAACTGCCCCATCATCTGCGTCCATAGTTGCATCGCCACCGTGAGATAGTCGGGGCCCACGCCGCCGGATACCACCACGTCCATCTCCAGTACGAGGAATTCGCCATGCTGCGCGACGCGGGCAAAGCGCTTGCCACGGTGCCAATCGCCGAGAACGGCTTCCGGCACCGATCCGCCTTGCACCCGCAGCGGGCAGCTCAGCGTGAAATCCAGGTATGCGTCCGGCGCGATGGCATTGCCCCAGAGTACCTGGTAGCCAACGCCGTGGCTGGCGCTGTGCAGACGCACTACGCCATCCTGCTCGATGAGCGTGACAGCGCAGCCGGCCGCCTTGATGGCGCCGGAGACCTGGTCAGGCGTGACTGCCATCAGCAGCACCGGCTTTGCGTCTGCTGCGGTGTCGATGGGGGTTGCGATTGTGTTCATGGAAATTCCTGAGAGGAGAAA
>NZ_JARJLM010000399.1 GCF_029335485.1 Cupriavidus basilensis
GATGCGCTCGCCGCCGCCGAGCAGGTCCAGAAGCTGCCGGTGCCGTCGGTGCTTGGCATCCTGCAGCGCTGGACGTACGATCTGCTGTCGGCCCAGTTGGCGGCAGCCCCGGCGCCGCGCTATTTCCCGCGCGAGCAGGCGGTCCTGGCGCGCTGCGCGCAGGCTTCCGACGCGCATCGGCTGCAGGCGTTCCTGGCGCGGCTGGTGACCTACCGCCGCAGCGAGAATCACCCGCTGGCGGCGCGGCTGGTGATGGAAGCGGTGTTTCTCGAGTACCGGCAGTTGTTCCAGTAAGTCCAGGTCTTCAGATAAGTCAGATAAGTCAGATAAGTCGAATAAGCAAAATAAGGCCTCAAGGCCATCTCTGTAACAAGGGGTCAGTCATGAACACAGCAGTGACAGGGGCACGGGGCGCCAGCGTTCCCGGCGCCGCAGGCGTGGGCGCGGCGGGTGCGGGCGCCGGGATCGGAGCCCCGACAGTGCCGGGCGCGCCGTCGCGGCCGAACGTGCTTTCGCTCTCGATCAAGGACCAGGCGGGGCTCTACGGCGCCTATATGCCATTCCTGCAGCGCGGCGGCATCTTTGTGCCGAGCAACCGGCCTTTCCGCCTGGGCGAACAGGTGTTCCTCGTGCTTTCCCTGCTCGACCGCCCGCAGAAATACCAGGTCGCGGGCCAGGTGGCCTGGATTACCCCGGTGGGCACGCCGAACAAGACGCCCGGTATCGGGATTCACCTGCCGGACGACGAGAATGGCCGCAACCTGCGCCGTGCCGTGGAGGAAATCCTGGGCAAGACCATCGAGTCCGGGCGGCCCACCCAGACTCTGTAGCTGACTTTAACTTTATTGCCTAAATGGTTGTTTCAGAAGAATTCCCAAATGAGTGATTCCGGTTTCTCCCTCAGAATCGCGCAGCAGGACGACCTGCCCGCCATCGTTGCCATCTACAACAGCACCGTTGCGTCGCGCATGGTTACGGCCGACACCGAGCCGGTTTCGGTGTCGTCGCGCCAGGCCTGGTTCGATGCCCACCAGCCGGAGCGCCGGCCGCTGTGGGTGGCGGAGGACCGGGACGGAAACATGGCCGGATGGCTCAGCTTTTCCGACTTCTACGGACGCCCGGCCTACGGCGCCACCGCCGAAGTCTCGATCTACCTCGACGCCAGCCGCCGCGGGCAAGGCCTTGGGCGCTACCTGTTGCAGCAGGCGATCGCCCATGCGCCGCAGATCGGGGTGAATACCCTGCTGGGCTTTATCTTCGGCCATAACGGACCGAGCCTCGGCCTGTTCGCCGCGCTCGGTTTCGAGCGCTGGGGCAACCTGCCGCGCGTGGCCGTGCTCGATGGCGTGGAGCGCGACCTGGTCATCCTCGGGCGGCATTTGACGAAGCCGGCGGAGTAAGACCGCCCCGGGCACGCCGGGAGGCCCATCGGGCGGTTCGGCACGCCCGATGGTCCGCCATGCGGCTGGCATGCCGGTGCGACCGGATACAATGGCAGGCGGCGCCGCCCCGAGCGGCGCCTCTATCCGGAAAAAGCCACCCCCATGTTTGTCGATTCACACTGCCACCTCGATTTCCCCGACCTGGCCGCGCGCCTGCCCGAATTGCTGGAGAACATGCGTGCCAACCAGGTCTCGCATGCGCTGTGCATCTCGGTCACGCTGGAAGATTTCCCGCGCGTGCTGGCGCTTGCCGAGCAGCATCCGCACCTTTACGCCACCGTTGGGGTGCACCCCGACTACGAGGAAGGCGAGGAGCCTACGCTGGAGCGCCTGCTGACGCTCTCGCAGCATCCACGCGTGGTCGGCATTGGCGAGACCGGGCTTGACTATTACCGCCTGAACGGGCGCAGCGTGGCGGACATGGAGTGGCAGCGAGAGCGTTTCCGCACCCATATCCGTGCGGCGCGGCAGACCGGCAAGCCCCTGATCATCCATACCCGCTCGTCCGCCGACGACACCTTGCGCCTGATGCGCGAGGAGGACGCGCGCGCCGCGGGTGGCGTCATGCACTGCTTCACCGAGAGTTGGGAGATCGCCAGGCAGTCGCTGGACGAGGGCTTCCATATCTCTTTTTCGGGCATCGTCACCTTCAAGAACGCGGTGGAGTTGCAGGAGACCGCGCGCAGGGTGCCGCTGGACCGCATGCTGATCGAGACCGATTCACCTTACCTGGCGCCCGTGCCCTACCGCGGCAAGACCAACCAGCCAGCCTGGGTGCGTCATGTGGGAGAGTTCATCGCCGATCTGCGTGGCATTCCGGTCGCGCAGCTGGCGGAACAGACATCCGATAATTTCTTCAGGCTTTTCAAGCATATAAACAGGGAATCTCATGTTTGACATGAAATCGTTCCGAGGCCTTGCCGCCGCTGCGGCGCTGCTGGCCAGCACCCTCGCATGGGCGACGCCGGCCGACGATATGCGCAAGGCGGTGGAGTTCGACGACGCCAATACCGCGCAGAAACTGCTGGCGCGCGGAGTCGATCCCAACCTGGTCGACGCCAAGGGCAACCCCATGCTGATAGTGGCGCTGCGGGAGAAATCGCTGAAGGTGGCAAACGCGCTGATCCGCGCCAAGAACATCGATTTCGACAAGACCAACGCCGCCGGCGAGACGCCGCTGATGATGGCCAGCCTGCAGAACGAGATCGACATGGTCAAGCTGATGGTCGACCAGATGGAGGTCGAGATCAACAAGACCGGCTGGACGCCGCTGCATTACGCCGCCACCAACGGCAACAACGAGATCGTCAAATTCCTGGTCGACCACGCCGCCTATATCGACGCGGAGAGCCCCAACGGCACCACGCCGCTGATGATGGCGGCGCGCGGTGGGCATATCGAGACGGTCAAGCTGCTGCTGGACGAGGGTGCCGACATGCGGCTGAAGAACCAGCAGGGCATGACGGTGATCGATTTTGCCGAGCGCTACCACCAGGCGGAAATCGCCGACGGGCTGAAATCGCGCTGGCAGAAGCTGTATCCGCAGGCGCCGCAAGGCTCGCAAGCCCCGCGCAAGGGCTGGAACTGACCTGAAGGCGGGAAGACGGGCGGGCGCCTGTCCACGTTCGCCCGTTTCCGCGCCATCTCCCGCCCCGGCTAGGCGTCGTCGGCAAGGCGCACGCCGGTAAATTGCCAGCGCTGGTGCGGGTAGAAGAAGTTGCGGTAGCTTGCCCGGATATGCGATTCCGGCGTCACGCAGGAACCGCCGCGCAGCACCATCTGGCTGCACATGAACTTGCCGTTGTATTCCCCCACCGCACCGGCGCCAGGGCGGAAGCCCGGATAGGGCTGGAAGCCGCTGGCGGTCCACTCCCACACGTCGCCAAACATCTGGCGCAACGCGCCGGCGGTGTTCTGGCGGTCGGGCAGCGGCCGCAATACGCGTCCCTCGACAAAATTCCCCGTGGCTGGCAGGTTGCGCGCCGCGTGCTCCCATTCCGCCTCGGTGGGCAGGCGCCGCTCGGCCCAGCGGGCGAAGGCGTCGGCCTCATAGAAGCTGATATGCGTGACCGGACTGTCGGGATCCACCGGCTGCATGCCGCGCAAGCTCATCTGCCACCAGGTGCCGTCGCGTTCCTCCCAGTACAGCGGTGCCTCGATACCCTGCTCGCACACCCAGCGCCAGCCGTCCGAGAGCCACAGCCCGGCGGCACGGTAGGCGCCATCCTCGATAAATTCAAACCATTGCCGGTTGCTGACCGGATGCGAGCATAGCTGGTACGGCTGCAGCAGCACGTTGTGGCGCGGGCCTTCGCAATCGAAGGCGAAACCGTCGCCGTCATGGCCGATGGCGACAATGCCGCCGGCCAGGCTGATCCATTCCGCCGCGGGGCGCGGATCGGCGATCACCGGTGCCAGCAGCTCGGGCGCGAAGGCTGGCTTCAGCGGGTTTTGCGCAAACAGGTGAAGGATGTCGGTCAGCAGCAGCTCCTGGTGCTGCTGCTCGTGATTCAGTCCGAGTTCGATCAGCGCCGCCTCGGCATCGGTCTGGGCGCTGATGAGCAGGCTGAGCATGGTCTCGTCGACTGCCTCGCGGTAAGCCAGGACCTCGTCCAGCGAGGGCCGCGTCAGCAGCCCGCGGCGCGGGCGCGGGTGACGCGCGCCGACCGACTCGTAATAGGAATTGAACAGGTAACGGTACTGCGGATCGACCGGTTCATAGTCCGGAATGCGGGCCGTCAGCACGAATTCCTCGAAAAACCACGTGGTATGCGCGAGGTGCCATTTGGCGGGACTGGCGTCATCCATGGACTGCACCGTGGCATCGGCGTCGGTGAGATCGGCCACCATGGCCTCGCTGGCCGCGCGCACGTGGCGGTAGTGGGCAAGCAATGCGGGCTCGTGCGGAGGGTGCACGGCGCTGGCAGGCAGCAGGGCAGAGGACATGCGGGCTCCCGGATCGGACTTTGCATCTGCCGCGGATGCCGCTGCGAGGGCGGCTGGCCGTGGCGTGTGGATTGCGGACAGGTTCCGATCCAGGCTCGCGCAGCAAGGCCGGGCGGGCTTCCCCCTGGATGGACGTGCACCGAAACCGCTCAGGCGTTCGAAACCATCATAGACCCGATTCGGGCGGCGGGCATAGCAGGCATACGCCTACAGAGCCGGCGGCTGCGCGCTGGCGGGCTGGCCAAACAGATAAGAGAGCGCCTGTCCCACCTCGGCCCGCAGCGTGGCAACGGCATTGGGATCGCCGGACAGGTGGCTCAGCAGGCAGCGCTGGAACAAGCCGTCGAGCACGGCATAGGCTGCCGCCGGGGACATGCAGGCCGGGGTGCCGCGCAGTTCCGCAAACCGGCCGACGATGCGCCAGGTCATGTCCTCGAGGCTCTGGTCTATCTCCACGACATCCGCCCGGAACGCCGCTTCGAACAGGGATTGCGCGCGCAGGTCGTACCACAGCCGGTGCATATGCGCCTCATCGCGCAGCGTGTCGCCAAGGATGGTCAGGAAGCCCTCCGTCAGCGCGTCATAGCTGGTGGCTTGCGCCAGCACCTTGTCATAGCGGGTAACGCAGCGGGCCTTGTACTGGCGCACGCTGCAGACGATCAGGTCGGTCTTGTCGTTGAAGTAGTAGTGGAGCACGCCATGCGAGAACTCGGAGTTCTGCGCGATCTCGCGCAGGCTGGTCCGTGCATAGCCCAGGGCCGCCAGCGTAGCCAGCGCGGCTTCGCCGAGCTCGGCGCGGCGTTCGGCGAACTTGTCCACGCGTTTGCGCGGCACTCTTTGCGGGTGCCTTTCCTGCTGTTCTGCCATGTCTACGCTTGCCGGCATGGGGCGCCGTCGGTTGCTCCAGTGTCCGGCAAGCATAGCATGCCCGCTGCGGCCGTTGCGCAATGCAAACCCAATATTTTGGACAGTTGCCCAATAAAATCTTGACAGGTGTCAAGTCGATTTCTAGGCTGAGTACTCCATCCGCATAACAAACCTACAGGAGACAGCGATGGCACGATTCGACCTGACAGGGCGCAAGGCCCTGGTGACCGGTGGCGCCCGCGGTATTGGCGCGGGTATTGCCGAGGCGCTGGCCAGCGCCGGCGCCTCGGTCATGATTGGGGACGTTCTGGCCGAGCCTGGCCGTGAGACCGCGGCCAGGATTGCCGTCACGGGCGTGCAGGCGGGCTTTGTCCCACTGGACGTGACCCGAGACGAAAGCTGGGCCGAAGCGGTTGCCGCCACCGGCAGCGTCCTCGGCGGCTTCGACATCCTGGTCAACAACGCGGGCATTGAAATCACCTCGCTGCTGGCCGATATCGATGCCGCCGACCTGCGGCGCATGTTCGACGTCAACGTCATCGGCACGGCGCTTGGCATGAAGCATGCGTTCCGCGCCATGCGCCCCGCGGCCAATGGCAAGGGGGGCGCCATCGTCAATATCTCCTCGGTTGCGGCCACCATCGCATTTCCCGCCATCGCCGGCTACTCGGCCACCAAGTCCGCAGTCGACCGCCTGACGCGCGTCGGTGCGCTGGAGTCGGGCAAGCTCGGCTACGGGGTCCGGGTCAACTGCCTCTATCCCGGGCTGGTGCCGACCCAGATGGGCATGCAGCTTGCCGACGACCTCGTGGCCGCCGGGCTTTGGCCCACCACGGAAGCGGCGGTGACCGACGTGATCGGGCAGACCCCGCTGGGCCGCCTGGGCGACGTGACCGACATGGCGGACGCCGTGCTCTTCCTGTGCTCCGACGCTGCCCGCTTCATCACCGGCGCCGGCCTGCCCGTCGACGGCGGCATGGGCATGTGAGGCGGCACGCGCGTTCTCCGGCAAGAGAAACAATGGGAACAACTGGAATAGTTGGAATAGTTGGAACAAGAGGAGACATCCATGAGCAAGAAAAAACCCGTCGTGGTCTACGGCGCCTCAGGCTATACCGGGCGGCTGGTATGCGAATACCTGCGCGAGTTCAACGTGCCCTTTATTGCCGCCGGTCGCGATGCAGCCCGGGTACAGGCCGTGATGGACAGGATTCCGGGCATCGAGACGGCCGACTATGAGGTGGTCGGCGTGGAGCACACCACCGAGGCCCTGACCGAACTGTTCCGCGGCGCCAGGGTGGTCAGCAATATGGTGGGCCCATTCATCAAGCTGGGCGGGGAGGTGGTCGAGGCTTGCCTGGCGGCCGGCTGCCACTACGCCGATACCACCGGCGAGCAGGACTGGCTGCTCGAAGCCCAGTCGCGCTGGGGGACCAGGTTCCAGGAAAAAGGCCTGCTGCTGTCGCCCGGCCTGGCGCAGATGTACACCACCGGCGAGATTGCCGCCAATATCTGCCTGGAAACGCCGGGGCTGGATACGCTCGACATCCTGGTGCTGTGGAAAGGCTTCCCGACCTACGCCTCCACCCAGACCATCTTCACCATCCTGAAAGCCAAATGGTATTACCTGGCCAATAATCAGTATGCCGAATGGGCGCCGGGCACCAGTTTCGAGGTGAATGTGCCCGGCCAGCACGAGAGCGCGCTGGCCCTGCCCTGGGGCGGCACCTGCCACCCGGTCTGGTTCAAGGACGACCCGCGCGTGGCCAATTGCAGGGTGGCCGGCGGCGTATTCTCCCGCGAGGTGATGAAGGGTGTGATCGCCACCGCGCAGATGGTCGAGGAGAAGATCAAGGTCTTGCCCATCGACCAGCAGGAAGCGGCACTGGCCGAGATCGCGGCTTCGGTGCAGGCGGGCATGCCGCCGCGCGAGAATCCGCGCCTCAACAGTTCGCTGGATTCCGTCTATGCCTCGGGGCCGCTGGGGCGGGCCCATTGCGTGATCCACGGCAACTGCAACTACAAGCAGACCGGCCTGTTGCAGGCTTATGCGGCGTACTCACTGCTCCAGCAGGCTCCCCGGCGAGCCGGGCTGGCATCGGGCTGCCAGGCTTTCGGTCACCGGGAACTGCTGGGGGTGCTCAAGAGCTTCGGGCTGGTGATGGATCCCGTGCTGACCGTGCACCGTTGAGCAGCCCGCCGTCAGCCTTTGATGCTCCCGGGCCTGCACGCGGCAGGCCCGGGCACCTGTGTTTTCGGAGAACCGCATGCGTTTGATCGATTATCTGGACAAAGGCGCCGCCAGGGACCCGGCGGCGCCGTGCCTGACCATGGGCGACGCGACCCTGTCCTATGCCGAAGTCCAGCAACTGAGTTGCCGGGTAGCCCGCGCGCTGTGGCGCGACGGTATCCTGCCGGGCGAGAAGGTGGCGGTGCTTTCGTCGAACGACGCTACGGCGTTTGCCTGCGTTTTCGGGCTATCGCGCGCGGCGGCGGTATGGTGCCCGATCAACCCGCGCAACGAAGCGGCTGAAAACCGCTATGTGCTCGATGCCTTCGATTGCACCTGCCTGATCTTTCATAGCGCCTACGCGCCGCTGGTGGCGCAGCTGCGCGCCCAGCTTCCCAGGCTGAAGGTGCTGGTCTGCCTGGACCAGCCGCAGGCTTTCGCCCCCGCGCTGGCAGCATGGCTGGAGAGCATACCCGGCGATCCGCTGGAACAGGCCGTTGCCGACGACCTGGTCATGATCGCCGGCACCGGCGGGACGACCGGCAAGCCAAAGGGCGTAATGCTCTCGGGCCGCAACCTGGAAGCCATGTCGGCACTGACCCTGATGGGCTACCCGTTCAAAGGGCGGCCCGTGTACCTGGCGCTGGCGCCCCTGACCCATGCGGCGGGCGTGCTATGCCTGCCGATGATGGCCCTGGGTGGCGAGATCGTGATCATGCCCCGGCCCGACCTGGGCGAATTCCTGCGGCTGGTGGAGCGCCATCGCGTGACGCATACCTTCCTGCCGTCCACCCTGATCTATATGTTGCTGCAGCATCCGGCACTGGCGGGCGCCCGGCTCGATTCGCTCCAATGCTTCTGGTACGGCGCCGCGCCCATGTCGGCGGCCCGGCTGGAAGAGGCCCTGCAGCGGATCGGCCCGGTCATGGCCCAGCTATTCGGGCAGACCGAAGCACCGATGATGGTTTCGATGATGCCGCCGGACGATCATTTCAACCCGGACGGATCGGTGGCGCGCGAGCGGCTGGCATCGGCCGGGCGCCCGGGGCCGCTGGTGCAGGTGGCCATCATGGATCCCGACGGGCGCCTGCTGCCCAATGGCGAGAGCGGCGAAATCGTGGTGCGTGGCTCGCTGGTCATGATGGGCTACTACAAGGATCCCGCCGCCACGCGTGAGGCTTCGCGCCATGGCTGGCACCATACCGGCGACATTGGCTACCTGGATGCCGATGGTTTCCTCTACATCGTTGATCGTGCCAAGGACATGATCATTTCGGGCGGATTCAACGTTTACTCCACCGAGGTGGAGCAGGCGCTGATGCAGCACCCGGATATACAGGACAGCGCGGTGGTCGGCCTGCCCGACGAGAAATGGGGCGAGCGGGTGGTCGCCGTGCTGCAGCTTCATCCCGGGCGGGCGGTCGATGTCGAGGAGGTCAAGGCCTTTGCCAAAGCGCGCATCGGCAGCGTGAAGGCCCCGAAGCAAGTCGAGGTCTGGCCGGACCTGCCCCGCTCCAAAGTGGGCAAGGTGCTGAAGAGGGACGTGCGGGCCACGCTGCTGGCTCGCTTGCCGTAACCCGGGCGTGCCGTTCCGGATGGCAATGCTCCCGCCGGCATGGCTGCGGGCGGGAGCGGGTCTTGCTGCGCGGCGGCGTGCTGCCGCCGGGCCGGGATCAGGCGGCCAGGGCGGCGCCGTCGTTCAGGGCTGCCACATCGGTGCGGGCCGCAGCCAGGCTGGCTTCACGGGCTTCGGGGCCGAACGCCAGGCCGTGCGCGCGCACATAGGTGATATCGGTGATGCCGAGGAAGCGGAACACCACGTCGACGGTCTGCTCATGCAGGTCCAGCGCACTGGCGTCCTGGCGCACGCCGCCGCGCGACGACACCACGATCACGCGCTTGCCACCGGCCAGGCCCACCGGACCGGACTCGGTGTACTTGAAAGTACGGCCGGCCTGGGCGATGCGGTCGATCCACGATTTGAGCTGGCTGGGAATGCTGAAGTTGTATTGCGGCACGCCCACGACCAGCACGTCGGCTTCCAGGAATTCCTTGAGGAAGGTTTCGGTGCGTTGCAGTTCGCTTTCCTGCACGGCGTTGAGGCCGTCCTTCGGACCGCCCAGCACGGGCAGCAGGTGACCGGACAGGTGAGCCGGGGCGTCCTGGTCCAGGTCGCGCACGGTCAGGCTGGCTTCGGGGTGCCTGGCGCGCAGGTCGGCCACGACCTTGGCGGTCAGGCTGCGGGAAGCGGAATGGCCGCCAAGTACGCTCGAGTCGATTTGCAGGATCTTCATGTTCATCTCCACAGGGGTTCGGGTTGATGAAGCAAAAGATAGCGGTCCGCCATTGATGCCGGTAGTGGGGCAAAATAGAACTTATTGTTCCAAGTGCAGAACGCCGGCCTGAATGATCCTGGCGCGCCCACCCCACAAGGAAGTCCGATGCAAGACCTGAACGATCTCTCTCTGTTTGCCCAGGTGGTCCAGCACGGCAGTTTCTCTGCCGCCAGCCGCGCCAGCGGCGTGCCCAAATCCCGGCTGAGCCGGCGCATTGCGCAGCTGGAACGCGATCTCGGCGTGCAATTGCTGCGCCGGACCACCCGGCAGGTGCGGGTGACGCCGATTGGCGAGGCTTACTACGAACGCTGCCGCGCCATGCTGGCCGAAGCGGACGCCGCGCGCGAAGTGATCGAGCAGGCGCGCGACCAGCCGGGCGGCACCTTGCGCGTGAGTTGCCCCGTGGCCATCGCACAGAGCCTGCTGGCGCCCGCCATCGGGCGTTTCATGCAGGCCAATCCCGGGGTGCGCATCGAGGTGGAGGCCACCAACCGCCGCGTCGACGTCATCGCCGAAGGCTTCGACCTGGCGCTGCGGGTGCGCGAGGTCATGGACGATTCCTCGCTGGTGGTCCGCACCTACGGCGAAAGCCCGCTGATGCTGGTGGCCAGCCCGGCGCTGCTGGACAGCATCGGCCGTCCGCGTACGCCCGAGGCCCTGGACGGCATGCCCGGCGTCAACCAGAAGCCGCACGATGGCAAGCACGCGTGGACCCTGACCTGCAACACCGGCCAGTCGATCCACGTGGTCTACGATCCCCGCCTCATTACCGATGAGTTCGCCCTGCTGCGCGAGGCGGCGATCGCGGGCGTGGGCGTGGCGATGCTGCCGCGCATGTTCTGCCGCGACGCCATCGAAAGCGGGGAACTGGAGGTGCTGCTGCCGCAATGGATCATGCCGGTTGGCACGCTGCACGCGGTATTTCCGTCCCGCAAGGGCATGCCGCCCGCGCTGCGGCGCTTCCTGGATTTTCTGGCCGATATCCTGCCCGAGACTGCCTGCAAGGCGGGCATGCAGCCCCCGCGCCAGCCCGGCATGCACCGCCCGATCAGCCAGATCTGAACAGGATCGGCCGGACCTGCAAGCACGCGCCGGCGCAACTTGCGGCTTTACCTTCACGGTTGGGCGCACTAAGGTACAGGTGCGAACCACGCGTGGAGTTATAGGCGCTTGGTTGGCGCCAGATGGCGTGGACTGCCTGCGTGCGGTGCATCGCTTTTCCAACCGGACAAGGAGTGGCGACCATGAATGGCTCCCAGGGATCCCAGGACCTCGGCAAGGCGGTACTGCGCATCGTGCTCGGGCTGCTGATCCTGCTGCACGGCATTTCCAAGCTGATCAACGGACCGGGGTTCGTGACGCAGATGGTGACGCAGGCAGGCTACCCGCCGGCCCTGGCCTACCTTGTCTATATCGGCGAGGTGGTGGCGCCGGTTCTGCTGATCCTTGGCATCTGGGCCCGGCTTGGGGCGGTGATCGTAGTCGTCAACATGCTTGTCGCGATCAGCCTGGTGCACACGAAGCAGCTGGGCATGCTGGCCGACACCGGTGGCTGGGCGCTGGAATTGCAAGGCATGTACCTTGCGGGCGCGCTGGCGGTTGCGTTGCTCGGAGCGGGTCGGCTGAGCGTGGGCGGCATCGGCGGCAGGTGGAACTAGCGCAAGCCTTCAGGGCGTCCATCGCCCCAGCGTCTCCGCCACGAACATATCGGGCGGCAGCGCTGGCGACCATAGATAGCCTTGGCCGAGATCGCAGCCCAGGGCCAGCAGCGCGTCGCGCTGGGCAGGGGTCTCGATGCCCTCGGCCACGCACTCCAGCTTGAGGTCGCGCGCCAGATTGATGACATTGCGGCAGATTGCCGCGCGCTGGCTGTTGCCGGGCACCGCCACCACGAAGGACCGGTCCAGCTTGATCTGCGTGAAGGGCAGGTCCGCCAGCAGCTTGAGGGTGGCGATGCCGATGCCGAAATCGTCGATCGCCACGCCGTAGCCGAGCAGCCGCAAGCGGTTCAGCGAGATCGACAGGGCACGGGTGTCATGCACCGGATAGCCTTCGGTCAATTCGATGATCAGGAGCTGGCGCGGCATGCCGCTGGCTTCCACCATGGCGTCGAAAGCGTCAAGCACGCCGGGCCGGCACAGTGTCTGGGCAGAGGCATTGATGCTGAGGGGAATGCGCACGCCGCGCGCCAGCAATTGCTGCTGCACCGTCAGGCATTGCCGGCCCGCCAGATGGAACACCGCATCGGCTTCGCCCAGCGCCTCCAGCCGGGGGATAAACAGGTCGGGCCGGATCAGCCCGAGGTCCGGATGGCGCCAGCGGCAGAGCGCCTCGGCGCCGGCGAGCTCGCCGCTGCCGATCCTGAATTGCGGTTGCAGCATGATAAAGATGGCGCCCGATGTCTTCAGCGCAGCCAGCAGCTCGCGGTCGTCAGGCTGGCTGGCCGGCGCCGCGGGCACCCGGGCGGTGAGATCGCGCTCCAGCGCATCCTGCAGGATCTCCTCGAGCATCACGACCGAGATCGGCTTGCGTACCGCCCTGACGTGGACAAGCCCGACGGAATCGGCCAGGCTTACATGGGAATCAATGATGTCATCCTCCAGCGCGGACACCCAAACCCAGAGTGGCTGGGCACCGGCAAAGGCATGCTCTGCGCGCCGGGTCAGTTCGTCCATCATGGCAGGTCCGTTGAGACCTGGCATTTCGATGTCGCACAGAACCAGATCGACCTTGCGCGCGGCCAGCAGGTCGAGCGCAATGCGGCCATCGGAGGCGCAATGCACGTCGCTGACGCCAAGCTGGGTCAGCAACTGCTCCGCGGCCAGCAACTGGAAAGGGTGGTCGTCGATCACCAGGGCCGATAGTTCGGCGTAGCGCGTCTGCATGGTTGACTCAGGCTGGTTGTCGGTGGGGTGGCGGAGGCAGAAGCGTTGGGATGAAAGCAGGTGCGCCTCATAGTAGCGTAGATGATGCATGCTGGGCATGGCTCTCGGCCGGCAGCGGCGGATCGCACGGCGGAGGAGGGAGGTTTTGCACGGAAATCTGGCGCTATTGCGCCACGGCGGCCATCTTGGGCGCAGGCACGGCGCCCAGACCCGCTACAATCGCAGCCCGAGGTATTTGATTATGGCGTTTCGATAATGGGTTTTGGCTGGTTCGGATTTTCGACCTTGTGGCTTGTGCCGCTGGTATGGCGGCTGGTGACGCGCCTGCTTGCCGGCGAGCGCCGGTTCTTGAGCGGCCGGGGCACGCTCCGGGTATGGGTGGGCACGCTGATCGTGCTGTGCGCGAGCGCTTCGCTGGAAGCGCTGACGGGCGCTGCGGGCGAGGCCGGCATGGCAGGCAGCACGTCGGGCGGCAGCGCCGGGCGTGCGCTGGGCGGGCTCGTCTCCGGCATGCTCGGCTGGAGCGCCAGCCTGCTGGTGATGCTGGGCGTGCTGGCGCTGGCCGCGCCGATGATCTTCGGCGAAACCTGGCGCAGCCTGTTCCTGCGCGAGCCCCGCCCCGCGGAGCCGGAAGAAGCCGATCTTGCACCGGCTCGCAGTGCCGTTCGTACACCGGTCCGCACCGTGCGCGAGCCGGACAACTGGGAAACCACGCACCTGGGCACGACGCATGGCGCCGTGCCGGGCACGAGCGACCATGTACCGCGCCACAAAGGCATCGAAGCCGTTTCGGCGCGGCGCCAGCCGGTCTGGCAACCGCCTGCGCGCACCCGCGAGTCGCCGCCGCAACCGGGCGAGATATGGCTCCAGCAGGCTGCGCCGCCGGAAGCCGCCGCGCCGGCACCGCAGCCGGCCGTGTCCAGGGCCCCCGCCAAGCCAGCGCCAGCGCGTGCCACCGGCCAGAACAGGAGCGCCAGCCAGGCTACCGCACGCACCGCATCCGCTGCGGCGGCCGCCACCACCTCGATCGCCGCGGCGGCGCAGCCCCGCACTGCTGCCATGGCGACGGCAGCGCAGGCTCGCAGCAGCGGCACCGCAACGGCCGCGACACCGCGCGCGAGTGCGGCCAGCAACCCCGTGCGCCAGCCGCAACCCGTCGTGCGCTCGGCCATCACCACCTTGCCGGAAGCCGGTTCGCGCACCGCCCGACCCGATGCGGGGAGAAACCCGGCCACCGCGCCGGCGGCCGTTGCCGCAGCGGCGCCCGCGTCCGTGCAGGCCAAGGCCGGCGGCGCCGCAATCCCGGTCGGTAACGCCGCACCTCAGGACGGTGAGCAGGGACAGGACAATACCGCGGATCACCTGCCGGGCGAACCGGCTGCTGCGCGGCAGGCACCGCCGGCTATGGCGGAAGCCGTGGCCGGACAAGCGCACACGCCGCCGGCACCGATCGAGCCAGTCGCGGTGCTGGAGGAGAAGACGGCCCCAGCGCAACCGCTCGCGGAG
>NZ_JARJLM010000039.1 GCF_029335485.1 Cupriavidus basilensis
ACGCTTGGGCGCAGGCAGCAAAGCGGCAGGACAGCGGCTGGACAGCGGCGGTTCTGCGGGGCCAGCCGCTGACAACGCTGGTTGACGATTTGGGGGGGTAGTCCAGGTGACTGCCCCCATTTTCTTTGCCGGCTTGCTTGAGCCAGGAGGGCCGGGACTATCGGCCGCAGTTCACGCGGCTGTCTTCGCGGCTATTTCCCCTGCCTCGCCTCCAGCTCGCGAATCAGCGCGCGCGCCTCGTCGCCCTCCGGGATCGGCTTGCCGCTATCGCGCCATTGCACCGCAGCCTTGAATCCCTCGGCTTGCGCGTACCGGCGAAACCAGAGCCCCTCCGGGTTGTGCCGTGTGATGCCGTCGAACATCGTGGCCATCGTTTGCGATTGCTCCAGCCCCATGGTCAGCATGACCTGGTTGACCACCAGCTTGTGCATGGCAAGGTGGCTGCGCGGAACGCCGGCAATCCGGTTGGCAAGCTTGAGCGTCGCCGCCTCCAGTTCCTCGCTGGGGACGACCTCATTGGCAAGGCCCCAGGCAGCCGCCGTTTTCCCATCGATCGTGTCGCCGGTAAACATTAGCTGTTTGGCGCGCGCCGGGCCCAGCCGATAGGTCCACATCGCCGTGGTCGGACAACCCCAGACGCGCGTTGGCATATAGCCGATGCGCGCGTTCTTGGCCATCACCAGCAGGTCGCAGCTCAAGGCGATATCGCTGCCACCGGCAACCGCATAGCCATGCACCTTGGCGATCGTCGGCTTGCTGCAGCGCCACAGGCTCATGAAGTCTTCGGTGTTGCGCTTCATGTACGCGTAGTCGACCATGGGGTCCCACGGATAGCTCTCCTGCTGGCACGGGTGCTCGATGTTTTGCTCCGCCGTGCCGGCCAGGTCGTAGCCGCCGCAGAATCCCTTGCCCGCGCCCTCGACCACGATGACATGGACGTCATCGCTGGCCTGCGCCCACTCGACAGCGGCCCGGATCTCTCGCGGCGTCTGGTCGTTGATCGCGTTCAGCCGCTCGGGCCGGTTGAGGAGAAGACGGGCAACCCGTGGCGATTGCGGATCTTGCTCGATCGTCAGTGTGGAGAATGCTGGCATCGCGGGCCTCCTTGGATGCGTGGGCGAGAAATGGGGATTCTTCGACCGTCAGGGCTGACTGTTGATAATACTGCCCGTACGGACCCGGATCTACGTACCACGCTGACGATGGAGGAACGCCGCGCGCGCAAGGAAAAAGGGGAGTTCCTCCGTGGCCCTTCGATCTCCGGCGTGCTTCGCCGCGGCCTGACTCGCCGGCAGCAACCGGTCAACCTATGGGTTCAGGTTGTCAGGCTTCTGCTCGACCAGGATTTCCATGTGGATAGCCGACGGGATTCCGGAGCCGCCATGACCCGACAGAACGCATGTCTGATTCAACGGGAAGGGCGGCAGGGAGCCTTGAGAGGTTCGGCCAGGGGCCGGTCTTGCTGCCGGCGCGATCCGCCGGCAGGCGCGGGAAGCGTGCCCAGGTCAGGCCACGGCGGGCCGGTGCGCGGCGCGCATGCCCGATGGCTTCAGGTAGCGCGCAACCGACAGGTCATCGGCGCGAATCGCCGGCGAGGTGCCCGACACCAGGTCCGACAGCAATTTGCCCGAGCCGCAGGCCATGGTCCAGCCCAGCGTGCCGTGGCCGGTGTTGAGCCATAGCCCCTTGAGGGGGGTGGGGCCGACGATGGGCGTGCCGTCCGGCGTCATCGGGCGCAAGCCGGTCCAGAAGCTGGCGCGGCTGACATCGCCGGCGCCCGGGAACAGGTCCGTGACCACGTGTTCCAGCGTGCGGCGCTTGGCCGGGTCGAGGGCGCGGTCGTAGCCGACGATCTGCGCCATGCCGCCTACGCGGATGCGATCGTCGAAGCGTGTGATCGCGACCTTGTAGGTTTCGTCGAGCACGGTGGAAACGGGGCTGCGTTCCGCGCTGGTCATCGGCACGGTCAGGGAGAAGCCCTTGAGCGGATACACCGGCAGGTTCGACAGGCCCGGCAGGAGATTCTTCACAAAAGGCGTCGACCAGCTTCCCAACGCCACCACGACCAGATCCGCCATGACGGGTTCGCCGCCGACCATGGCGCCGGTGACGGCGCCGCCCTTGGTCAGCAGGCCATCGATGGACCGGTTGTACTGGAACCGCACGCCCAGGCCCTCGGCCATGGCTGCCAGCTTCTGGGTAAAGAGCTGGCAGTCGCCGGTTTCGTCGTTGGGCAGCCGCAGGCCGCCGCTCAGCTTGTGGCTGACGGCGGCCAGGGCCGGTTCGCTGGCGGCGAGGTCCTCGCGCGATAGCAACTGGTAGGGCACGCCGGCTTGTTCCAGCACGGCAATGTCCTTGGCCGCACCGTCGAGCTGCTCATCGGTGCGGAAGACTTGCAGCGTGCCTTGCTGGCGGCCTTCGTAGGCGATGCCGGTGTCGGCGCGCAGGGTACGGATGCAGTCGCGGCTGTACTCGGCCAGCCGCACCATCCGTTCCTTGTTGACGGCATAGCGCTCGGCTGTGCAGTTCATCAGCATCTGCCACATCCATTGCAGCTGGAACAGCGTGCCGTCCGGGCGGATGGTGAGCGGCGCATGCTCCTGGAACATCCATTTGATGGCTTTGAGCGGCACGCCCGGCGCGGCCCACGGCGACGCATACCCCGGCGAAATCTGGCCTGCGTTGGCAAAACTGGTGCCAAGCGCCGGCGCGGCCTCGCGGTCGACCACGGTGACTTCATGGCCGGCACGGGCCAGGTACCAGGCGCTGGTTACGCCAATTACGCCACTGCCAAGAACGAGGACGCGCATAGTCGGGGGCTCTCAACCAAAAAATGGAATGGATAAAGTATTTATCTCTATACTATTGAAATATCGGCAGTCATAGTTATCGTAATTTTCAGGGAAACAGGAACAAGTAATGAGAACAAGTCGTCAGCCCGTGCGCAGCCTGGACCGGCTGGATCGGAAGATCCTGGCCTTGCTCCAGGCGGATGGGCGAATGTCGATGAAGGAGCTGGCGGAAGCGGTCGGACTGACCATCACGCCGTGCATCGAGCGGGTCAAGCGGATGGAGCGCGACGGCGTCATCATGGGCTACTACGCGCGCCTGAATCCCGCGCTGCTCGGCAGTGCCCTGCTGGTGTTCGTCGAGATCTCGCTGGGCAACAAGTCCGGCAATATGTTCGAGCAGTTCCGTCGCGAGGTCTCGCGCATTCCCGAGGTGCTGGAATGCCATCTGGTGTCGGGCGACTTCGACTACCTGATCAAGGCCCGCATCCGCGAGATCGGCGAATACCGGCGCCTGCTTGGCGACATCCTGCTGCAACTGCCGGGCGCCGCGCAGTCCAAGAGCTATGTGGTGATGGAGGAGATCAAGGAAACGCTGGCGATCGCCGTCGACGAGAAGGCGCCGCCACACGGCTGAAACCCGCAGCCGGCACGACGGCATGCGGGCATGTGTCTGGTGTTCTGCCTAGAACAAGGACATCTGCGGCGCCGCGCTGTCCCTGGAGAAGTGCTCGGTGGTGAGCGGATGGCGCTCGGCGTTGAGTCCGAAGCGCTTGCAGGCCAGCGTGAAGCGCTTGCGCAGCAGCTCGGCGAAGATGCCGGTACCGGTCATGCGGGTCCCGAAGCGCGGGTCGTAGGCCTGGCCTCCCCGCATCTGCGCGATCAGGCTTTCGACATGGCGGGCACGCAGCGGGTGGTAGGTGGCCAGCCATTCCGAGAACAGCTCCGCCACTTCCCGCGGCAGCCGCAGCAGGATATACGCCGCCGTCTTTGCGCCCGCATTGGCGCCCGCCTCCAGGATGGACTCCATCTCCGGATCGGTCAGGCTCGGAATCACGGGCGCCACCATCACGCCGACCGGAATGCCGGCCTCGCTGAGGGCGGCGATCGCGCCAAGCCGGCGGGCCGGAGCGCTGGCGCGCGGCTCCAGCGTGCGGGCAATCTCGTTGTTCAGCGTGGTCACCGACATATGGACCCGCACCAGGTTCCTGGCAGCCATGCGCTGCAGGATGTCGATATCGCGCGTGACCACCCCCGACTTGGTCGTGATCGCCACCGGATGGTTGAATCGCTCCAGCACTTCCAGGATACCCCGCGTGATGCGGAGCCTGCGCTCGATGGGCTGGTAGGGGTCGGTGTTGGCTCCCAGCGCTATCACCGTCGGTATGTAGTTGCGGGCAGCCAGTTCCTTCGCCAGCAGGGCGGCGGCGTTTTCCTTCGCGTACAGTCGGGTTTCGAAGTCGAGGCCCGGCGAAAGCCCCAGATAGGCATGGCTGGGACGCGCATAGCAATAGATGCAGCCGTGCTCGCACCCGCGATATGGATTGATGGACGCGTCGAAGGGCAGGTCTGGCGACTGGTTGTGCGAGACGATGCGTTTCGCCTTCTCCGTGAAGACAACGGTCTGGATCTGGGGTGTCTCTGGCGCATCGGCGGCTTGCCACTCATCGTCTACCTGTTCGCGGGTCCATGCATCGAACCGGCTCACGTCGTTCGAGCGCGCCGCCCGCCCTTTGAGCGGGCTGGGGGAGGGAGGTCGGGTCGTCACGTTGGCGGTCCTGCGGCTGCGTTGATACTGTATATTTATACAGTATTCCCGCTGAACCGCCAAGGCCGTTTTCCGGCGCGCCATCGTCAGGCGGAAGGCGTCGCCCCGGGGCAATCCCAGTACGGCGGGGAGCCGAAGCGGGCGGCAAAGAAATCGATGAAGGCGCGCGTCTTGGCGGGTACCTGGCGGCGGCTGGGGTAGACCGCCCAGATCGAGACGGACGGCAACACCGGGTAGTCGGTGAGCACGCTGACCAGGGCGCCGCTACGCAGGTAGGGACCGACGTCCCACGTGGACTTGAGGGCAAGGCCGGTGCCGGCCAGGATCGCCTCGCGGATGACTTCGCCGTTGTCCGTGCGCAGGTTGCCGCTCACCGCCACCACGGTCTTGCCCAGCGCCGTATCGAACTGCCAGGACGCCTGGTCGCCCAGCACGATGCAATTGTGCTTGCGCAGGTCTTCCGGATGCCGGGGCGTGCCATGCGCGGCAAGATATGCGGGGGAGGCGCAAATGGTGCGATGGCTCGGGGCGAGGGCGCGCGCCACCAGCGAGGAGTCCGGCAGGGCGCCCATGCGCAGCGCCACGTCCACGCCGGCTTCGACCAGGCCGATCACCTGGTCGGTCAGGCGCAGGTCCAGTGTCAGGCCGGGATAGGCGGCAAGAAAGGCAGGGATTGCGGGCGAGACGTGCTGCCGGCCAAACGAGGCGGGCACGGTAACACGCAGCTGCCCGTGCGGCGCCTGCGCTGCGCGCCCTACCGACTGTGCTGCCTGGTCGGCCGTATCGAGCAATTGCGCGGCGTGCTCGAGGAAGCGCTGCCCGTCCCCGGTCAGCGAGAGGCGGCGCGTGGTCCGGTGCAGCAGGCGCGTGCCGATCTGCTGCTCTAGCTGGGCCAGGCGGCTGCTGGCCGACGAGGTGGAGAGACCGAGGTCGCGCGCCGCGGCGGACAGGTTGCCCAGCGTCGCTGCGCGCACGAATACCGCGATATCCAGCAGGTCGAAGTGCATCGGCAGCCTGCCTGCTAGCGCGTCCTGCTTACTGCGAGAGGGCGCGCGCCGCCTCGACCTGGGATTCGAAGAACGTCTGGAAGCTGATGGCAAGGCCGGCCATCAGCAGGCCGGTGCCGATCAGCAGCGACAGGATCACCAGGATCACGACCGGCCAGCCGGAGCGGGTCGGCTTGCCGTGCGGATTGAAACGCGCATCCCATTTGTCGTCCGGGCGCAGGCCGTACACGATGGCCGACAGGAAGGCGCCGATGACCGAAGCGCCGCCGGCTACGGCGAAGCTCCAGTTCAGCGCGGGCTCGCCCGCCCCCGTCTGCATCGACAGCACGCCGACGACACCCGCCAGCGCCGCCAGCAGGTGGAGCCAGGCGAACTTGTCGCGCCATCCCCCAAGATAGAAGCGGTGCAGCCCCACGCTGCCGAACAGGAAGGCCAGGGCGACGGTGATCAGTTTGGATTTGCCCGGAAGTGGCTTGGCGGTTGCGGCGGCGGCTGGAACTTGGGTAGCGGCAGGCATGGGCGACAACTAGGTTGGTGGCCGGCTGGGGCGGCCGGCCCGATAACGGGTCAGCGCCAGTCATGCCGGCGCCGGCGCTCATTGTACGCTGGCGGGAGAAGCGGGCGCCGCAGCCTTTTCGCCAGCGCATCCTGCCCTGGCAGGCGTGGATTTGCTGCCGGGCGGAACGCTGCGCGACGCCGCCGGTCAGGCGATGGGAAGGACGGTCATACGGTGCGGGGCACATGCGGCGGGCAGGCCGGTGCCGCGAGGCATGGCCGGCAGGCCGCGCGTGCGGCCGGCAGCAATGGGAGAGGTCTGGGTTGCCTGGCAGGCCTAACGGCCGCCGTCGCGCCCGCGCGCCTGCCAGCCCGGGCCCATGCCGGGACTGCGCTGCTCGGCGCGGCCGCCGTCGCCCTGGCCATTGTGCCCGGGTTGACGGCCACGCTCGTCATCCCGTTCGGGAGGCGAGGGGCGGCCATTGAGGCGGTCATCGGCGCGCGCGCGGGCTTCCATTCTTTCAATCTGGGCACGCACATGATCCTGCCGTTCGGCCCGCACGCTTGCCATCTCCCAGCCACCCTGGACTGGGACGTTGCCCACGTTGCGGGCTTCGGGCCGGCTGTGTTGCCAGAACGCGACTTGCGCATGGCTCGCAGCGTTGAGGCCGAGCACGGAAACGGCCAATACGATGCCAGCCACCGAGTCGCGCAGGAGAGAGCGGGGGAACATGCGGAATCCCAATATCCTGTCGCGCGGTGATGGTGTTCGAGGTATGGGTTCATGGTACGCACGCGGTCCCGGTGCGCCTAGGCGAAAGCCGTTACCGGTGTAACGGATTGTTTCGTCGTGCCGCCCGCCGGGCCGGGCCCAGCGGCTCAGGGCGCGTAGCGGATACGGTAAATGGCGCCGGCCATATCGTCGCTGACCAGCAGCGAGCCGTCGGGGGCGACCAGCACGTCGACCGGGCGGCCCCAGGGCTTGCCATCGCGCAGCCAGCCTTGCGCGAAGATCTCTTGCCGCACTACCTGGCCGCGGTCGTTCAGGACCACCCGGGCGACGCGGTAGCCGATCGGCACCGTACGGTTCCAGCTGCCATGCTCGGCAATGAAAATACTGTTGCGGTACGCGGCCGGAAATTGCTTGCCGGTGTAGAAGCGCATGCCGAGCGCGGCGACGTGGGCGCCCAGCTTTGCCACCGGCGGCTCGAATTCCGAGCAGGGCCGCCGCTTGCCGAATTCCGGGTCGGGAACGTCGCCGGCATGGCAGTAGGGGTAGCCGAAGTGCTGGCCCGCCCGGGTCAGCCGGTTCAGTTCGTCGTCGGGGATGTCGTCGCCCATATTGTCCCGGCCGTTGTCGGTGAACCAGAGCTGGTGGGTGGCAGGGTGCCAGTCGAAGCCGACCGAATTGCGCACGCCTCTGGCCACCACCTGCAGGTCGGTGCCGTCGGGCTTCATCCTCATGATGTTGGCATAGCGGTTCTCGTCGGGCGCGCAGATATTGCAAGGCGCGCCGACCGGAACGTAGAGGTAGCCGTCCGGGCCGAACGCGATAAACTTCCAGCCGTGATGCGTTTCGGTGGGAAAGCGATCGCTCACAACAACCGGCTGGGGCGGATTGTCGAGCCGGGCCTCGATATCATCGAGCCTGACGATGCGCGAGGTCGATGACGCATAGAGGGCGCCGTCGCGAAATGCCACTCCTACCGGCATGGTCAGGCCGGTGGCTACCGTGCGTACCTTCGGGCTGCCGGAGAGCGGGTTGCTGATGGCATACACCTTGCCCTGCCCGCGGGTGCCGACGAAGAGGGTGCCGCCGGGCGACATCGTCATGCCGCGGGCTTCCGGCACCCCGGCGCTCAGCAGTTCGATGCGAAAGCCCGGCGGCAGCTGGATTTGCTCCAGCGGCAGCATGGCTTGCGCGCCAGCATCCGGGGCGAGCCACGCAAGCGCCGCAAAAGTGGCTGCCAGCAGGGCGCGGAAGGCTTGAATGTGAGGATAGGAACGCATGACGTGCTCTCCTGTCGGGGTTTCGCCACGATGCCTGTGGCCGGGTGTCGAGTCAATCGCTCTAAGTGTTTGTTTGGGCTCGGGATTTGGTCTATACTCTTGCGTTTCGTGTTCGAACATCAAGTTTTCTGAGGAATCAAACCCATGGTCGTAATCCGTCTGGCTCGCGGTGGCAGCAAGAAGCGCCCGTTCTTCAATATCGTCGCCGCCGACTCGCGTAATCGTCGCGATGGCCGTTTCATCGAGCGTATTGGTTTCTACAACCCCCTGGCTTCGGAAAGCGAAGAAGGCCTGCGCCTGGTGCAGGACCGCCTGACCTACTGGCAAGGCGTGGGCGCGCAGCTGTCGCCGACGGTTGCCCGTCTGGTCAAGCAAAACGCCGCCAAGGCCGTAGCCTGATAGTTGTGACGCGCGCTTCGCGGGATTCGCGACGCGTGGCAATCGACACGTGACCGAACGCAAACAAGGCGCCCCGGCGCGGCGGCCACTCAATGTGCCGCTCGAGCCCTCGGCCCGGCCCCAGGCCGGTGAGCAGGACAAGCAGGCTCTCAAGCCGCGTGGCGTAGCCGGATTGCCGGCTGCGCTGGCGTATGCCGAGAAGCTGCCGGACGACCTGATCGAGGTTGGTTATGTCGGCGCGGCTTACGGGATACGCGGCTGGATCAAGGTCCAGCCGCATGCCGACGACGCCAGCGCGCTGCTGCACGCGCGCCGCTGGTGGCTGCTGAAGCCGCCGCCGTCAGGCTTGCCTGGCGCGACGGAGGCCGTGCAGTCCGAGGCCTTGTGCGTGAAGGTCGTGCAGTCCCGCGAGCATAGCGGTACCGTGGTGGCACAGGCGAACGGCGTGACCGATCGCAACCACTCCGAAGCGCTCAAGGGCCGCCGTGTATGGATCCGCCGCGAGGATTTCCCTGCGCCGGATGAAAACGAGTTTTACTGGGTCGATCTGATTGGCTGCGCCGTGTTCAATGAGCAGGGCGAGTCGCTGGGCGAAGTATCCGGCCTGATCGACAACGGTGCTCACCAGATTCTGCAGGTGGCGCATGTCTTGCCCGACGGCAAGGCGGGCGAGCGCCTGATTCCTTTTGTCGATGCGTTCCTGCGCTCGGTCGATATCGCGGCCAGGCGGGTCGTGGTCGACTGGGGGCTGGATTACTGAGCGTCCCGCGGCGGGCGCCCGGTTGGTGGCAACGGGGTGGCAAGTAAAGGGAGGGGCGGATGCAGTTCGATGTGATCACGCTGTTTCCCGAGATGTTTCGTGCGCTGACCGACTGGGGTATCACCAGCCGGGCGGCAAAGCAGCAGCGCTATACGTTGCGCACCTGGAATCCCCGCGATTTCACCACCGACAATTACCGTACCATCGACGATCGCCCGTACGGCGGCGGCCCTGGCATGGTGATGCTGGCCAAGCCGCTGGAGGATGCGATCGATGCGGCCTGCGCCGCGCAGCAGGCTGCGCAGGCCACGCCGGAAGAGCAGGCGGAGCCGGTGCGCCCGCACGTGGTGCTGATGTCGCCGCAAGGCGCGCCGCTGACGCACCGCAAGGTGATGTCGCTGGCGCAGCGTCCGGGCCTGGTGCTGCTGTGTGGCCGCTACGAGGCCATCGACCAGCGCCTGATCGACCGGCGCGTGGACGAAGAAATCAGCCTCGGCGATTTCGTGCTGTCGGGCGGCGAATTGCCGGCCATGGCCGTCATCGATGCGGTGGTCAGGCATTTGCCGGGCGTGCTGGGCGATGCCCAGTCGGCGGTTCAGGACAGCTTCGTCAACGGGCTGCTGGATTGTCCGCATTACACGCGGCCGGAAGAATACGAAGGCGTGCGGGTGCCCGATATCCTGCTCGGGGGCCATCATGCCGAGATCGAGAAGTGGCGGCGCCAGCAGGCGCTTGCGAACACTGCGAGGAAGCGCCCCGATCTGATCGAGGCGGCGCGCAGTCAAGGATTGCTCAGCCGTGCCGACGAGAAGTTTCTGTCGGCGTGGCTGGCGAAAGAAGGGCGGGAGCTCGCTCCCGTCAGGTGAAACCCCATCCTCTGCCGGGGCCCAGGCCATGCCTGGGGCAGACAACGCCGGCATGATGGACAAGGAGAAGAAACGATGAACATCATCGAGCAGATCGAGAAAGACGAAATCGCGCGTCTGACCGCGAACAAGACCATCCCCGCATTCGCACCCGGCGACACCGTGATCGTCAGCGTGAACGTGGTGGAAGGTAACCGCAAGCGCGTGCAGGCATACGAAGGCGTTGTGATTGCCAAGCGCAATCGCGGCCTGAATTCGTCCTTCATCGTGCGCAAGATTTCGTCGGGTGAAGGCGTGGAACGTACGTTCCAGCTGTACTCGCCGCTGATCGCAGCGATCGAAGTGAAGCGCCGTGGCGACGTCCGCCGCGCCAAGCTGTACTACCTGCGCCAGCGTTCGGGCAAGTCCGCGCGGATCAAGGAAAAGCTGGCATACAAGGCAGCGCCTGCCAAGGCAGCAGCTGCTCAGTAAGCCGGTTGCCGCGGCCGGCATCGCCGGTCATGGCTACTGCAAAAAGGGCACCTTCGGGTGCCCTTTTTGCATTTTCGCGACATCCGATGCTGCGGTGCGCGCAGACTGGATTGCCGGGCTTCTGTCATACTTCGATCGATATGCGCCCCGCCTTCGATCCCGAATCCCTCCCCATCGTTTCCACCGATATCCGGCACCCGCCGCTCGCCGAGGTGCGCCTGCGGCCGGATTTCATCCGCCATCGCCTGCAGTCGCCGCCGGCGTGGGCGCCGGAGCTGACCGACGAGTCGCGTGTCTATGACCGCGGCCTGGCGCTGCGCGATGCGGCCGTGCTGGTGCCGCTGGTGGAGCGGGAAGACGGGCTGACAGTGCTGCTGACCGAGCGCAATGCCAACTTGAGTTCGCATGCCGGGCAGATCAGTTTCCCGGGCGGGCGGCACGAAGCCTTCGATATCGACCGGGTCGCCACGGCGCTGCGCGAGACCGAAGAAGAGGTGGGGCTGGTCCGCGACTATGTGGAAGTGCTGGGCGCCTTGCCCGACTACATCACGGGCACCGGCTTTCATGTCAGCCCGGTGGTGGGCCTGGTGCGCGACGGCTTCACGCTGCGCCCCGATGCGCGCGAGGTGGCCGATGTATTCGAGGTGCCGCTGGGTTTCCTGATGGATCCTTCCCATCACCAGCGGCGGTTGTTCCGCTGGGTGGATGGCGAGCGGATGTTCTACGCCATGCCGTTTCCGCGCGAAGACGGCGGCCATCGTTTTATCTGGGGCGCTACCGCCGGCATGTTGCGCAATCTGTACCACCTGCTGGCGGCCTGATCACTGTAAGGCGCCGCATGAGCGCCGTATCGCGTATCAGGCGGCCGCCGCCTGGTCCTGCCCGGTGCAGTGCGGGCAGCTCTTGCCCACCACATAGTGCGGGCTCTGCTGTTCCTCGGCGGTGACCACGGCGCGGCAGGCAAAGCATTGCTTCGGGCCGGCCGGTTCCAGGCTGGGGTTCAGCGCGGTGCGGTAGTCGAAGACGAAGCAGTCGCCCTGGTAATGGCTGCCACCGACTTCCTCGAAATATTTCAGGATGCCGCCCTCGAGCTGGTAGACGTGCTCGATGCCGGCTTCCTGCATATGGATGGCGGCCTTCTCGCAGCGGATGCCGCCGGTGCAGAACGAGACCACCGTCTTGCCTTCGAATTCCGCCTTGCGCGCGGCGATGGCCGGCGGGAAGTCGCTGAACTTGGCGATGTCGTAATCGACGGCCTGCTCGAAGGTGCCAACCGCGACTTCAAAGGCGTTGCGCGTATCCAGCATCACCACCGGGCGGCCCGCGTCGTCGTGCCCCTGGTCCAGCCAGCGCTTGAGTTCGACCGGCTTCACCGCAGGAGCGCGGCCCGCCTCGGGGCGGATCAGCGGCATCTTCATGGTGATGATTTCCTTCTTCTCGCGCACCAGCATGCGCTTGAAGGGCTGGTTCCCGGACAGGCTCTCCTTGGGCTCGATGTCGGCAAAGCGCGGATCCGCGTGCAGCCAGCCGAGGAAGCCGTCGATGGCTTCGCGCACCCCCGCCAGGAACATATTGATGCCCTCCGGCGCGAGCAGGATGGTGCCCTTGAGCCCGTGCGCCTCGCAGCGCGCGCGCATTTCCGGGCGCAACACCGGGATATCGTCCAGCGAGACGAATTTGTAAGCGGAGATGTTTACGATCTGCATAGGTGTCGCACGCCCGGCCCGCGCCTTGTAGCTGCGCGGTAACTGCCTGATTGGAAAGGCGAAATTATAGCGCCTCGGAGGCGATCTTCCGGCCTTTTCCTAGTGCCCGGCTTGGTCTTGCGATTTCGCCCGGGGTACAAAGAACGCAGGCGGCGGCATGCCGAGCCGGTACAATTACGCCCATGTCTGCACCTCGTTTCGTTCATCTTCGCCTCCATTCCGAATACTCCGTCGTCGACGGCATCGTGCGTCTGGAGGACGCCGTCAAGGCCGCCGCGGCCGACGGCATGGGCGCGCTCGCCCTGACCGACCTGGCCAATGCCTTTGGCCTGATCCGTTTCTACAAGGAGGCGCGCGGCGGCGGCGTCAAGCCCGTGGTCGGCGCCGACGTCTGGCTTACCAACCCCGACGATCGCGACAAGCCCGCGCGGCTGCTCCTGCTGGTCCAGGAGCAGCGGGGCTATCTCAACCTGTGCATGCTGTTGTCGCGTGCCTGGCTGTCCAACCAGCATCGCGGCCGTGCCGAGGTCGATCCGGCCTGGTTCGACGAGGCCGGCGAAGACGGCCTGCCGCTGGCCAGCGGCATGATCGCCCTGTCCGGCGCGATGGGCGGCGATATCGGCATGGCGCTGGCCAACGGCAACGATGCCGCGGCGGAACGTGCCGCCGAACACTGGGCCAGGGTGTTCCCGCAGCGCTTCTACATCGAACTGCAGCGCGCCGGCCATCCCGGCACCGATGCCTATGTGCAGCAGGCGGTGCAGCTCGCGGCCCGGATGCGCCTGCCGGTGGTGGCGACGCATCCGGTGCAGTTCATGACCGCCGACGATTTCACCGCGCACGAGGCCCGCACCTGCATCGCCGAAGGCGAACTGCTGGCCAACCCCCGCCGCACGCGCCGATTCACCACCGACCAGTATTTCAAGACCCAGGACGAGATGTGCGCGCTGTTCGCCGACATCCCGTCCGCGCTGGAGAACGCGGTACAGATCGCGCGCCGCTGCAATCTCACGCTGGAACTCGGCAAGCCGCGCCTGCCGCTGTTCCCCACGCCCGACGGCATGTCGCTCGACGACTACCTGGTGCACCTGGCCAAGGAAGGCCTGGAAACGCGCATGGCGGTGCTGTTTCCCGATGAGGCGGTGCGCGAGGCCAAGCGCCCCGAATACTACGAGCGCCTGGAATTCGAGACCGGCACCATCATCAAGATGGGTTTCCCCGGCTACTTCCTGATCGTGGCGGACTTTATCAACTGGGCCAAGAACAATGGCGTGCCGGTGGGCCCGGGCCGGGGCTCCGGCGCCGGCTCGCTGGTGGCCTACGCGCTCGGCATTACCGACCTGGATCCGCTCAAGTACGCGCTGCTGTTCGAGCGTTTCCTGAACCCGGAACGGGTCTCGATGCCCGACTTCGACATCGACTTCTGCCAGCATGGGCGGGATCGCGTGATCACCTACGTGAAGGAGAAGTATGGCAAGGATGCGGTCTCGCAGATCGCCACCTTCGGCACCATGGCCGCCAAGGCCGCGGTGCGCGACGTGGGCCGCGTGCTCGACCTGGGCTACGGTTTCGTCGATGGTATCGCCAAGCTGATTCCCTTCAAGCCGGGCAAGCTGGTCACCATCGAGGAGGCCAAGAAAGAAGAACCGCTGCTGACCGAACGCGAGAAGAACGAAGAGGAAGTGCGCCAGTTGCTGGAGCTGGCGCAGCGCGTGGAAGGCATGACGCGTAACGTCGGCATGCACGCCGGCGGCGTGCTGATCGCGCCGGGCAAGCTGACCGACTTCTGCCCGCTCTACACGCAGGGCGCGCAGAACGACGGCATGAGCGGCGTGGTCAGCCAGTATGACAAGGACGACGTGGAAGCCGCCGGCCTGGTCAAGTTCGACTTCTTGGGCCTGACCACGCTGACCATCCTGGACTGGGCCGAGCGCTATATCCGCCGGCTCGATCCTGCCAAGGCGGACTGGAACTGCAGCCATATCCCGCTCGACGACGGCCCCGCCTTCGACATCCTCAAGACCGCCAACACGGTGGCGGTGTTCCAGCTGGAAAGCCGCGGCATGCAGGGCATGCTGAAGGACGCCAAGCCCGACCGCTTCGAAGACATCATCGCGCTGGTGGCGCTGTACCGCCCCGGCCCGATGGACCTGATCCCCAGCTTCTGCGCGCGCAAGCACGGCCGCGAGAAGGTGGAGTATCCGGACCCGCGCGTCGAGCCGGTGCTCAAGGAGACCTACGGCATCATGGTCTACCAGGAGCAGGTGATGCAGATGGCGCAGATCATCGGCGGCTACTCGCTCGGCGGCGCCGACCTGCTGCGCCGTGCCATGGGCAAGAAGAAGGCCGAGGAAATGGCCCAGCACCGCGAGTTGTTCCGCGCGGGCGCGGCCAAGAACGGCCTGACCGCCGAGAAGGCCGACGACACCTTCGACCTGATGGAGAAATTCGCGGGCTACGGCTTCAACAAGTCGCACGCGGCCGCCTATGCGCTGCTGGCCTACTACACGGCCTGGCTCAAGGCGCACCATCCGGCCGAATTCATGGCAGCCAATATGTCGCTCGCCATGGACGACACCGACAAGGTCAAGATCCTCTACGAGGATTGCAAGCTCAACAACCTCAAGGTGCTGCCGCCGGACGTCAACGCCAGCGAATACCGCTTCGCACCGACCGATGCCAAGACCATCCGCTACGGCCTGGGCGGCATCAAGGGCTCGGGGCAGGGCGCCATCGAGGACATCCTGCGCGCCCGCGAGGAAAAGCCCTTCGCCGACCTGTTCGATTTCTGCGAACGCGTAGACCGCCGCCAGGTCAACCGCCGCACCATCGAAGCCCTGATCCGCGCCGGCGCCTTCGACAGCCTCAACGACAACCGGGGCCAGTTGCTGGCCTCGGTGTCGCTCGCGATGGAAGCCGCCGAGCAGAAGGCCGAATCCGCCAACCAGGTCTCGCTGTTCGACCTGATGGCCGACGCCGGCGAGTCGCACCGGCCTGAGCTGGTGGACGAGCCGCGCTGGGCGCCCAAGCGCACGCTGCAGGAAGAAAAGCAGGCCCTGGGCTATTACTTCTCCGGGCACCTGTTCGATGCCTATCGCGACGAAGTCGGCCGTTTCCTCAAGGGCACGCTGGCCGGGCTGGAAAAGGAAGTGCAGGGCAATGGCGGCGGCTACGGCCGCGATGTGCGCGGCAAGGTGATCGCCGGCGTCATCACCGGCATGCGCACCCAGATGACGCAGCGCGGCAAGATGCTGATCGTCCTGGTCGACGACGGCACCGGGCAGGTCGAGATGACCGTGTTCAACGAGCTGTTCGACGCCAACCGCCACATGTTCCGCGAAGACGAGCTGATCATCGTGCAAGGCAATGCGCGCCATGACACCTTCACCGGCGGCGTGCGCTTCACCGCAGAATCGGTGATGGACCTGGTGGCCGCGCGCGCCAAGTACGCCGACGCGGTCGGCCTGGCTTTCAACGGCAACGCGTCGACGGAATTGCTGCGCGAGTTGCTCACGCCATACCTGGCGACGGTGGCCAATACGCCGGGCGTGCCAGTGCGCGTCAGCTACGCCACCACCGGCGCGCGCTGCGAGGCGGAGCTGGGCCGGCAGTGGCTGGTCACCCCGTCCGACGACGCGCTCGCGAGCTTCCGCGCGGCGCTGTCGGGCGAAAACGTCCGCATGCTGTACGGCTGAAGCAGGCTGCAGTTCCGGGGGCGGTGCGTGGCATCGCGCCGCCCCCGCCGGCATTGCAGCCGTTCATCCCGTCATTACATGGATCTCCCACGTCCCGCATGGCCAAGCAACGCATCCTTTTTCACCTGACCCATTTCCTGCGCGGCGGCATCGAGACTTCGCTGGTGTCGCTGTTGGCTTCGCTGGATCGCGAACGCTTCGAGGTGGGCCTGACGCTGACCTATCCCACCGAGGCGCTGGAGACGCATTTCCGCGCGCTGTTGCCGCCGGACGTCAAGATCCATATCCTTGCGCCGGAGGCCTGGCTGTCGCGCTGCCGGCAACTGAAGAAAGCGGGCAAGCTGGGCCCGCTTGGCAAGATCTACGAGGAAGTGCTGCTGCCGCCGCTGCGCAAGCCGCTGGTCAACCGGCGCTTCCGTGGCATCGCGCGCGACTATGACCTGGTGGTCGACTACGACATGTCGCTGTCGCGGCTCACCGGGCGGCTGCCGGTGCCGATGATCGGCTACCAGCATTTCAGCGTGGCGCACCTGGAGCGCGAGAACCGCCGCAAGCTGCGCAAGCTGCGGCGCCAGTGCCGCGAGCACTATGACCGCATCGTGGTGCTCAACGACAGCATGCTGGCGGACGCGCGCGCGCTGATTCCTGACGCGGCCGGC
>NZ_JARJLM010000003.1 GCF_029335485.1 Cupriavidus basilensis
AAACGATTTCCGTGCATGCGGCGCAGGCGCTGGCCATCGCGGCAGGATTGCCGGCGCTGGAAGCGCGCCTGCTGCTCAGCCACGTCACCGGACTGACCCGCACGCAGTTGATCACGCGCGACGGCGACATGCTGGCGCCCGCCCAGCGCGACCGCTTTGCGGCACTGCTGGGGCGCCGCCTGGCCGGCGAACCGGTGGCTTACCTGCTGGGCGAACGCGAATTCTTCGGACGCGCCTTTCGCGTCACGCCCGACGTGCTGATTCCGCGTCCTGACACGGAGATCGCGGTGGAAGCCGCGCTCAGGCTGCTGGCGCCGCTGGCCACCCCCGTGGTACTGGATATGGGCACCGGCTCAGGCGCGCTGGCCGTCACCCTTGCTTGCGAGCGGCCCGACGCCGAGGTCTGGGCCACCGATATCTCCCCCGGCGCGCTGCGGGTGGCGCAAGACAACGCGCAGGCGCTGGACGCCGGCAATGTGCGCTTTCTCGCTTCCGACTGGTATGCCGGCTTGCCCGCCGGGCAGCGTTTCGACCTGATTGTCAGCAATCCGCCCTATATCGCCGCCGGGGACCCGCACCTGGTCCAGGGCGACCTGCGCTTCGAACCGATCGATGCCCTGACCGATCATGGCGACGGCCTGTCGGACCTGGCCGCCATCGTGGCCGGGGCGGCCGCGCACCTGCGCGCCGGCGGCTGGCTGCTGATGGAGCACGGCTACGACCAGGGCCAGGCAGCGCGCGACCTGCTGGCGGCAGCCGGCATGGCCGATATCTTCACCGCGCGGGACCTTGCCGGCCACGAGCGCTGCACCGGCGCCCGGCTGCGGCCCGCCCCCCTGGCGGGCGCCTGAAGCAAGCGGCCGATTCCGGTAAAATCAATGATTCAACGGTGCGCGCCGTCCGCGCGCCCTCCGATTTCCCGATAGTGGCGACCGGCCCGAGCCGGCATCGCGCTTCAACCGAAAAGAGACATCATGAGTGACGTGCAGCAAAAGATCGACCAGATCGTCAAGGGCAACCCGGTGGTCCTGTTCATGAAGGGCACCGCCCAGTTCCCGATGTGCGGCTTCTCCGGCCGCGCCATCCAGATCCTGAAGGCCTGCGGCGTCGACGCACCGACCACGGTCAACGTGCTCGAGGATGAAGGCATCCGCCAGGGCATCAAGGAATACGCCAGCTGGCCGACCATTCCCCAGCTCTACGTGAACGGCGAGTTCATCGGCGGCTCGGACATCATGATGGAGATGTACCAGAACGGCGAACTGCAATCGCTGCTCAAGGCCTGAGCGCTGGCATGACCGCGACCGGCGGCAGCCAGCCGCGGCGCCTGATCGTCGCCATCACGGGCGCCACCGGCGCGGTCTACGGCGTCCGGCTGATGCAGGTGCTGCGCGCCGCGCCTGGCGTGGAGACGCACCTGCTGATCTCGCCCGCGGGCGTGATGAACCTGCAGCACGAACTCGACCTCGGCAAGGCCGAGGTGGAAGCGTTCGCCGACGTGGTGCACAACGTGCGGGATATCGGCGCCACCATTGCCAGCGGCTCCTTCGGCGCCCACGCGATGGTGGTGGCGCCCTGCTCGATGCGCACGCTGGCGGCCGTCGCGCACGGCCTGTCCGACAACCTCATCACCCGCGCCGCCGACGTCACGCTCAAGGAGCGCCGCAAGCTGGTGCTGATGGTGCGCGAAACACCGCTGAATCTCGCCCACCTGCGCAATATGACCGCCGTCACCGAGATGGGCGGCATCATCTTTCCCCCGGTGCCCGGCTTCTACCAGAAACCGCAGACCCTGGCGGAACTGGTCGACCACACCGTCGGCCGCGTGCTCGACCTGATCGACGTGCCGCAGACCCTGGCGCCGAGCTGGGGCGGCCTCAACGGCCAGGCCTGAAACGGCACGCGCCTCGCGGGCTCCGTCGCCGTCAGCCCACATCAACGCCAATAACGGTAGCGGCGACCGCCGTAACCGTGATAGCCATAGTAGCCGCCGTAGAAGCCAGGGGCCACCACCACCGGCGGAGCATAGACCGGCGCGGGCGCCACCGCCACGCCCACATCGCCACCGTACGCAGGATAAGCCGGATAGACCGCGCAGCCGCCCAGCATCGCAGCGCCTGCGACCACCAGCCCAATCATCAGTGTTTTCATTGTCATCGTCCTTGCGGCTTGGTTGTTGCCTTAAGAACGTTATACGGGGCGGGTTGGTAATACAGGGTCAACCTGCTGTAACCCTTGTTACGAATCGCAACGTTTGGGTGAACGTAAAGGGACTTGGGATTGCGGGGCGAAGCGAGCCGTGGCGACACGGCTCCCCGTATGCGAGGTGAAACTGCAGTTGACGTTGACGTTGAAGCACAAACGCCCAACAGACGCCCCCTCACGCCCCCTCACGCCCAAACCTCAAACCTCAAACCTGACCCCCTGCGCCAACGGCAACACATCCCCATAATTCACCGTATTGGTAGCCCGCCTCATATAGCCCTTCCAGGCATCGGAGCCGGATTCACGCCCCCCGCCGGTAGCCTTCTCCCCGCCGAACGCTCCGCCGATCTCCGCCCCGCTCGTCCCGATATTCACATTGGCGATCCCGCAATCGCTGCCGGCGGCGGACATGAAGCGCTCCGCCTCCCGCAGCGACTCGGTAAAGATGCAGGACGACAAGCCGTGCTCGTCCGCGTTGTTCAATGCGATGGCTTCCTCCAGCGTGGTGTAGGGCATCACATACAAGATCGGCGCGAACGTTTCCGTCAACATCGTCTCGTGCTGGCGATCGGTCAGCACCAGCGCCGGCCTCACGTATTCGGCGTTGGGAAAATGCTCAGCCAGCACGCGCTCGCCGCCGTGCACAGTGTTGCCGTGCTCGCGGCACCGGAGCAGCGCACCGGCCATGGCCGCGCCGGCGGCGCCATCGATCAGCGGACCGACCAGGGTGCCTTCGGCAAGCGGATCGCCCACCGGCAGGCTGCCGAACACCTGGATCAGGCGCTGCGCCACGGTCTCCAGCAGATCGGCATGGACGAAGGCGCGGCGCAGCGAGGTGCAGCGCTGCCCCGCCGTGCCGGCCGCGGAGAAGGTCATCGCGCGGATCGCCAGTTCGAGATCGGCCGAGGGCGCGATGATGGCGGCATTGTTGCCGCCAAGCTCAAGGATGGCACGCTTGAAGCGCGAGGCGCAGGCCATGCCGACTTCCCGGCCCATGCGGGTGGAGCCGGTGGCGCTCACCAGCCGCACATCGGCGTGTTCGACCAGATGCCGGCCCAGCGCCTGCCCGCCCGGGAGCACCGTGGCGATGCCGCCATGCAGGGGCGCGGCGATCTCCAGCACGCCGTCGAGCAGGCTCTGCATGGCCAGCGCGCTCAGCGGCGTTTTTTCCGAAGGTTTCCAGATCACCCCGTTGCCGCACACCAGCGCCAGCGCCGCGTTCCACGCCCATACCGCCACCGGGAAATTGAAGGCGGAGATGACGCCGCACAGCCCATAGGGATGCCAGGTTTCACGCATGGCGTGCTGCGGCCGTTCCGAAGCAATGGTCAGGCCGTGCAACTGGCGCGACAGCCCGACCGCGAAGTCGCAGATGTCGATCATCTCCTGCACTTCGCCCAGCCCTTCCTGCAGGATCTTGCCGGATTCGAGCGAGACCAGCTCGCCGAGATGCTTCTTGTGTTCGCGCAGCACTTCGCCGAAACGGCGCACCACCTCGCCGCGCACCGGCGCCGGCACCAGGGCCCAGCCGGCCTGCGCCACGCGGGCGCGTTCGATGCGCGCATCCGCATCGGCCAGACTGCAGGCCGGCAGATGCCCGAAGACCTCGCCGTCGATGGGCGAGCGCACCGGCAGTGCGCCGGCAGGGCCTTCACCGTCGCGCCAGGGCGTCTTCAGCCCGATGGCCTGCCAGCAGGCCGCGAATTCCTGTGCTTTCATGCCGTTGCCTCCTGAAGCGGATGACGGGTGTAGTGCCGGCCGAAACGGTTGGCCAGGAAAGCGTCCAGCGGCATCGCCTCCTGCGGCACGAAGCCGGCTTGCGGCAGCTTGCCGCTGGCGACCAGGTCCAGCGCGGTGCAGATGCCTGCCGCCGTAGTGAGCTGGATCGCATTGACGTGGCCCGCAGCGGTATCGGCGCCGCCGATACGCACCGAGAACGAGGCCTGCGTCAGCGGACCGCGCCCGCCCTTGCTCCCGGCGGCATAGCCGGTGGCGTTGGCGAACACGATCACCACGTCCTGCTGCGTGGCAGGAATCGCGCTCTCGAAGATTTCCAGCATCCAGTCGCGGCGCTCGCGCAGCCGCAGGTCGTTGAGCAACAGCTTCATCACCGCGCAGTGCCCCGGATAACGGATCGATTTGTAATCCACGTCGCGCGCCCGGCCCGCCAGTGTCTCGGGCAGCGTGCCGAGCCCGCCCGATGTATTAAAGGCTTCGTACTCGATGCCGTCCAGCGCGAAGCTCTCCAGCCCTTCCAGCGCGGGCACTTCCACGCGGCGCCCGTCGACGATGGCCTCGCAGGGATTGCAGTATTCGTTGATCAGCCCTTCCGTGCTCCAGGTCAGGTTGTACTTGAGCGCGTTGCTGGGGTAGCGCGGCAGCGCGCCGACCCGCATCTTCAGGTCGAGCAGTTCGCCGCCACCGCGCAGGAAACGCTGGGCCAGGTCGTTGCCGACCACGCCGATGAAGCCGGGGGCCAGCCCGCACTGCGGCATCAGCACCGAGGATGCGCCATCGGCCAGGCGGCGAATGGCATGGGTGGCGGCAACGTCCTCGGTCAGGTCGAAGTAATGCACGCCAAGGCTGGCCGCGACCGTCGCCACGCCGACCGCGGCATGGAACGGCAGCGCGTTGAGCACGGCGTCGGCGCCACCCAGCAGCCAGGCGCAGTCCTGGGCCTCGTCCGGGTCGCCTACGCGCACGGCGACGCCTTCGGGCAGGCCTTCGAGCTGGGTGGGTTCGCGGTCGACCAGAGTGACATGGTAATCGCCGCTGTCATGCAGCATGACAGCGATGGTACGGCCGATCTTGCCCGCGCCCAGCACGACCACGCGCATCGGCGCCCGCCTGGTGCCGGACGTGGGCATGCCGGTCGAGGCGCCGGTGCCCGGGGCGTCGGCGAGGGCGGTGGCTTCGGTGAGGTGTCCAGTGTGGTCCAGATGGCCGGTTGGCGTGATGTTGGTCATGATGTCCCTCTTGGCAGTGTTTCATCGGTGTCTGTCCGCGATTAAAGTATGGTTGCGGGCACAGTCAGAATGAAGGGACAAGATTGACGAAAAGGCCTGACTTTCGAACGATTCGACATCACAATCAGTCGAAACGTCGAAACCCTTTCATTCAATGCGTCGCTGGGTACCGCCCGGGACCTTCCCGCAGCTGCCGCCAGGCTCATGACCGACCTCGACCAGACCGACCGCCACCTGCTCTCCCTGCTGCAGGCCAACGCGCGTGAAAACGCAGCCAACCTGTCGCGCAAGCTCGGCATTGCCCGTACCACCGTGGTGGCCCGCATCGCGCGGCTCGAGCGGGAAGGCGTGATCGCCGGCTATGGCGTGCGGCTTGGCAAGGTGATGGAGGACAGCGCCATCCTGGCGTTCTGCGGCATGTCGGTGATGCCCAAGGCCGCGCCCGCGGTGGTGCGGGCGCTGCAGCGTTTTCCCGAGATAGAGGAGCTGAATTCGGTCAGCGGCCCGGTGGACTATATGGCGGTGATCCGCTGCGACACACATGCCCGCCTGGACAAGCTTCTTGACGAAATCGGCGCGCTGGATGGCGTCAACCACACCACTACGTCGATCGTGCTGGCGCGCAAGATCGACCGGCGGCGGGCGGCGGGCTGAACCGCGCGGCGCATGCAAGAGGCCTATGCCGCACAACGCGGCGAAAAGGCCGGACCAACCTCAGGACCAACGATCGGAGAGCAGGACGATGAGCAATCGCATTCGAGTCGCCGTGGGCGGCGTGACCGGCTGGGCCGGCGGCGAACTGGCGCGCGGCGTGGCGCACGCGGACGATATGACGCTGGTGGCCGGACTGTCGCGCGGCGCCGCCGGCCAGACCCTGGCCGAACTGACCGCGCACAAGGGCACGCCCGGCGTGGCGGTGGCCAGCATCGACGAGCTGGCGGAGGGCGCCTTCGACGTCTATGTGGAATACACCAGGCCCGACGTTGCCAAGCGCAATATCCTGCAGGCGCTGGCCAAGGGCGCGCATGTGGTGGTGGGCACATCGGGGCTGTCCGACGAGGACTACGCCGAGATCGATGCCGCCGCGCACCAGGCCGGGCGCGGCGTGCTGGCCTGCGGCAACTTCGCCATCACGGTGGTGCTGCTGCAGAAATTCGCCGAGATGGCTGCGCGGCACCTGGAACATTGGGAAATCATCGACTACGCCAAGGCAGGCAAGGTCGACGTGCCCTCCGGCACGGTACGAGAGCTGGCCTATCGGCTGGGGCAGGTCCGCGAGGCGGCGCAGGTGGTGCCCGTCGATCAGGTCAAAGGGCCGAAGGAAACCCGGGGCGCCACCCTGTCCGGCAGCCAGGTGCATGCGGTGCGCCTGCCCGGGTATCAATTGGGCGTGGAAGTGATCTTCGGCGCCGACGGCCAGCGCCTGCACCTCAAGCATGAGGCGGGTGACGGCTCCAAGCCTTATGTGTCCGGGGCGCTGCTGGCGATCCGCAAGGTGCACACGGTAACGGGGCTGGTGCGCGGGCTGGACAAGGTGATGGAAGGGCTTTGAGGCTTTGGCGAATCGGGTCAGCTTCGTTTTGCGCCCGGGCGGGTAACCGTCACGCGCTTCAAACCGCGCCGGCGCCTCTTCACCATTTCCCGTCCTTCCCCTTCTTCGCCCCCGCCTTGCTGGCCGCCTGCGCTTCGGATGCCGGCGTGGGATTGAGCTGTTGCGCCATGGCGGCATCCTGGTTGGCCATCAGCAAGCGCGCCTGGGGCAGCAGCATCTCGATGGTGCCTGTATTGGGATCTTCCGGAATGGCGTAGAGCTCCACGGTCAGCGGCTTCTTCATCCAGCCGGCATGCACGCTCTTGACGACCTTGCCAGCCTTGTCCTTGATGCTCAGTTGCTCCGATCGGTAGGCTTTGCCAAAGCGCGCGGTCAGGCTCTCCACCGCGTCGTTCTCGGAGCGCACGCCGTCGGTCGGCACGATCAGCCCGACCAGGGCATTGCCATCGACAAAGGCGACGACATGCGGGCCGTCCATGAAGGCGGGCCGCTTATCGCGCGGCACGCCAACCTGGCGCATCACGCCGTCACCGCGCAATTCCACGCACAGGGCGGTCACATCGCGGCCATCGGCGCTGCGTTTGTCGGCACAATCGGGCAGCGCCGGCAGCGGGCTGCCGATCGCCAGGCTATCCAGCATCGGCGCCAGCGTGTCGGCGGCGCCATCCTTGGACGCGGCACCGGCCCAGGGCGATATCAACAGCAGGCTGGCCATGGCCAGCCCGGCGAGGGGGTATTTCATCCAGACTCCTGAGAAAAGCTCCGGATTGGAGCGCCCCCCGCGTGCGTGGTTCCTGCCACCTGCCATCAGGTGGCATGGCAGCCGCCTGCCGGGGGTTAATACGTCATATGCAGCACGGCGTTTGCCAATACCGCCAGCAGTACCAGCAGCAGGCCCCACAACAGCAGCCGCGGCACCCGGCTGGGTGGTAGCTGCCGGCGTGGCGAACGTGCCGGGCGCGGCTGCGCAGCGCGCGTGCCGGACGGACGTTTGGCGCCGGTAGCGCCCGGCGGTCGTTGCGTGGCCATCTGTGCTCCCCGGTGCATGATGCCGGCGCGAATCCTCATGTGCCGCCGCTGCACATCGCCGGGTGCATGGCCCGGGCGCCGCTCATGTTAAGGCAAAGCAGCGCCCCGTACCATGGCCTCATCCTGCCCTTATGGGGCGGACGCCACTTTGCGCGTGACATTCAGCGCTTCGCGCCGGAAGGCATGCCCCACGTGGTGATAGAACGGATGCGGGCAGAACTGGCGCGCGAGGAAGGAGGCCAGCAGCGAGGCGGCCAGCAGGAACACCGTGAGATCCTGTGAACGCGTCATTTCCATCACGATCACGCTGGCGGTAATGGGCGCCTGGGTGGCGGCGGCCAGGAAGGCCGCCATGGAAACCAGCGCCAGCACGCGCGGCTCGGTCATGCCGCCGAAGAAGTGGCCGACCAGTTGCGCCACATTGGCGCCGATGCCGGAGCCGATGGCCAGCGAGGGCGTAAAGATGCCGCCCGGGATACCCGCGAAATACGACACCACGGTGGCCGCCAGCTTGGCGATGCCGAACCATAGCGTGGCATGCGGCTCGCCGTTGATCAGGCCGGCTGCCTGCTCATAGCCGGTACCGAAGGTGGCGCCGCCGGTGGACCAGCCGATCGCCGCGGCCACCAGGCCGCACAGGAAAGCCACCCGTACCGGGTGCTGCGCCGGCCACGCACGCAGCCGCGCCGGCAGCAGCGCCGGCACACCGCCGGCCAGCAACTTGGCGAACAGGCCGCCAAGCACGCCGTTGACCAGCGCGCACAGCAGCACCGGCCCCCAGGCATCATGCAGTGCCAGGATTGGCGTCTTGACGCTGAAGTACGGGTTGTTGCCAAGAATGGCCAGCGACAGGAAACCGGCGGTCAGGACGCCCGACAGCACCAGCCGGTCCCAGCGCACGGCGGTGCCGCGGCCGAGTTCCTCGATCGCGAACACGACGCCGGCCAGCGGTGTATTGAACGCCGCTGCCAGGCCCCCGGCGGCGCCGGCGGCAATCAGCGCATTGGGGTGGAAGCCGATGCGGAACTGCAGGCGCTCATGGCACCAGCGGCCCCAGGCCAGCATGGCGGCGGCGCCGACCTGCACCGAGGGACCTTCCCGCCCGATCGAGGCGCCCGCCAGCAGGCCGCCGGTGGTCAGCAGCACTTTCCACATCGACTGGCGGAACGACACCAGCACGGTTTGCGCCGGCCCGGAGGGTGGCAGATTGACGGCCGCGATCACCTGCGGAATGCCGCTGCCGCGTGCCTGTGGCGCCAGGCGGATGGTGAGCCAGCGCAGCGCGGCCAGCCCAAAGGGCAGCAGCACGAAGGCCAGCCAGGGCGTGGCCTCGGTCAGCCGGTAGTTCCAGCGCAGCGCCACTTCGGCAATCCACGCAAAGATCAGGGAGAACAGCGCCACGCAGCCGGCGCCGCACATGAAGACGGCGTAGCGCAGCGTGGTTCGGGAGATGCGCCACATCTGGCGCGACTTGCGGTCGGCGGCCAGGCGGGCCCGGCGGCGCAGGGCGCGCAGCCGGTCGGTTTCGGCGCTGGCATCGCGATGCGGCTCGCGGGGGACGGGGGGCGGATCGCGATGGGGATCGTGCTGCGGGTCGCGTGGCGGATCAGACGCGTTGTCGTTCATGGTGCGGCAGGCATGGGCAAAAAAACACCGTGACTGGCCCGAGGGTCGGATTCATCACGGCGTGATGGAACTATACGCCCATCGCCGCCGCAGGTGCCGCGCTGCTATCGGAGCCTGGCGCCTCGCGCCTCGTGCCTCGTTAATCCAGCGAGATATGGTTGGCCTGGATCACCGTACCCCAGCGAGCGCGGTCGGCCTCCACGTAGCGCTGGATTTCAGCGCTGTCGCGCGGGCGCTGGATCACCAGCCCGAGCGTGGCGAAGGTGTGCCGGAACTGCGGATCGCTGGTGGCCTTTGCCGCCGCGGCCTGCAGGCGCGCGATGGCGTCGGGCGGGGTCTGGGCCGGCACCGCCAGGCCGAACCAGGTGGCGGCCTGGTAGTTGGGGTGGCCGCCCTCGGCCACGGTCGGCACGTCAGGCAGCACTTCCAGGCGTTCCTTGCTGGTCACTGCCAGCGCCTTGAGCTTGCCGGCCTTGATGTGCGGGAGCGACGTGCTGACCACATCGATCATCAACTGCACGTCGTTGGCCAGCAATGCCGCCAGCGCGGGGGCGCTGCCGTTGTAGGGCACGTGAGTGAGATTGATGCCCAGTTCGCTCTTGAGCATTTCCGTGGCCAGCTGCAGCGGGTTGCCGAGGCCGACCGAGGCGTAGTTCAGCTTGCCGGCGTTGGCCTTGGCATAGCCGGCGAACTCGCGGATATTGGCGGCCGGCACCTGGGCATTGGTCACCACCACCAGCGGGATCTCCGCGGCGATCGAGATCACCTTGAAATCGCGCTTGGCGTCGTAGTTGACCTTCTTGTAGAGCATCGGGTTGAGCACCATGCTGGCATTGCTCGCCAGCAGCA
>NZ_JARJLM010000400.1 GCF_029335485.1 Cupriavidus basilensis
GATGGGCAAGGGGCAAGCCATCTTCGAGAAAGGCGTCCCCGACAGCGGGGTACCCGCCTGCGCCTCATGCCATGGCGCCCAGGCCCAGGGCGCAGGTGCGTTCCCGCGGCTGGCGGGGCAGCACCAGGCTTATCTGCTGCGCCAGATCGAAGTGTTCAAGAACCGCTCGCGCGGGAACTCGCCCGTGATGAGCGCCGTGGCGCACGATCTGAACTACGACGACGCCAGGGCCGTGGCTGCCTACCTGCAGTCCAGGTGAGCCGGGGAAACGCCGGGGAGACGCGCGCAACGCGCAGGCACGCCCTGCGGGCTCACAGCGCGCCCAGGCGCCGCAGCTTTGCCCTGAGCGCTTCGATCTGATCCAGCAGGTCCAGCACCATGGCCGTGCCGGCCGTGTTCATTTCCAGGTCGCGCGTCAAGCGCAGTGCGGCGCGGGCGCGCGTCAGCGTGCCGCCGGCAAAACGCCAGTCCCGCGCTTCTCCGCCGCTGGGTGTCAGCACGCCTTCCTCGACCAGCGCAACCACCTCGTCGATGTCGGCCTGGCAGGCCTGGGTCAATTCGACGAGCGTGAACTGGACCTCCTCCTCGACCAGGACGCTGTGCAATACGGTCATTTTCCTGTCGGTCATTGCATCAAGCCTCCAGTGATTTGCGTGGGGCAAAGCCGCCAAAGGTCTTTGCCATATCCCGGTAGGCCGCCTTGGCCTGGTCCGTGTCCGCCGGGGGCAGGGCAATGAAGAGTACCGCGTACAGGTCGCCGGGCGGATTGCCGGGAATGCCCTTGCCCTTGAGCCTGAGCTTGCGGCCCGACGACGAGCCGGGCGGCACGCTCAGCTGGACGCTTCCGTCCGGCGTGGGGATCTGGACGTTCGCGCCCAGTGCGGCTTCCCATGGCGCGACCGGGAGATCGGCGTACACGTCGCGGCCGTCGACGCGGAACAGCGGGTGGGGCGCGAACTCGATCTCCAGGTACAAGTCACCCGCCGGCGCGCCGCCCAGCCCGGGGCCGCCCTGGCCGGCGAGCCTGAGATGCTGGCCGGCACGGATGCCCTTGGGGATATTCACTTCCAGCTGGCGCTCCTGCATCCGCACGTGCCCGCTGGCGTCCATCTGCGGCGCCCGCAGCGAGATGGTGCGCAGGCCGCCGCGATAGGCGTCGCGCAGGTCGATCTGTACCTTGGCGTGATGGTCGCCGCCAATCACGTGGGTGCTGCCGTGCGTGGCGCGGCTTGCGCGTGGCCGTGCCCCGAAGATCGCTTCGAAGAAGTCGCTATGTTCCGCGCCGTAGTCGTCCGCACTGTCGGCGCCGCTGAACTCGAAGCCGCTGTCCCAGCCCGGCGGCGGCGTGAACTCGCGGTCCTTCCCTTGCCGGTAGCGCGTCCCGATATCGTCATAGGCCGCCTTCTTCTCTTCGTCCTTCAATACCGCATAGGCCTCCGCGATTTCCTTGAAGCGGGCCTCCCCATCGGGATCCTTGCTGACGTCGGGGTGGTACTTGCGCGCCAGCTTGCGGTAAGCGCGCTTGATTTCATCCGGCGTGGCGGTGGATTCCAGTCCCAGCATCGCGTAGTAGTCTTTGTACTCCATGAATGCTCCAGGCAATTGGCTGCGTGCGGTGCGGCAGGCGATCAACGGACGTGGCCTGCGAATGCTGCTGAATGCTGCTATCCGAGTATAGGAGGCAAAGGCGAGGCCGTGCGGCGCCGGGGGCGCATGGCCGGACCATGGTGCACGTGGCACTTGAGACAGATCAAGCGTCTTGTCGACATGTGCCCTACCATGAATCCATGGGCCACGCCGCCCACCGGCAATGCCGCGGAAGACTGGAGGTGTGTCGTGCACAAGCGATGGCTACGGCTAATGCCAGGGCTGACGGCCTTCCTGGTATTGATCCTCTCCGGCTGCGGCTACAACACGATCCAGTCCCGGGACTCACAAGTGAAAGCGGCATGGTCCGAAGTGGTGAACCAGTACCAGCGCCGCTCGGACCTGGTGCCCAACCTTGTCGACACGGTCAGGGGCTACGCAAGCCATGAGCAGGAAGTCTTCACGCAGGTGACGGAGGCGCGCGCACGCGTGGGTACGATCGGGGCTTCGCCGGAACTGCTCAAGGACCCCCAGGCATTTGCCCGTTTCCAGGAGGCGCAAGGGCACCTGTCGGGCTCGCTGTCCAGGCTGCTGGCTATTTCGGAAAACTATCCGCAGTTGAGGGCAGATACCGGGTTCCGCGACTTGCAGGCGCAGCTCGAAGGGGCCGAGAACCATATCACCGCAGCGCGGAACCGGTACATCCAGGCGGTGCAGGCTTACAACGCGACCGTGCGTTCCTTCCCGTCGAATCTCACGGCCCTGGCGCTGGGATACAAGCCCAAGCCTGATTTCACCGTCGCCAACCAGGGCGAAACCACCAAGCCGCCGCCGGCGGAGTCAGGCGCGCCTTCTCTGAAAACACCCGGGAGTGCCTATTGAGACGATGCTGCCCCTGGTGCAGGGCGGTGTGCTGCGCGCCGTCCTGGGCCGGCTTGCGGGCGCGGTCGTGACCGGCGGTGGCGGCGCTTCAGGGAAATGGTGATGCAGGGCGTCGGCCGGTTCGTGCGCCATCGGCTGATGAGCCAGCCCCGACAAGCCGTCGATTCTCTGAGGCCGGAACGTGCCGAAGGCTGGCGCGTACCGTACCTATTCCTATTGCGCTTGCGCGGCGACCGCGGGCAAGGCCCGGCTCCCTGCCTGCGCCGCCGCCAGCGTGCCGATGCGGTCTAGCGCTGCAAGAAGCTTCGGCGTCGTTGGCTGGGCGCAGTTGATCCTGACGTGGTGGCCGTAGCTGTGGCCTTCCGGACAGAACATGACGCCCGGGCTGATGCTGATGCCCTCGCTGCCCGCGGCTTCATAGAGTGAAAGCGCATCGACGCAGGCGGGAAGCTCCACCCAAAGCAGGAAGCCATCGTCGGGGCAGCGCAGCCGGGTGCCCTCTGGCCAGGTGGCCGCGATCCGCGCTGAAATGGTGCGCACGGAGTCCTTGATGCGCTGGCCATAGCGCCGCAGATGGCGGTCGTAGTCGCCGCTTGCGAACATCTCCGCCAACGCCGCCTCCAGCAGCGGCGTTCCGGCCAGGCTCGCTTCGACGCGCGCCTCCAGTACCGCATCGAAACGGTGGCCGGGCGCGATCCAGCCTATGCGCCACCCTGGCGCCATGGTCTTCGACACGGATGTGCAATACAGGACATTGCCCGATTCGTCGAAGGCCTTGCAGGCGGGCGCGCGCGGCTTGCCGGCGGAGAGATCGCCGTACACGTCATCTTCGATCAGCGGCACGCCGGCATCATCGAGAAGCTCCACCAGCCGCCGTTTGCCGGCCACCGGCATGGTGAATCCCAGGGGGTTGTTTGCCGTGGGCACCGCCACCACGGCGCTGACCGGGTGCGTGCGCAGGATCCGCTCCAGCGCCGCCAGGTCCATGCCGCTGCGCGGATGGGTCGGCACCGCGATGGCGCGCAGGCCAAGGCTGCGCATCAGCATCAGCGTGCCGAAGTAGCAGGGCGACTCGATGGCCACCACGTCGCCGCGCTGGCACGTCACCTGCAAGGCCAGGCGCATGGCCTGGCTCTGGCCATGCGTCACGATCAGCTGGTCCGGGGAGAGGTGCAGGCCCCAGCGGGCCGCGCGCCGGGCGATCTGGCTGCGCAGGTCTAGGCGTCCCGGGGGCACGCTGTAAGCCAGCGCGGATGGCCCGAGCCTGCGGCTGGCGCTCAGCAGGCTGCGCGCCAGCGCTTTCTCCGGCAGCCATTCGGCGCAGGGCGACGCGGCCCCGAGCGCCACCAGGTCGGGGGAGCGCACCCGGGCAAACAGCTGATGCACGCTGGCGGTCAGCGTGACCGGCCGGGCCATGGCGCGCGGCAGCGCGGGCTGCGGCTCCGCCAGCTTGCCGGCCGCAACGTAAAAGCCCGACCTCGGCCTGGCCACCACCAGGCCTGCGGCTTCCAGCAAGCGAAGCGCGTGCTCGGCCGTCGGCGCGCTGACTTGCTCGATTTGAGCGAGATGGCGTACCGACGGCAGTTTTGCGCCTGGCGCCAGGTCGCCGCGCTGGATGGCGGTGCGCAGCCGGCTGGCGATCTGCTGGTAGGAGGGCGGTTCCGCTTCGTTCTGCATCTGTACAGGTAATGAATTCGATTTTCTGACTATACAGATAAGCCGGCATCTCAGCCAGAATCGGGCTTCCAGTTCACACCATAGGAAAGAGGAGAGTACTGATGAAACTTGCCATGCTGGCCTACGATGGCTTCACCGATGTGGATTTGTTCCTGCCCTGGGACCTGTTCAACCGCGTCCAGGATCCGACCTATGTCGGCTACACCGGACCGTGGTCGGTGAGGATCTGCGCGGATACGCCACGGGTGACCTCCAATACCGGCATCGCCATCACGCCCCATGGCGGGCTGGACGAGCTTGGCGAGGCGGACGCGGTGTTCGTCGTCAGCGGCCCGGGCTCGCGCGCCAAGTTGCAGGACCCCCGTTTCATGGACCGGCTGAAGCTGGATCCGGCGCGCCAGGTGATTGGCGCCATCGACTCAGGCGTGCTGTTTCTGGCACGGCTTGGCTTGCTCGATGGCCTGACCGCCACGACCTATCCGGGTGTCTTCGCGGAACTCGAGGCCATGGGCGTCAGGACCGAGCACCGGCCGCTCATTGCGCACGGCAGGATTGCCACGGCGGGCGGATGCCTGGCGACGCAGGACCTGGCTGGCTGGATGGTGACGCACCTGCTGGGCGAGGACATCGCGAGCCGTATGCTGGATATGATTGCCAAGGTGGAGTGATTTGCATGATGCCGGCCAGCGTGCGTCTTGCAACGGTGCGGGGGGAGAGGCTTTTCAGCCGGCTACGAAGCCGTCCCGGTACGCCGCGACCAGCTCGCGCGCCGTCCGTGCCATCTGTTCGCGCGCCATCGCCAGCGCGCAGCCAATGCCATCGGCAAGCTCCGGCAGCGCCACGGCGCCCAGCGTGCCGGGCGCCTCCCAGGTGGCGGCGAAGGCGGCCTGCTTGCCGGTCTCCGGCGCTTGTCCGGGGCGGGTGAAGTTCAGGCGCGGCAGGGCGAATGCCATGGCGACGATGCGGCCGTGCAGGCTGCTGCCGGCAAAGCCGCGGCTATGCGCGATCACGGCGCAGATGTCCCAAATATCGAGCGAGCGGAAGATGCGCAGCGCTGGCGTGCGCAGGCGTTGCGCCAGGCGCGCGTAGCAGGACAGGCCGTCGTGCCAGGGGGCTGCGCCGGCGCGGAACAGCACCACGCCGCAGCCGGTTGCCTGCGCGGCACGGTGCAGCTGGGCGGCGATCTGGTCGAGGGTGGCATCGTCGCCGAAGTCCTCGCTGAACTGGATGGCAAGGTAGCCGCGTGGGAATGCGCCCATTGTTTGCGCCACTTCGCCGTGGCGGGCCCGCTGCCGGATCTGCGGGCCGAACAGCGCGGCCGCCATCACGGCGGGGTCGGGCAGCAGGCTGGCGGGAATGCCGTTGGCCCGCAGGATCCGCAAGGTCTCGGCATCCCTCGCGCTCACATGGGCCGCGGCCCTGAGCTTGCCGAACACCTCGGCGCGCATGAGCGGGTCGCGCCGGTCCAGGTCCACGCCGCCAACGGCGTTGTAGATCACGCGCCCTGCCCGGGGGAACAGCGCCGGCTCAAGCGTGTAGGGCGCCAGCGCGTCCACGCCAAGCATGCTGCGCGCCCAGGCCAGCCGCTCCCGTGGCCGGTGCTCGAAATGCGCGCCGAGCGGCCCGGCCTGCCCGGGTGGCAGCAGCATGACCGCGGCTTCCCAGGCTTCGCAGCAGAGTATTTCGCCACCCGCGTGGATGAGGCTTGCGGGGCACAGGCCTGGGCGCGTGGCCAGCTCCGCCACGGCGTCGACCCGATGGCCGCCGTAGCGCCGCAGGTCGCGCCGCGCGAGGCCGGCATAGCGCATTGGCCTGCCTCGCATCAGGCATGTGTGTACATGGGGCAACAGCAGGTCGCCGAAATTATGGCGGTCGAAGGCCCCGAACAGAATGTCCGCGGAGGCTGATTTTGGGGTGAAAGTCACGGGAGGAGTGTGCCGAACGGCTTATCGGAGCATACTCTCGGGATGGCGTTTTTTGCGTCCCGGACGAAATCAAGGCTGCTGGCGACAGCCTTTACTATTGGTATACATGTGCTGCGACGCAGCAAACAAAGTAGAATATCGTCCCTTGGCCCAAACGAGTGCGCCAAGTTCACGCATCTGACAGGCCTGATCGGCGGGTGCCGCGGCCAATTTCATTGATTTCGCCACACTGATACCTACGCAGCGGCACTTTTTACCGCCGGATGTGGCATAACGCGCACTCATAAGGCAATAGTCTAAGTTGTAATACAGTAATGGAGCAGCAGTTAATGGCGAGTGGGGCACAACGAACGGTGGCAGATACAGGAGCAACGGCCGGCAAGAAAACTGCGGGCAGGGGAGCGGCGTCGGCGGCTCAGGGTGAATCCGCGTCCGAGGCGAGCGAGCGCAGCCAGCAGCTGCGCGCACTGATCCAGCTGGGCAGGGAACGCGGATACCTGACGCACGCGGACATCAGCGACCATTTGCAGGGGAATTTCACGGACACGGCGGCGATGGAGAGCATCGTCAGCACGTTCGCCGAAATGGGCGTGACGATCTACGAGCAGACGCCGGACGCCGATGCGTTGCTTTTGCGCGACGGTGCCGTCGCGGCCACGGACGACCAGGCCGACGAAGAAGCTGAAGTCGCGCTTTCGACGGTCGACTCCGAATTCGGCCGGACCACCGATCCGGTGCGGATGTACATGCGGGAAATGAGCTCGGCAACCCTGCTGACCCGCAAGCAGGAAGTGGAGATCGCCAAGCGTATCGAAGACGGCCTGAACCGCATGGTCCACGCCATCGCCGCCTGTCCGTCCACCATTGCCACGATCCTGGAACTCTCGGGCCGGGTCGAGCGCGACGAAATGCGTATCGACGAGCTGGTCGACGGTGTGATCGAGGACGGTCTTGCCGCCGCCGAGGCCGACGACTCGATCGACCGCGACGAACCGGTGGCCGAGGAAGAAGACACCGACGACGCCTCGACCGATGACAGCGCGGCCGCGCCGGCCAACGAATCCGCCGGCCTGACGCAGCTGAAGGACGATTGCATGACGCGCTTCGCGCGCGTCGCCCAGCAGTTCGACCTGATGCGTGAGGCTTATACGGCGCACGGATCGGAGTCCGAAGGTTTCCTGATGGCCCAGCTCGCGGTGCGCGAGGAACTGCGCACGATCCGCTTCACCGCCAAGATCATCGAGCGCCTGTGCGCCGATGTGCAGTCCGTGGTGGACGAAGTGCGCGCCATCGAGCGTCAGATCCTGCAGCTGATGGTCGAGCGTTGCGGCATGCCGCGCGACGAGTTCATCGCCACGTTCCCGGGCAATGAGACCAACCTTGGCTGGGGTGCGGGGCTCGCCGCCGAGTCGCGTCCGTACAGCGACGTGATCGCGCGCAGCCTGCCGGACCTGGAGTCGTACCAGCAAAAGCTGATCGACATCCATGGCCGGGTGGTGCTGCCGCTGTCGGAGCTGAAGCTGGTGAACCGCCAGATGCTGGCCGCCGAACGCCAGATGCGCCAGGCCAAGCACGAGATGACCCAGGCCAACCTGCGCCTGGTGATCTCGATCGCCAAGAAGTACGTGAATCGCGGCATGCAGTTCCTGGACCTGATCCAGGAAGGCAATATCGGCCTGATGAAGGCGGTGGACAAGTTCGAATACCGCCGCGGCTGGAAGTTTTCCACCTACGCGACCTGGTGGGTTCGCCAGGCCGTGACCCGTGCGATCGCCGACCAGGCCCGGACCATCCGCGTGCCGGTGCACATGATCGAAACGATCAACAAGCTCAACCGCATCTCGCGCGAGATCATGCAGCGCACCGGCAAGGCGGCCGATCCGGCGGCCCTGGCCGAGCGCATGGAAATGCCCGAGGAGAAGGTCCGGTCGATCATGAAGATCGCCAAGGAGCCGGTCTCGATGGAAACGCCGGTCGGCGAGGATGGCGACACCAGCCTGGGCGACATGATCGCGGACGGCGAGACCGCGTCGCCCGCCGAGGCGGCCCTGCACGCGAGCCTGCGCGCGACGCTGCGCGACATGCTCGACGACCTGACCCCGCGCGAGGCCAAGGTGCTGCGGATGCGTTTCGGCATCGACATGGCGACCGACTACACGCTGGAGGAAGTGGGCAAGCAGTTCGATGTGACGCGTGAGCGGATTCGCCAGATCGAAAGCAAGGCGATGAAGAAGATGCGGCACCCCAGCCGTGCGGACCACCTGAAGGCGTTCCTGAGCGAGGGTTGATCGCCCCGGGATACGCAATGGCGCCGACGTAACGGGAAGCGCCAGGTGACGTGAAGTGAAGCGCAGGCAAAACGCCCGCCAGCAGACCATGCTGGCGGGCGTTTTCATTTGTGGCGGCACGGGCAAGGGCCGGGAGCGACCCGCAATCCCTGGCCCGCCACTCAGGCCAGGCCCCCCTGCTTATACGCCGGCGAGCATGGGGGGGATCTCCGCCACCAGCGTATCGATGGCGGTACGGGTCTTTAGCGGCAGGTAGCGCGTTTGCGGCCAGATGGCATGGATATCCATTGGCGGCAGGCTGCAGTGGTCCATGACCACGGCCAGTTCCCCTCGCCTGACATAGCGTGCCAGCAGCCAACTGGGCAGCCACGCCAGCCCGAAGCCGGCCACCGCGGCGCCGGCGATGGCCTGCACGTCGTCCAGGCTCAGCTGCGGCTGGATGGACGGCCGCCGCACCTGGCCCTCGGCATCGCGCCATTCCCATGGCGACACCACGCCGGCGTGCGAGTAGGCGATGCACGCATGCCTGTCCAGCTGATCGACGCTTGCCGGCATGCCGTGCTGCGCCAGATACGACGGCGCAGCACCGATGCCGGCGTGCTGCACCCCCAGGCGGCGCGCGGCCAGGCTGGCGCTATCGGGCAGCTTGCCGATGCGCACGGCGAGGTCGATACCCTCTTCCACCAGGTCCACCGCGCGATCGGTGAACGAGATATCGATCCGCAGTTGCGCATGCCTGCGCGCCAGGCCGAGCAGCACCGGCGCCGCGCACAGATGGCCGAAGGCGATGGGCACGCTGACGCGCAGGCGCCCGCGCGGCTCGTGCCGGCCGCTTTCCAGGTCAGCTTCGGCGGCTTCCAGTTCGGCCAGCGCGCGCACGCAGCGGTCGTAATAGGCCTGGCCGTCCTCGGTCAGGCTCTGGCTGCGCGTGGTGCGGTGGATCAGGCGGACGCCCAGGCGCTGTTCGAGCCGCGTAACCACCTTGCCGACGGCCGAGCGCGTCATGTCCAGGCGTTCGGCCGCTGCGGCAAAACTGCCGGATTCGACGACATGGACGAAGGTCGTCACGCCGTGGAGCTTGTCGGTCATGTGTGTTGCGCCTTATCGGATTGGTTCTGTATTGGATGCATTGATGGGAATTTAATGCATCAATAGGGAATTTTTTCCCTATATATTACCCATTCCTCGCCAACGCAAGCGTCCTCGTCCAACGTCCCGGCCTGAAGAGGCCAGGCGACTCCCGATATCCATGACACTCTCCCACACCCGCAAGAACGCCCTCGCTCTGGCCGCTGTCTGCCTGGGCTCGCTCATGTTCGGTCTTGAAATCTCCAGCGTGCCGGTGATACTGCCCACGCTCGAAGATGTGCTGCATGGCAGTTTCAAGGACATGCAATGGATCATGAACGCCTACACCATTGCCTGCACCACGGTCCTGATGGCGACCGGGACGCTGGCGGACCGGTTCGGCCGCAAGCGCATCCTGGTCATCGGTATTGCACTGTTCGGCATCACCTCCCTGATGTGCGGGCTGGCGCCGGGCATGGGCGTACTGATCGCAAGCCGGTTTCTGCAGGGCGCCAGCGGCGGCGTGATGCTGATCTGCCAGGTGGCCGTGCTGTCGCAGCAGTTCCAGGAAGGGAAGGAGCGCAGCAGGGCCTTCGGCGTGTGGGGGATCGTCTTCGGCATCGGCCTTGGTTTCGGGCCCGTCGTCGGCGGCATGATCGTCGCCCTGTCGAGCTGGCAATGGGTGTTCCTGGTTCACGCCGTGCTCGCCGTCCTTACCCTGGCGCTTGTGTTCTGCGGCGTGCAGGAGTCCCGCGATCCGCAGGCGGGCAAGCTGGACATAGCGGGCATCGTCACGCTGTCCCTGTCGGTCTTCGGCCTGACGTACTTCATTACGCAGGGACCGGAGCTCGGCATCGACAGTGCCGGCGGCATCGGCATCGTTGCCGCGGCGGCGCTGAGCTTTCTCGCCTTTATCGTGGCGGAAAAGATCAGCCCGCGGCCGATGTTCGACTTTTCCGTGTTCAGGAGCCGCAGGTTCTCGGGTGCGCTGCTCGGCTCCGTAGGCATGAATTTCAGCTTCTGGCCGTTCATGATCTACCTGCCGATCTATTTCCAGGCCGGCCTGGGCTACGACAGCGTGACCGCCGGACTGGCCCTGCTGGCCTATACGTTGCCCACGCTGGTGTTGCCGCCGCTGGGGGAACGTCTCGCCGTGCGGTATCAGCCCGGCATTGCGATCCCCTTCGGGCTGTTCACGATCGGCCTGGGCTTTATCCTGATGAAGGTGGGCAGCGGGGCGGCTGGCGCCAGCTGGCTGACGATGCTCCCGGGCTGCCTGCTGGCCGGCATCGGGCTGGGCCTGACCAACACGCCGGTGACCAATACGGCCACCGCTTCGGTGCCGGGCAACCGCGCGGGCATGGCTTCGGGTATCGACATGAGCGCCAGGATGATTACGCTGGCGATCAACATCGCGCTGATGGGACTCATCCTGGTGGCCGGCATCCTGTCCCATCTGAAGACGCGCCTTCCGCTGTCTTTCGATCCCCAGGCGCTGCGCCACCTGGGGGAAAGAGTCGCCGCCGGAAACGTGGCGGCCCTTGAGCAGGGATTTCCCGAGCTATCCCGGCTGGACCCGTCCGGATCCGCCGTTCACGCGGCACTGCTGCATGGCTTTGGCTGGGTGCTGCTGTACGGCGGTATCGGGGTGTGGATGCTGGCCGCGATGAGTTTCCTGATTTTCCGGGGCGCTCCGGCGCAGGGAAAATAGGAGGCGCTACGTCCCGAGATGCTCCACGGCCATCAAGGCTCCAGCGGCATTGCGCTGGTGCACTTGATCTCGTCCAGGCAGACGCTGGACTTTACCCCGCTCACGCCGGGGATGCGCATCAGGGTATCCAGCAGGAAATCCGACAGCGATTTCAGGTCGCGCGCCACCACCTTCAGCACGTAGTCGATATCTCCGGTGACGGAGAAGCACTCCTGGATCTGCGCCAGTTCGGCGACCAGCCCCTTGAACTTCGACAGGTCCCGGATATGGCCCCGCTCCATCGTGACGTGGATGAAGGCCACCACGCCGAACCCCAGGCTGGCGGAGTCCAGCCGGGCTTCATAGCGCTTGATGATGCCCGCCTCCTCCAGCCGGCGATGCCGGCGCAGGGTCTGTGCCGGCGACAGGCGGATGGCCTCGGCCAGTTCCAGGTTGGACGCGCGTCCGTTTTCCTGCAGTGCCCCCAGCAAGCGGCGGTCTGTGCGGTCAAGCTCCGGATTGTGCATTTTCGTTTCCTACTATCCATGTAATGAGAAATTTTATCTCATGATCTAGGGTTTGCCTGCGTGGATAACGAAATCCTATTTACCGGCCCGGAATATACACTCAGTGCCAGATTGACGGTACGGACGGGGAGCAGAGAGCCCGTGCCGTATGTGTCCGGCACTGCGCACCGACGCGTTGACGGCCAGTTGCCGCAATATTATTTCTCTCGTCCCCCCAACTTCCTGTTGAGCACACCATGGCCGATCTGTTTGAAAATCCGATGCAGTTGATGGGCTTCGAATTCGTGGAATTCGCCTCGCCCACTCCCAATCTCCTGGAGCCGCTGTTCGAGCAGATGGGCTTCAGCCTGGTGGCACGCCACCGCTCCAAGGATGTGGTGCTGTATCGCCAGGGCGAGGTCAACTTCATCGTCAACCGCGAGCCGCACAGCCCCGCGGCCTATTTTGCGGCCGAGCACGGCCCGAGCGCCTGCGGCATGGCTTTCCGCGTGAAGGACTCGCACAAGGCCTACGCCCGTGCGCTGGAACTGGGTGCCCAGCCGATGGAAATCGCCACCGGCCCGATGGAGCTGCGCCTGCCGGCGATCAAGGGCATCGGCGGTGCGCCGCTGTACCTGATCGACCGCTTCGAGGAAGGCAAATCCATCTATGACATCGACTTCGAATTCATCGAAGGCGTGGATCGCCACCCGGTGGGCCACGGCCTGCGCCTGATCGACCACCTGACGCACAATGTCTACCGTGGCCGCATGGCTTACTGGGCCAACTTCTACGAAAAGCTGTTTAACTTCCGCGAAATCCGCTATTTCGACATCCAGGGTGAATACACCGGCCTGACCTCGAAGGCCATGACGGCGCCGGACGGCAAGATCCGCATTCCGCTGAACGAGGAATCGTCCAAGGGTAGCGGCCAGATCGAGGAATTCCTGATGGCGTTCAACGGCGAGGGCATCCAGCACATCGCCTTCCTGACCGACAACCTGATCGAAGTCATCGACAACCTGCAGATGGCCGGCGTGCCGCTGATGACCGCGCCCAACGACTACTACTACGAAGGCCTGGAAAAGCGCCTGCCGGGCCACGGCCAGCCGGTGGACCAGCTCAAGGCGCGCGGCATCCTGCTCGACGGCACCACCGAAGGCGGCAAGCCGCGCCTGCTGCTGCAGATCTTCTCCAAGACCGCGCTCGGTCCGGTGTTCTTCGAATTCATCCAGCGCAAGGGTGACGAAGGCTTCGGCGAAGGCAACTTCAAGGCGCTCTTCGAATCGCTGGAACGCGACCAGATCGAACGCGGCACGCTCAAGGTCTGAGGCCCACAAGGCACTGACCGCAAACCACCGCCCGGCACGGCAGCATGACTGTGCGCCGGGCGGTACCCGGCCAAAGCGTCCACGGCAAGCAAGAGGCGCAGGCCCACATTCCAAAAGAGTGGGTAGACAAACAAAGATGGTTCCCAATAACACGGAAGAGACACTCAAGCGTGGCTTGAAAAACCGGCATATCCAGCTGATTGCGCTGGGCGGTGCCATCGGCACCGGCCTGTTCCTTGGCATAGCCCAGACCATCAAGATGGCGGGGCCTTCGGTCCTGCTCGGCTACGCGGTAGCCGGGGTGATTGCGTTCTTCATCATGCGCCAGCTCGGCGAGATGGTGGTCGACGAACCGGTCGCCGGCTCGTTCAGCCACTTCGCCAACAAGTATTGCGGCCACTTCGCCGGCTTCGTTTCCGGCTGGAACTACTGGGTGCTCTATATCCTGGTCAGCATGGCCGAGCTGTCGGCGGTGGGCATCTACGTCCAGTACTGGTGGCCGCATATCCCCACCTGGGCTTCCGCGCTGGCGTTCTTCCTGCTGATCAACGCCATCAACCTGTCGAGCGTCAAGTCGTTCGGCGAGATGGAGTTCTGGTTCTCCATCGTCAAGGTGCTGGCCATCGTCGGCATGATCGTATTCGGCGGCTACCTGCTGGCTTCCGGCACGGCTGGCCCGCAAGCCAGCGTTGCCAATCTCTGGCAGCACGGCGGCTTCTTCCCGAACGGCATCAGCGGCCTGGTCATGGCCATGGCGGTCATCATGTTCTCGTTCGGTGGCCTGGAACTGGTGGGCATTACCGCGGCGGAAGCGGATGCTCCGGAAAAGACCATTCCCAAGGCGACCAACCAGGTGATCTATCGCATCCTGATCTTCTACGTGGGCGCGCTGGGCGTACTGCTCTCGCTTTATCCGTGGGAAAAGGTCGTGACCGGCGGCAGCCCGTTCGTGCTGATCTTCCATGCGATGAACAGCGATATCGTGGCCACCGTGCTGAACGCCGTGGTGCTGACGGCTGCGCTGTCGGTCTATAACAGCGGCGTGTATTGCAACAGCCGCATGCTGTACGGCCTGGCCAAGCAGGGCAACGCCCCGCAGGCGCTGCTGAAGGTGAACAAGCGCGGGATCCCGCTGGCCGCGCTCGGCGTTTCCGCGCTGGCCACCGCCGCCTGCGTGCTGATCAACTACTTCATGCCCGGCGAAGCATTCGAACTGCTGATGGGGCTGGTGGTCTCGGCGCTGATCATCAACTGGGCGATGATCAGCATCATTCACCTCAAGTTCCGTCACGACAAGCGCCGCGCCGGCCAGGAAACCAGCTTCAAGAGCCTGGGCTACCCGCTGACCAACTACCTGTGCCTGGTGTTCCTGGCGGGCATCCTGTACGTGATGTACCTCACCCCGGGGCTGCGCATTTCGGTGTACCTGATTCCGGCATGGCTGGCCGTACTGGGCGTAAGCTACCGGCTCAGGCAGAAGAATGCCGCCGAGGCCCTGCGGCAGAGCGTTTCGGCATAATGACGAACCTGGCGGCCCGCGGCCGCCGGCCCCCACCCATTCCAGCCAGAGTATCCAATGTTCGAACACATCGATGCCTATCCGGGCGACCCGATTCTTTCGCTCAACGAGAGCTTCCAGCAAGATCCCAGGACCGATAAGGTCAACCTGAGCATCGGGATCTACTTCGACGATGAAGGCAGGCTGCCGGTGATGCAGGCCGTGGCCGAAGCCGAAACCGCGCTGCTGGCCGACCTGGGCCCGCGTCCCTACCTGCCCATGGCCGGGTTTGCGGCTTACCGCGACGCCGTCCAGGCGCTGGTCTTCGGCGAGCAGTGCCAGGCGCGCGCGCAGGGCCGCATCTCGACCGTACAGACGCTGGGCGGTTCGGGCGCGCTCAGGGTTGGCGCCGACTTCCTGAAGCGCTATTTCCCGCAGGCGCAGGTGTGGATCAGCGATCCGAGCTGGGAAAACCATCGCGTGATCTTTGAGCGCACGGGTTTTACCGTCAATACCTATCCGTACTACGACGATGCCACCGGCGGCCTGAAGTTCGACGCCATGCTGGACGCGCTGCGGGTCATCCCGAAGCGCAGCATCGTGTTGCTGCATGCCTGCTGCCACAACCCCACCGGCGTCGATCTGAACCACGACCAGTGGCGCCAGCTCATCGCGCTGCTGAAGGCGAACGAGCTGCTGCCCTTCGTCGACATGGCCTACCAGGGTTTCGGCGCAGGGCTGGAGGACGATGCCTTCGCGGTGCGCGAACTGGTCGTGCAGGGCGTGCCATGCCTGGTGGCTAATTCGTTCTCGAAGAATTTCTCGCTGTACGGCGAGCGTTGCGGCGGCCTGAGCGTGGTGTCCGAGAGCGCGGACGAAGCCGGGCGGATCCTCGGCCAGCTGACGGGCGCGGTGCGCGCCAACTACAGCAACCCGCCGACGCACGGCGCCAAGGTGGTTGCCCGGGTGCTGACCTCGGCGGACCTGCGCGCGCGCTGGGAAAGCGAACTGGCGGCAATGTGCGAACGCATCGCAAAGATGCGCGCGGCGATCCACGACAGCCTGCGCGACCACGTGAGCGGAGAGGCGCTGTCGCGCTATCTCACCCAGCGCGGGATGTTCACCTATACCGGCCTGACGGCGGAACAGGTCGACCGGCTGCGCGCGGAGTACGGTGTGTACCTGCTGCGCTCGGGGCGGATGTGCGTGGCCGGCCTGAACGGGCACAACGTGAGCCAGGTGGCGAACGCCATCGCCAGCGTGCTGGCAGCCGCCGGGGAGTAAACGGCCGGGCGGCACTGGCGGTGGCAATTGCCCCGCCCGTGCTGCCGCTCGGGCAGGCCTGGCCAGCCGCCGCCATTCCCTTCCCTATCCGCCCGGCGCTGGCGGGCGGGCCGCCGGCCCGTACCCGAAATCCCACGACCGGGCCGCGCTGGTCTGCGAGGAATTCAATCTGTGCCGCTGCGCGCCAGATCAACCTGTGGCAAAACGCTTGCCCCGGTGACCGCGTGACCGGCTTCAGCCGCCGATCAGAAAATGCTCCACGCTTTGACCCGCGTTGGCCGCGCGCCGTAGCCAATCCGGCATTTCCCCTTTCCCGTCCCAGCTTTTCCCGTCCGCGCTGCGGTAGCGCATCGCGGATGGGGGCGCGGCTTGCGCCGCTTGTTCAAAACAACCGGCGGCCACCAGGTCGGCATGCGTCAGGCCATGGCGAGCCATCTGGGTGCGGATCCAAAGGACCGCCTCGGCGCGCGCGCGCAGCGCCGCGGTCGGGCTGGGCTCGGCCATCGGTTGCGCAGCGGCGCCAGCCTGGCGGGGAAAAGCTGGAATAGTCATGGGTGGACATCATACCTGCGCTGGCCGGCGGAGGGGGCTCGGCGTATCGCGCCCGCGCCCGCGGCTGCCAGCGCGTCGCGGTACGGGCGACGCGGCTACTTGGTTCGCTGCCGCTCGCCTTTGGCGCCACATTGCCCGCGGCGGGTATTTTCGCGGGAATTTTAGGGCTTCATGGACGTCAAACCTTCAGTCCCGGCGCGCTCCGCTTTGAGCGGGCCGGGCCTGGCTTTGCTACCCGAAAGAGGAAACCAAGTGGACAGTTGTTCTAGTCGACCCTTGTATCGTTCCTAGGCAAGCCAACAGCCATTCCCCGGCCGCTGTCTTGCCTGGCAGGTAAGGCAGCGGTGTCATCAGGCCATTCGGCCAACCCCGCTCCTTTGTCGTATCCCGCCAGAGCCGTCTGGCACTGTGCTGCCCTGCGAATTGCGCTGCAGGGCTGCGAGGAGCCGAGCATGCGCAAGATTCTCAACCTGGCCGGCCGGGTGGCCCCTCCCGTCGCACGGCTTGCATCCGCGCTCTTCCGCCGGGGCGGCCCGGGTACGTCCGGCGCGGCGCCCGGCGGATATCCGGATGGATGGAACCCGGACGAGCACGCGCCGTTGACCAACCGGGAATTCGCCGATGCCGCCATCCGGGTGTCCCGGACGCTCTGGTAGAGCCAGGCCCCGCACGCCAGTGTCACCGGCGGGTACAAGGACAAATTCCGGGAGAACGAACATGGCGGACTTCACTACCGAGATCACCACCGAGATGATCGCCCCACCGCAGCAAGGGGGGCTTGACGAGGCGCATGCCGGCGATATCCGGGGCGCGCTGGGGACGATTGCCCAGCACGACACCGGCCCTCGCCGCGGATGGCGCCAACGGCTCAGCACCCTGCTCGCCATCCTTGGCCCGGGCCTCATTGTCATGGTGGGGGACAATGACGCCGGGGCCTTCGGCACCTACACGCAGGCAGGGCAGAACTACGGCACGACACTCCTGTGGACGCTCCTGTTGCTGATCCCCGTGCTCTACGTCAATCAGGAGATGGTGGTGCGGCTGGGCGCGGTGGCGCGGGTGGGTCACGCGCGGCTTATCTTCGAGCGCTTCGGCAAGCTATGGGGCGGCTTCAGCGTCATCGACCTGTTTCTCGTGAACGCGCTGACGCTGGTGACCGAGTTCATTGGCATCAGCCTTGCGCTGGAGTACCTGGGCATCCCTCGCTACTGGGGCGTGTGCGCGGCGGCGTTGCTGGTGATGCTGGCCGCTTCGACCGGAGACTTCCGGCGCTTTGAGCGGTTCGCCATGGGGCTCGTCGCCGGGAGCCTCACACTGATTCCCGTCTTCCTGCTCGTACATCCCGCCCTGAGCCAGGTCGCGCGGGATTTCTTCGTGCCCGCCATGCCAGCGCATGCGCCGCTGAGCGAGGTCATGCTGCTGATCATCGCCATCGTCGGCACCACCGTGGCGCCGTGGCAACTCTTCTTCCAGCAGAGCTACGTGATCGACAAGCGGATTACGACACGCTTCATCCGCTATGAGAAGGCCGATCTCTGGCTTGGCATCGCGCTCGTCATCGCCGGCGCCGTGGCCATGATCGCCTTCAGCGCCGAAGCGTTTCGCGGTACGGCGGGATTCGGAAACTACACCGATGCGCTCGGTACCGCCATCGGCCTCGAGAAGTATTCGGGGCGGCTGACCGGCGTGCTGTTCGCGATCGCGCTGCTGGATGCCAGCATCATCGGCGCCTGCGCCGTCTCCCTGTCGACGGCATACGCGCTGGGCGATGTCTTCGCCGCGCGCCATTCCCTGCACCGCAAGCCAACGGAAGCCAAGGGCTTCTACGCGGTCTACTTCGGATTGATCATGCTGGCAGCCGGGCTGGTATTGACGCCCGGCATGCCGCTGGGGCTGCTGACCAGCGCGGTTCAGTCCCTGGCCGGCATCCTGCTGCCGAGCGCCACGGTGTTCCTGCTCTTGCTTTGCAATGACAAAGCCGTGCTTGGGCCTTGGGTAAACGGGCGCTGGACGAACCTGTTCACGGGCACGGTGGTGGCGGGCCTGGTCATGCTATCCATCATCCTGACGGCATCGGTGCTCTTCCCGCAGATCGGCGAGCGGCAGATTCTGGGCATCCTGTCGGGGGGGACCCTGCTGGCGCTGGTGGTGTCGGTGTCGGTGAAACGGGTTGATAAATACCGTCTGCGCGGGGATGCCCTCTCGCCGTCGCCGTTACCCGCCGTGGCCGACCGGGCGGGCTGGACCATGCCCCCGCTGGCGGAGTTGCCCGCGCCCCGGCTCACGCTGCTGAACAAGGTATGGATGGCCGTCTTGAGAGGCTACCTGCTGGTGGCGGCCGGGCTCGTGCTGGTCCGCATCGTCAATCTGGTGACAGGGTAGCGTCACCGGCCGCGCAGGTGCATCGTGCGGCGAGGATTCCTGGAGACAAGTCATGCATAGTGCGCAAGCAATCGCCACCATCGAAGCCAGCGCCCCCAACTACCAGGTGAATCTGCAGGTCGACGCGCATGTTCTCACCGGCGACGAACCGGCCAGCCTCGGGGGCGCAGACCGTGGCCCCGAGCCGTTTGCATTTGTGCTCTGCGGGCTCGCTTCCTGCACCGCGGCCACGCTGAGAATGTACGCTGGGCGCAAAGGGTGGGATCTCGGGCAGATCCGTGTCTTCGCCACGTTTGAAAAACTCGGCCACGTACGCTTCATCCTCAGGGAGGTCGCAGTGGGGCGCGAACTCGCCGAAGCCGAACGGGCCCAGCTGGCAGAGCTGTGCGAGCGCACGCCGGTGACATTGTTCCTGAAGGGCACCACCAGCATCGAAACGATATTCCGGTAGCGGGAAGGCGCTAGCCCGGCAGGCCGAACAGGCGGCGGCTGTTGCTGGTGCACTGGCTGGCTACGTCGTCTACCGCCATGCCTTTCAGCCCGGCGACCGCCTCCGCGATCCACGGCAGGTTGGCGGGCTCGTTGTAGGGCCGCCGGTTCTTGTGATTTTTCGGGCCGAGGTAGGGCGCGTCCGTCTCCAGGTGCAGGCGTTCGAGCGGGATGGCTTGCACCGCCTCCCGCAGGGCCTGGCCGCGGTTGAGATCGGTTACCCAGCCCGTAATCCCGATCTCCAGTCCCAGTTCCACGAAGGCGGCCGCCTCATCGGCCGCGCCGGTGAAGCAGTGCACCACGCCATGCGCGCCCGCGCGGACCGCGCCTGCCACCATCGCGTGGAAATCGTCGAACGCGTCCCGGCAATGGAGGAACAGCGGCTTTTTCCATTGCACCGCCGCCTCGAGCTGCGCTTCGAAGGCACGGCGCTGATCGGCGGGTGTCGAGAAATTCCGGTTGTAGTCCAGCCCGCATTCCCCCACCGCAACCACGTCGGGGCTTTCCCAGAGGGCCTGCAGGGCTCGCAAAACCTCCGGCGACCAGTTTTTTGCGGTATGCGGGTGGATGCCAGCGGTGGCGTAGAGAAGGCGGGGGTGCCGGCTGGCCAGGTCGCGTGCATTGCGGCTTGATTCCAGCGAGGTGCCGGTTGCCAGCATGGCCACGACGCCGGCCGCCGTTGCGCGCTCGAGAATCGCGTCGGTGTGCGGGACCAGTTGGGAGGAATGAAAGTTGACGCCGATATCGATCAGTTTCAGGTGCATGTCTACAAGGGGAGGCAGGAGCTGCCGGTGGTTGGCAGGCATGCAGTCTAACGCCAGGCGTGTGCCCACCGGCGGCCGGGGTGGCGCCTTTGGATGGCCGTTTGCGTCCTGGCCTTCCAGGGGCGTCACACACATTCTGTTCACAAATAGTATATTATTTTATATAATATCAATCAGTAAACTGTTGGTGCGCCTCATGAACACGGATCACGCCGCTATTGACCTGGGTACCATGCAGGCCGCCGCGGCCAGCGCCTGCGCGCTGCTCAAGGTGCTGGCGAATCCCGATCGCCTGCTGCTGATGTGCCAGTTGTCGCAAGGCGAGCTATCCGTCGGCGAACTGGAGGCGCGGCTCGGCATCCGCCAGCCGACGCTTTCCCAGCAACTGGGCGTGCTGCGTGAAAACGGCCTGGTAGCTACACGCCGCGATGGCAAGAGCATCTTTTATTCGATTGTCAGCACGGAAGCGATTGCCGTGATGACCGTGCTGTATGCGCAGTTTTGCGCCACACCAGGGGAGGAACCCACATGTTGATCGACCTGGCCAGCTTTACGCCCGGCTTGTCCCTGGCCGGCGGACTCGTGATCGGCGGCGCCGCCGCCGTGCTTGTCCTGTTCAACGGCCGTATCGCCGGCATCAGCGGCATCCTGGGCGGCTTGCTAAGCCTGCCGCGCCGCGACATGGCCTGGCGCGTGGCCTTCTTGGCCGGGCTGGTCGGGGCTCCCATGCTGGCGAGCCTGCTGGGCCATCCCGCCATTGCCGATATCGACGCGGGCTGGGGCCAGATCCTGGCAGCGGGCTTCCTGGTCGGCATGGGCACGCGCTATGCCAGCGGCTGCACCAGTGGGCATGGCGTCTGCGGTATCTCGCGCGGCTCGATCCGCTCGCTCGTCGCCACGGCGACGTTCATGGCGGCGGGCTTCGTGACCGTTTTCGTGCAACGGCATCTGAGCGGAGGCTGAAATGATGGCATTCATTGCATTGGTGGCAGGCCTGCTGTTTGGCATCGGCCTGATGCTTTCCGGCATGGCCAACCCGGCCAAGGTGCTGGGCTTCCTCGATCTGGCGGGAAGCTGGGATCCGTCGCTGGCGTTTGTGATGGTCGGCGCGATCGCGGTCGGCTCGCTCGCCTTCCTGGTTGCCAGGCGCCGCACGCGCACGCTCCTGGGGTTGCCCTTGCAGCTTCCGGCAAGCACCGCCGTGACACCGAGGCTCGTGCTGGGCAGCGCGGCGTTCGGCATCGGCTGGGGCATTGCCGGATTTTGCCCGGGACCGGCGCTGGTGGCGCTGGGCGCCGGCTACCCGAAAGCGTGGGGCTTCGTTGCGGCCATGCTGGCCGGGATGGCGGTCTTTGAACTGGCCGATCGGATGAAACCCGGCCGGCAGCAAGCCTAGACGGTGTCCTGAATCGCCAATCCGTTGAATACAACAGAACAACAAAGGGAGACAAGAATGAAAACGATAAAACATGGCGCCATGGCGTTTGCGGTGCTGGCGGCAGCCAGCCTGCCTGCGCTTTCCCAGCCGGCGAACGTCGCGTTGACCGTACCGGACGCGGCCTCGATTCCGGCCGGGCCGATGGGCGACGCCATCAAGCGCGGCAAGGAACTGCTGTCCGACACGCGCAGGCAACTGCCCGGCAATGTCGGGAATGGCCTGAACTGTACCAATTGCCACCTGAACGGCGGGACCGTGGCCTATGCCTCGCCCTGGGTAGGGCTGGCCGGGGCGTTTCCGGAGTACCGCGCCCGCAGCGGCAAGATCATCTCGCTGCAGGAACGTGTCAACGATTGCTTCCAGCGCTCGATGAACGGCAAGCCGCTGGCGTTCGACTCGGCCGAGATGAACGCCATCCTGGCCTATATGAAGTGGTTGTCCACCGGCGTCCCGGCCGGCACCAACGTGACCGGCAGGGGCTTCGAGAAAATTGACACCGCGTTGCGGCCGGACCGCGCGCATGGCAGGGCGGTCTACGCGGCGCAGTGCGCGTCATGCCATGGCGCCGAAGGGCAAGGCGTGGCCAATCCGCAGGGCGGCTACGTTTTCCCGCCGGTCTGGGGGAAGGATGCATTCAACGTGGGGGCGGGGATGGCGCGGATGTACACGGCGGCGGCCTTCGTCAAGCACAACATGCCGCTCGGCCAGGGCGGAACGCTGTCGGCCCAGGATGCCGTGGACGTTGCCGCCTTCTTTACCGAACAGCCCAGGCCCGATTTTCCTGGCCGGGCCAAGGACTGGCCCAAGGGCGACCGGCCGAAGGACGCGCGTTAGCGGGCGGGCTGCGGTCCGTTCCGGCGTAGCCGGGGCCGCGCCTCAGCAAGTTCCCCTACGACAACAGCAAGAGCGCACCGCAAGCCGCCAATGCCAGGGTCCAGACCCGGTCGAGATTGATCCACCCGGTGCGCAGGAAGCCCACGCCGATGTGGTCGTACACCAGCAATGCCATGGCGCCGATGGCAAGCAGCATGGCCAGCGTGTGCAGCCCGAGCGCCAGCACCGCGGACCAGAGCGGGCCGCCGGAGGCTGGCGCGGCCACGGCGCTGCACAGCGGCAGCAGCGCCGGTACCAGCATCAGCCCCGCGCCATGCGTGCCGGCCATCAGGAACGACCACAACGCCAGCCCGGCCATGCCGGCCCGCATGCCCACGCGCGGGCGCTGGCGGTGGCCGCGCAGGGCGTGCCAGGCGGCCCAGCCGATCAATACGGCGCCGCCAGCGCGTGCCAGCAAGCGAGGGTCGAGCATGCTGCCAAGGCTCAGCGCGGCGGCCAGCACCAGGGCGACCGCCAGCGCGTGGCCGAGCGCGATCGGCAGCAGTGCCAGCAACACGATCTTGCGGTGCCCGCGCTGCAGCCCGAGCGCCACCGCGAACAGCCAGCCCATGGCGGGATTGACGCCGTGGAACAGGCCGAGCGCGGCAATGGCCAGCCAGGGCCACCAGAGCGGCCATAGCGTGGACCACTGGGTGGCCACGTACGTGCCTAGCGGGATGCCGGCAGTGGCGTTCATGACAAGGCGGCTACGGGTAGCAGTAGGAATCCGACGAGCAGTCGCCCCCCTGCAGCCTTACCTGGTGCGGGCGATGCCCTGCCGGCCAGCGCAGGAAGAAGCGCGGGTCGAAGGCGATGCCGCCGTCAGGCGCCGCGTCCAGCTTGACCATCCAGCCCTCGATGCCCTCCGGGTAGAACTGCGCATCGACCGCACCATAGAGCGAGTTGGTGAAATAGACGCGCCGTCCGTCGCGGCTGACCTCGACCATCTGCGGGCCGCCGTTCAGCGCGGCGCCGCCGGCGCCGGGATGCGTGGCGCGCGAGACGATGCCGCCAATGCGTACGCGGCCGGTCTGCTTTGGGGCGAAGGGGTCGGAGACGTCGTACTGCAGCAGGTCGCCGGTGCCCCAGCACGATACGTAGAGGAAGCGGTCGTCCATCGACAGGTCGATATCGCTCACCAGCGGCGGCACCGCCTTGAAGCCCTTGAGGATGGGCGGGAGCAGGTCCGGGTCCGCCGGCTCGGCGGGGATGTCGATGACCTTGCGCACCGCCCATTTTTCGCCGTCCCGGTACCAGGTCCAGATCGAGGAAGACAGGTCTTTCAGGCTGATCACGCAGTTGACGAAGCCGTATGCCTTGGTCGGGTCGTGGGCGGGACGCAGCTCGAACACGAGCTGGTGCTCTTCGCCGAAGTCGATTTCCTGCAGGTGGCGGCGCCTGGTCAGATCCCAGAAATGCAGGCGGCGGCCGTAACGCGAGCCGAGCAGGATCTCGGGCACGAGGCCGTCCTCGACCATGTCGGGCGTGCCCCATTCGCTGGTGACCAGTGTGTCATAGCCGAGATGCCACCAGCCATCGTAGGCGAAATACTGAGGGCCGCGCTCCACCTCCCACTGCCCGAGCGGTTCGAAGCTCTCCTGGTCGAGCAGCATGATGCCGCCCGGTCCCTTGCCTTCGCCGTTGCCCAGCGCGCTTACATAGATTCCGCCGGGGCCGCAGTGCACGGTATGCGGGCGCGAGTAGCCGGTGCGCACGGCCAGTTCGCCGGGCTCGATCACCTTGATGATGGATGGCCGCAGCGGATCGGGCCTGGTGTCCATGATGTAGATGCGGGACGAACGCAAGCCCGGCACTACCAGGTAGCGCCGCTCCATATGCGGGTGCGGGGCGTTCGGGCAGAGACAGGACGAGCAGGCATTCCAGCCGAAGTGATGCAGCTCGTCGCCTGCGTACGGCACGCTCACCTGCCCGATGATGGTGGCGTAGGTGTTGGAGGCCGGATCGACGTCGACCACGGCAATAGCGTCCGGCTGGCTGCGCGTCGGATCGAACATCGCTACATAGGCGAGTGCCTCGGGCGGCGCCTTTGCCGCCAGCCGCGGCGACGGGTAAAAGCTGGGGTCCGGCTTCCAGGTCGCCATGATGTGCCTCCTTGTGCTTTTGCCTGGATGCCGCGGGGCATCGCAGACTTTGAACTATAGGACACATCGCGGCGGAGGTGCCCTGGCCGTGCGGGGCCTGGGCGCGCCAGGGTCTTGCGCAGGCACGCTCAGAACGCCGGAATCAGCGATCCCTTGAACTCGGTCTCGATAAACCTGCGTACCTCCTCCGACTGGTAGGCCTTCACCAGCTTCTTCACCCAGGGCTTGTCCTTGTCTTCCGCGCGGGCGGCGATCAGGTTGGCGTAGGGGCCGCGCGCGTCTTCCACCGCGATGGTGTCGCGCTGCAGCGAGAGGCCGGCGCGGTAGGCGTAGTCGTTGTTGATCGAGGCCGCGGCGAGGTCGTCCAGCGCGCGCGGCAACTGCGCCGCGTCAAGCTCGATCAGCTTGAGCTTCTTCGGATTCTCCACCACGTCCAGCGGGGTGGCATTGACACCGTTCTCGCCCACGCCGGGCTTGAGCCTGACGAGCCCGGCTTTTTGCAACAGCAGCAGCGCTCGGTTGCCGTTGGACGGATCGTTCTGGATGCCGATGCGCGCGCCCTGCGGCAACTGGTCGACCGACTTGAACTTCTTCGAGTAGATGCCGAGCGGCGCGGTCAGGGTCAGGCCAACCGGCACGATCTTGTAGCCGCGCGCCTTGATCTGGCTGTCCAGGAAGGGCTTGTGCTGGAAGGCGTTGGCGTCCAGGTCGCCGGCGGCCAGCGCCTCGTTGGGCTGCAGGTAGTCACTGAAGGTGATCAGCTGGATCTCCAGCCCGTCGCGCGCGGCAACCTTGCGGACCACCTCGAAGGTCTGCTCGGCGTTGCCGACCGAAACACCGACCTTGATTCTTGTCTTGTCCTGGGCCTGGCTCGCGCCGGTGCCGATTACCATCAGTAGCGCCGCCATCGCGGCCGCTTGCCATCGCTTCATTGTCTGCTTCCTCGCCGGGTTGAGTGGCCGCACCGCGGCCGACTGCCGAGTATAGGAAGCGCGCGCCGCGGCGCGAACTGATGCTTTCGTCTTAGCTTAGAAGCGCGCGTGCTATGCGCGCCGTTCCGCTTGCGCCGCGCTCGTGCCGGGGGTGGCCTCGGGCCCCGCCTGCATGCGCCGGTAGCTGCAGGCCAGCGCCAGCAGGATCGCGATGGGCGCGGCAAGGCACCAGAACGACGCCAGCACGTAGGCATACGCGCCGGCCATGGCGCCGCCCGCGAACGCGGCGATGGCAGGGACCATCTTGCGCAGGCGGTTTTTGGCGGCCGCGGCCTTGTCGGGCGGACCGTGTATGACTTCGACCAGGTCGATGATGGCCTGCGTGCTGTTGCCCGTCATGATGGTGGTCGGCACGTGATCGGTCAGCACGATGCGGGATTGCGTGTTCTGGATCGCCATCGCGGCCACGCCCAGCATGCCGGTTGCGATGGCGGCAGGCATGTCCGGCGAGGTAATGGGCGAGGCCATGTAGCCAGCCAGCATGAACAGGGTCAGCAGCGCGCACTGCGCGGCCAGCAGCGGCGGGAGCGGCGGCCTGCCGCGCGCCTGCATGGCGTCGATCGCGATCTTGGTGGACGCGACCGAAACGATGAAGACCGGCAGTGCCAGCAATTTGGCCGCCACGCCGCTGGTCGAGTGCGCAAGCTCCACGCCGAGCATGACAAAGTTGCCCGTCACGTGTGCGGTGAACAGGCCGAACAAGGCGATGAAACCGACCACGTCGACATAGCCCGCCACCAGGCTGAGCAGAGATGCCTTGATCACGTTGCCGGCGCTGGCCGGCGGTTGCGGAGGTAGCGATTGCGGAGTGGTCTGCATGGCTGTCGTCAGTTCCTGGGTAAGGACGGCTCGTGCCCGTGCCGCAGCATAACCCGATGGCGTGGAAGCGTCACTGCGCGGCGCGGCTGTGCGTGGGTAAAGGCCGTATCCGCCACCGGGCCACAGGCTCGCCGTGGCGCGCGTGCCGATTCAGCCGCGGAGGCGGCGCTCGATGTGATGGCCGTTTCGCTGGGCCGAGCGCTGGCGCAGGAGACCCGCATGCTCAATGTCTCGCCAGGGGTGCGTCCGCAGGGACACGAGGCCGGGCCGTATCCGCGATAGTGCCGGGAGGCCGGCCAGCGAGGAAGTGGCGCAGCGGCCTTCGCTTAAAATGACGCGATCTCATTCACCGCACACCAGCCTCCCTGCCGTCATGGACCAGCGTAAGCGCATTACCCTCAAGGACCTGGCGGCGAAGGCGGAAGTCCATTACTCCACCGTGTCCCGGGTGATGAACCCAGCCACGCGGCACCTGGTCGCCGACGATGTGGCGGAGCGCATCCTGCGCATGGCCGACGATCTCGGCTTCAGGCCGAATCGCATTGCGGCCGGCCTGCGCACCAGGCGTTCCGGGCTGGTCGGCGTGGTGCTGCCGGATATTTCCAATCCTGTCTTCGCGCCGATCCTGGCCGGGCTCGAAGGCGTGCTCGCCTCGCAGGGCTATGTGCCCATCGTGGTCAATGTCGGCGCCGACAAGGCCCGGCAGCGCTTCATCATCGACCAGATGATGGGCCGCCAGGTCGATGGCCTGATCCTGGCGACGGCCGAGCGCGAGGATCCCGTGTTGGACTATTGCGTCAGGCAGAGCATCCCGGTGGTGATGGTCAACCGCGGCGAAGATCTCGGCAGGGTGCCCTGCGTGGTCAGCGACAACACGGTCGGGATGCGGCTGGCCGTCGATCATCTCGTGACGCTGGGCCATCGGCGCATCGGCCATATCGCGGGGCCGGACTCTCTGTCCACCGGCCACCAGCGCAAGCAGGGCTTTATCTCGGCGGTGCGGCGGCACAAGCTGCGCAAAGGCGAATGGCTGATCGTGGAGGCCGCGAACTACGGCCGCGAAGCGGGCCGCGAGGCCTGCCGCGCACTGCTCGGGCAGTCGCCCGGCCTGACCGCGATCGCCGCCGGCAACGACCTGCTGGCGCTGGGCTGCTACGACCATTTCCGCGAGGAGGGGATCGCCTGCCCCGGCGGTATCTCCGTGGTGGGCCACAACGATATGCCTTTCGTGGATGCGCTCACGCCTGCGCTCACCACCGTCCGGATTGCTGTTCACGAGATGGGCGCGCGGGCCGCCATCCTGCTGCTGGCGCGCATTGCGGACGCGGGCGCCGAGGTTGCCAGCGTGGTGCTGTGCCCGCAGCTGATCGTCAGAGGCTCGACCGCACCGCCCGCGGACTGAGCGCGCAACCGGCTTTCGATGCCGGATGCTTCCGGGGTGGATTTCATGCGGCAAGGTCCCATTGTCCCAAACGCCCCTGCGCAGGCGCGCTCCAGGCAACAGCCCTCATCTTCCGGGAATCGCGCCCGGGGTCAACTACACATTCTTGTAGTCGGCGCATCCTTGATTTCTTTCCTTGCCCGCTCATAATGCAAACGTTTGCATAACCTTGGTGACCATTCCCGCATGCCGGTGGTGTCATGCGAGAGGGACAGAATCGCACCGCTGCCGGGGCGGGTGCATCGATCGGGGGCAGGAGAGACGATGGGGATGCTGCAGTCGATATGCCAGCCATGCGGAGATACCTTCGGCGCGCAAGCCGCGGCGTATTTCGGCATCCAGTCAGCGCCGGAACTGGCGAGCCTGAGCGCGTCGCACCGCTCGGAAGTCGCGGTTGCCCATGTTCGCAGCGGACCGCAGCATGAGGGTCGCAAGCGCGTGGTGCCGGCTGCCGAGGCATTTGTGGTGGCGATGCATCTCGAGGCGTCGCTCCATCACGAACTGTGGCGCGGCGATAAGCCGCTGCTGCGGCAAGGCTATGCGCGCGACGCCGTGCTGATTGTCGATCTGGAGGACGAGGTCTCCGTCCACGTTGGAGCGCCGCTGGATTGCCTGCTGTTCCATGTGCCGCGCATGGCGCTGGACGATTACGCGGATGAATGCAATGCCAGGCCGATCCACCGGCTCGCGTGCGCCGCCGGGCATACCGATCCGACCCTGGCACATCTGGCGCGGGCGCTCCTGCCATCCCTCGCGCTGCCCGCGCAGTGTCAGCCGCGCTTCGTGGATACGGTACTGCTGGCGGTGCTGGCGCACCTCGCGCATACCTATGGCGGCCTGACGGTGCGGGCGGAAGCCAGGAGGGGGGCGCTGTCCGATGCGCAGGAGCACCGCGCCAAGGAGTATCTGGCTGCCGCCAGCGCGCAGCCGGTGTCGCTGGACGAGGTGGCGCAGGCCTGCGGCTTGTCGCGCGGCCATTTTGCCAAGGCCTTCAAGGAGAAGGCCGGCGTGACGCCGCACCGCTGGCTGCAGCGGTACCGCGTCGACCGAGCCAAGGCGTTGATGGCAGAGCAGGAGGAGATGTCGCTGGCGCAGGTTGCCGTGGAAGCCGGCTTTGCCGACCAGAGCCACCTGACGCGTGTGTTTGGCCGCTTCGTCGGCATCCCGCCGGGCACCTGGCGGCGCGAGCGCCGGTCCTAGCCGCCGGGGCGGGTTCGCATCGACTCGCTGCCGGCTGGCGAAAGCCGCTTATGATTGAGGTTTGGGCTCGTCGCCCGACCGTGCCCTACCTTGCCGTATGGCGGCCCGCCGCAGGAGTGAAGCCTTCCCATCATGAGTTCGCCGGATCTCTCGCTTGGCGCCGCGATCCCCGCCGACGCCCCATCCGCCCTGGCCACGCTGCTTGGCGATATCGATCGCGCCCAGGATATCGACGGCCTGGCCGGAGCCGTTTGCACGGCAGCGCGGCTGCTCGGGTTCAACCATTTCTATTTGCGCTACAAGGGGCCGCCCGGCTCGGCGCCGCCCCAGCCGGCTTCGCTGACCAGCCTGCCGGGCGGTGCCAGCCTGGCACCGGAAGCGCACGGCGAAGCATTGGCGGCGCTGGTGGTCAAGGCGCGCGATTCGCTGGTGCCGGTGGTGTGCAGCAGCGGCCAGCCGCTGCTGCTGCCGGCCAGCGACAGCGTGGCGCGGGCCGAGCTGGACCGGCGCCTGACCGCGGCCATCGCCTTTTCCGCCAGCATGCCCAGCCGCGAGGTGGGAACGTTGGCACTGCTGTCGCTCGACGGCATGCCGGGTGACGATGAGGCCGCCATTTGCCGGGCGCGCCTGTTCGGCCCGGCGCTTACGCAGTCCGTGCTGGACCGCTTCTGCGCGCTCGTGCGCGGACCTTCCGTACCGGAGGCGGCGCTGACCGCGCGAGAGCTGGAAGTGCTGCGCTGGGTAGCGCAAGGCAAGACGTCCTGGGAGGCCGGGCAGATCCTTGGCATCTCCGAGCATGGCATTTCCCATCATATGCGCAACGTGATGCGCAAGCTGGGCGTGGGCAACCGGCTGCAGGCCGTGCGTACGGCGATTGCGATGGGGTTGCTGCCGGGGTAGCGGTGATGGCGCGCTGCCATGCGCGCATCTGGGCGATGCCGGCTTCCGCCTGTGGCAGCAGCCTGGTGTCACGCCAGGAAGAGCGCATGCATCTTATCGATCGATTCCGGTCCATATGCTACGACGCCGACAGGTACTGCGTAGTCGATCGCTTCGATGATCCTTCCCGCCCAGACCGGGCTGAATCCTCCGCAGAGTTCGATCAGCTGTATGCCGTCGGCGACCAGTTCCTGTGCGGCGGCGATGCCTTCCGATGGGTGCGAGATGCCGATGACTTTCATTGAGAATTTTTCGGTGCCCTGGGGTTGGACAAAGTTGTCTCCGGTGACGATGAATCCGAATTTGGTTAGCGCCATGTCGTTCTCCTTTTTGGCGATTCGATTCGATGAACGTGTTCGATGCTCGATGTACGTTGGCGTGTCTGATTCTTGCAATTGAGGATAAGATCGTCAAAGACTATTTTGGCGTGTTCTCAGTCATTTCAGGTCTTGGATTCTTTTTTCGGCGAGCAGTCCGGCGTGCAGGACGAGGCCGTGCGCCTGGCGCGACAGGCGGTGCAACTGACCATCAACGAGTACAAGGCGGGCGCCGTTCCCTATACCAGTGTCGTTACCGCGCAAGCCACCGCGCTGGGCAACGAACAGGCCGCACTGACCATACGCGAGAACCGGCTGATCGCCAGCGTCGCGCTGATCGAGGCCTTCGGCGGCGGCTGGCATGTCTCGCAATTGCCGGGAGACAAGGCAATGTCGTCTACCGCTTCGCACGCAGGGCCATAGCACCTGGGTAACGAGCAACGGCAGACGGGTAACGCGGACACGATCCGCATCGGAGGAACTGAAAATGAACGACCATCTCCCGGACTGCCTCACTGCGCAGCACCTGCAGCTCTTTGGCGCCATCGTCCAGTGGTTCGCGCGATACGAATTGCTGATGCAGGAGATCATGGCGGCGCTCTGCGGCACGGATGCCGCGGCAGTGATGCTGCTCACGCGCCGCCTTGATTTCGGCGGAAAGCGGGCAACGCTGCTCGACCTGCTGCGCCAGCGCAGGATTCCGATGGATCAGTTCGACCGGATCTGCGCCTACTTGCTGATACCGCATACGTATGCGCCATTGCGGCACGATGTCGCGCACTCTGCGTGGACATCCAGTCAGCATTCCGGCGCGGTCCAGCCGAACTGGATCATCGGACTTCCATCGGGCATCACGCCGCTGCAGGACGATTTCAATGCGCTGACCGAGACGTTCATCGAACGTACCGATATGGAATTCAATTACACCATCGGCGATCTTAAAGAAATCGTTCGGATCCTGGCGGATAACCACGAAGCGTTATCCGATTACATTCATGAAGTTGGGATGGTCAGGATTTCCAGAACATAGATTGTGCATGGGTGTGGCCGCCTGGCGGGGATTATTCGTTTTTTCAGAACAGAGCGTTCCGCGTGCTGAACGCCGCCATGGCTTTTCAACGCCGGGTATTTTTGCCAAAATCGCACACTGATACCAGTGTTACCCAGCGGGGCCGCGGCACGCCTGAAAAAAGGCAGCGCAAGCCTGCGCGCAAGCGGTGACTAATCCAGTGCAACCATGGGCAATGCTTCTCGACATGGGGCCGGCATACTGCAGTTTGCATTCAGGCTGATAGCTGTCTTACCCCTACCCGTGCTACAGGCGGCCGGCCGCGTGCTTGGCCGGCTGATCTACACCTTCCCCGGCAGGTACCGGCAGCGCTTGCGCGCCAACGCGTCCCTGGCCGGCTATCCGCATGCCGCATTCGCCCGCCGCTCGGCGGCGGAGGCGGGAGCCATGATCCTCGAACTGCCACGCGTGTGGTTCCGCACGCAGCAGAGCGTGGCGCGCGTGGTCACCGACGACTGGGATGTGGTCCAGGCGGCCATCGACGAGGGGCGGGGCATCCTGTTCCTGACACCGCACCTGGGATGCTTCGAGATCACCGCGCGCTATACCGCGCAGCGCCTGCCGCTGACGATCATGTTCCGGCCCCCGCGCAAGGAAATGCTGGCGCCGGTGCTGGAAACCGCCCGCCATATGTCGAGCCTGGAGGTGGTGCCCGCCGCCGCGCAGGGCGTGCGCGCCTTCGTGCGGGCGCTGCGCCATGGCAGGGCGGTCGGCCTGCTGCCCGACCAGGCGCCCAGCGTTGGCGAAGGCGTGTGGGTCCCGTTCTTCGGCCGTATGGCCTATACCATGACGTTGCCCGGAAAGCTGGCCGTGCAGACCGGCGTGCCCGTCATCCTGGCGGCAGGCGAGCGGTTGCCCAAGGGCCGGGGCTGGCGTCTGCACTACGTGCGGCTGCCGGAGCCCTTGCCGTCCGCTGCGGCGGAGCAGGCAGCGCTGCTGAACGAGGCAATGGAGGCACTGATCCGGCGATTCCCTGAGCAGTATCTCTGGAGCTATAACCGGTACAAGGTGCCGGCGGGGGCACCGCCCGTCCCATCCGCGCCACCGGCGGTGGCGGCAGCCGGGCCCGCGGCGCCACGGTCATATCTTGCTCCCGAGGGGGCCGGCGGCGACGATCCGTCGCGCTGCTGAGCATAGGCCACCGGGGTGCCGGCAGGCCATCCTGCCGCGCCAGCGGGACCGCCGGCGTCGGTGCAGGCTGGTTGAGTCCTGCCTCCCTGTGGACAATACTTGCCCATGGAGGGCCCACGCCCGGTTCGTTCCGACGTCGATTCCATGCCATGCAAGGAGACCGCCATGCTGCGCAACAGTCACGCATTTTGCGGCTATTCGATCAACGACATCGCGAAAGCCTTGGATTTCTACGGCGGCACGCTCGGCCTGGAGGTGACCCGGTCCGGGGATCTGCTGACGCTGCAGTTGGCTGGCGGCAACACCGTGCTGCTCTATCCCAAGCCCGATCACGCGCCCGCGACATTTACCGTGTTGAATTTTCCCGTGGACAGCGTGGACCGTGCCGTGGAACAGCTCGGCAAGCGCGGGGTGCGGTTCGAGATCTATGATGCCCCCGGCCTGCAGACCGACGCGCGGGGGATTTGCCGTGCAAGCGGCGGGCCGGTGATCGCCTGGTTCAAGGATCCGGCCGGCAATATTCTGTCGGTGCTCGAACCAGCTTAAGCCGCAAGCAAGAATTCGCCCAGTTATCACGGGCATAAAAAAAACCATTCCGAAGAATGGCTTTTTACACCCCGCGACATCGACACTCCGTTGATCCTGCCCCGTTTGGCTCTGTGGCCTGTGTGAGCATGCTGGAATCACGCTGCGAAGACCGGCAATCAAGTCGTTCCAGGCGGCAGGGCCGCTCCTGGTCAGCTATCAGACTTAGCAACTTATGCGCTGCGACTTGTCACGGAACGGATCATACGTATTCCCGGGGGGGCGCCGTATAGAGAGAAGCCCCTATTTCCCCTCGCTGTTCTCGCGCTAGTTTTCGCCCAGGTGTGCCTTGCCTGGCGCAGGCGCCGCTGGTCAGCCGGAGAAACGCGTTTCTCCGGGCGCGTCCTGGCGCTTTGCCACGCGTTCGCGGAGCTGCCGTTCCAGTTCGGTGATGTGCTGGTTCAGGCGAGTCTGCTTTCTGGCGTGCCGGATGGCGAGTGCCGTAAAAAGCACTGCCGTGAGGATGCAGCCAAGTTCGGCCAGCGGTATCAGGTCGGATTGCATAGTGGTCTATTGGCATCGTTGCGCCCTGAGGCGCTATTTGGCGCTGCCGGTCGCGCGGGGCGCCAGGATACGGCATGACACCGCCGGCCGCATTGGAGATAACGGCAGCGGCAGGCGAATTTTGAGAGCGCACCAAGCGCCGGCCGCGCCGCACGCAGGCGCCATTGCCCAGGGCTGGAGGCAGCCGGCATCCGCGTTTTCATCGCTGGCAGCAGCGGGCGGTGCGCTAACCCACTTTCCAATCCAGTGGACGCGGTTAGTCTCGGAACTTCGCGGGCAGGTCTGACCCACCTGTCCGCGCTTTGCGCCTCGCCTATCCCCCGGTGGGCGGGGCGTTTTTCTGCGCCGGCAGGGTGGCGTCGATGGATTCCGGTCCTATCCCCTGCCGACCGGGTCGACGTGGGTCATGACATCAGCGACGCGATGGCGCTCGATGACGCTGTAGCGGGCGGATTCCGAAATCTCATGCGCTTCGATGACGGACAGCCGGTAGTCAACCTCAAGATGCACATCCACGACGACCAGGTCGCCCGTTTTTCGCGTACGCAACTCATGTATGCCCGCTACGCCATGGACGGCGAGAAGCGTTTCCCGTATGCCCGCGACGGTGTCTTCAAGCCGGGATTACTTCTGGTCCCTTGGCGCCCCGTATCGCGCCGGTTCTTTCGGCTGGCATTCGAAGGAGGGGGCTCCACAGCCCTTCGGGTCGCCTTCGCAGCAGTGTTCCATCAGGAATCCAAGCAGTTCGTTCATCCGCTCGTACTGGGCCTGGTAGATGACATGCCGGCCTTCCTGCCGGCTGGCGATCAGGCCGGCGTTGGCAAGTTCCTTGAGGTGGAACGACAGGGTCGCCGGCGCCAGGCCCAGCGTTTCGCCGATCCGCCCGGCGTGGATGCCTTCGAGACCGGCCTGGACCAGCAGGCGGAAGATCGCCAGGCGCGATTGCTGCGCGAGTGCGGCAAGGGCTTTGACAGCGGAGTCACTGTGCATTTTGGGCGCATCTTGACAGGAAATGCGCGTATTTTCCGCCAAAAAGCGGATGAGCGCGAGTGCGAGCGGGGCACACCTGAAGAACCGGGCCCGATGCGCCTTCCGGAAGACGAGGCGCCGAGAGAACGCCGCCGCGCCTTGCCGCTTCCTTCCGCGCGGCGGGCGTGATGCCCCGGCAGCACGGTGGCGTACTCGACCCGCACGGCACGGTAGCGCGCCGAAGGGGGGAGGTCGATGCCGGACTCCGCTCCGCCGCATATGGCGATAGCGGCCTCCCGGCCGGATCAGGCGGTCAGCGGCTCGGGCCGAGCAGGTCGCTGGACGCGGCGTAGCCGTACAGTTCCAGATCGCTGTGCACGCCAAGTTTGCGCATGGCGGACATCTTCTGGGTGCTGACGGTCTTGATGCTGCGGCCCAGTTCGGCAGCGATCTGGCTGACGGACATGCCGGACAGGTAGCGCCGGATCACATTGGTTTCCCGCGGGCTCAGCAGGCCGATACGGATTCTCGCGTCAGCCGGCACGGCGACGCCTTTCAGCAGGTGCTCGATGACGGGTGACAGATACTGGCCGCCGGCGAGCGCCGTACCCAGGGCGGCCTGTATGTGAAAGGCATGGTCCCGCTTGCTGACCACGGATAGCCGCTTGCACCTGACCAGCTTGCCGATCAGCGCTGGCGTATCCAGCATGGTGATCACCACGATTGGCAGCTTGGGATAGCGCCGGCGCAGGAACAGGATCATATGCAGGCCATCGCCGCAGGCGCCTCCCGGCATCACGTAGTCCGTCAGCAGGATGTTGCACGGCCGCTGGCGCAAGAGTGCGAGGGTCTCGGTCGAGTCCCGGGCGACACCGGCTATTTCCATGCCGTTCAATTGCGCAACCAGACCCTGCAGGCCCAGCAGCGCCACGGGATGATCGTCGGCGATCACGATTTGCGCTTTGGCGGGGAGGGGGGGCGACTGCATGGGCTAACTCCGCGGGCGGCAGGCCGGACGCGCGGGCACGGGCGGCGGCCAGGATGGCTGCGCTGGCTGGATTGGCCCGATTGGCTCTGGTGAGTCGCCCTGACTCAGGCGGCTGACATCGCTCATGCCTTATCTCCTTGATCTCTGGTCCAGGCAGCATCCGGCGCGCGGCGGCCGTGGCTAACGGTATCGACTGCGGCGCGGCGTTCCGGCGAGGACATCATCGGTGGAACGCTGACTGTATCTCCAGCGCGTCGCCGCCGGGTTGCGAAATTTCCCAATCTTGCTGCGCATTGCCTTCACGTCGTCGCCCCGTGGCGCAGAGGCATGTCCGAACGCGGGCATCGCCGCAGCAAGATGCGTCGCCAGGGGCGCATGCGGTGGCGGGCCGCGCGTCGCGCCGGGTGAAAGATTTGTGTCCTCTTGGGGAATCTTCCGCAAGTTGATTCGGAGTCTTCCCGGCTTCGGTATCCATTCTGTCCTGCACACTACCGAGACTCCGCGCTGGGGTCTTGCTGCCGGGACCATGCCGATTGCTGCAACGGGTTCCGGCGCCTTGCCAGATCGCAGCGCTCAAGCCACGGATATTCGTAGAAAGAGGGAATGTGACCAAGGAAAACAGAAAGTACTTCGAGGAAGGATTGAGCGAGGACGCATTCGGCGACATCTGCGGCGCGGATACCGAGGCCTTGCGCCGGCTGCGGCTAGGCATCGCGGTCCTTGCCCGGCGAAACTTCAATGTCGTCAAGGCGGCTGCCTTCTCGGGAACGGAGGCGGGGATCTTCCTCGATCTCTTCATCGACGCCAGTCTCGATGACTGCACCATGCTCGCCGTGCAGATCCACGAGGAACTGGCGCGGCACAGCGTCAGCATATTGCCGCCCGCGCTGACGTTCGCACTGAAGCCGCTATCCTCGTTCTGCCCGGACCGGCAGCCGCAGGGCTGCCGGGGCATTACCCAAGGGTTGATGCACGAGGCGTTTCGGCTGATGCATGGCGGCAACGAGATCGACCGGCGGCTCGCGGCCTCGTGCGCCTATATCGGCGCGTATCAGGAAACCCGCCGCGTGCTGGACCTGCTGTGGCCCGTGCCGCCGAACCAGCTCATGAACCGGCACGAAGCCCTGGTATGGCGGCTGCGGCGGCATCGCTCCTTCGAGGCGCGGTTGCTGGCGGAACTGCTAAGCAGCCTGCGCCGCCTCCATGACGGCGCACAGTATGATTTCCTCACGCCGTTCGACGGCGACCGGGCCTTCATGCTCGGGGCCTTTATGGCACAATTCCGCGACCGGCTGTCCGCCTTCGAGCGGCTTCACACGCCATTCGCTTAAGACCTGCGTCGAGGATGCCCGCCCCGCAGTATTGCGCCTTCGCCGATCTGCGGGGGGAGCCAGGATCGCTTGCCGATCCATTCCGGCCGGTCGGTAGAGCCGGCACATTCCCGAGGTAGCCGCATTTCACTGGTACAGATGAGCCACCGCCCTCAACAGCATCAAGTACGAGACCTCCTCATTTCCTATTTCTGGAGTGGCGACGCCATCCGCAGTCGACGCGTGAGTGACATCGTGCTGTCAGGCACGGTCGACGTGCCTGTGCCCCCTGCGCGTCTGCTTGCCGATTGGGCAAGGGAGACATCGTCCCGCTTGATCCTGGAACCCGGGGATGTCGAGGCAATGCCTTTGGCACGAGCGCGAGCGCGCTGGCCGGACTACACGCGCTGCGTGCAGGCAGTGTCCGATTGGGCGTGCGCGCTTGGACTGCCTGGGGTGCTTGCCGCCAGTGACGTAGCCCTCATGGCCTGCCGCGGCGCGAAGTATCACCATGACGGCGAGCAATATGGCGGCGCGGCCTTTTGCAACCTCTTCCTGAGCGAGGACAGGGGGCAGGACCTGCATTTTCCCTCTTTGGGTCATCGAATTCCGCTGACCCGGGGTACGGTGGTGATATTCGATACCTGCCAGCCTCATGGCGTAATTCAACGCCGCAGCAGCGGTTTCAATGTGGCCGACTTCCCGCCCGGCCAGGATTGCACCCAACTATTCCTGACCTGGGAGCTTCCCATCGAGGATGCCCATGTTGGGCACGCGCTCAAGGTTGCCTTCGACATCGCCCCTTCGACCTCGTTGCAACTGCATGAAGAGCAAATCCGGCTGAACGGTGCAAGGGCCAGTGTGTGCCCGGATTCTGGCCGGTGGTGCCGGGCCGACTGATCGTCAGGGGCGCACCGCGTTTTTGCCCTGACAGGGCAATCAGGCTGTGTTCAGTGCGATAGGCGTGCGCAGCGAGCGCCGTTGGGCTAACGGCAACGTTTTCAGGCTTTGTATTCAAGCCCGCGATGTAGCGATGCAAAGTCAGGCGCTACTTCCAGGGCTTGGCTGAATGAGCGCTGTGGCCGAGGAGTGAGATGCTTGGTGGCGAGCAAGTTCCAGCGCGTAGATGCCTCGCTTGGCTATGCATTGCACAGGCGGGTCGATCGCTCGCACATTCGTCAATTCCCAGCAAACGTATCCGGCACACCATTGCTTGCCTTGCGAGCGAGCCTCGTCAGGTGTCCAATCGTGTACCCCCACGACGTCGACCAATGCGAGAACAACTCCGTCCGGATCTTCCTGCCCGTCTTGTCGCAAATAGACAGTGTTTTGCACCAACACGAGATCAACCAATGGGATCTTCGGGGGTGCCCAGGACCGAATTTCCACCAGCTTCCTCCCCGCCAAGATGTCCTCGACAGCGGGCTTAACAATTGACAAGGCCTGTCGCAGCATTGCAAATCATCCCTTCGATAAGTGGAGAGTTTCTCGCGGCCGCCAACTACCTCCCCGCTGGGGCAGGAATTCAGTAACGGCCCGGACAAGATTGTTGCTGATTCCAGTGGTTCTGTCGAACGGCTGAAACTGGCGAACTCGGCCGTTGACTTCGCGATAATGCTGGCCCAGCCTGGCTGCCAGGAGGAGGCCAGCAATAAGCAGCGCTCTTGCGTGGCCCGGCCAGAACGGAAGGCGCGCCAGCGCAGGCGCTGCAGTGGCCGCGGGCGCGGCGTCAGTGCGGTGCATGACCGGGCCGGGCGGCGGACGCGCGATTTACCCCGACGCTTCCCGTGCGCTTTCCTCCGTGCCCCCTTCCCCCGTATTTTCCCGTCGCTTGTTCGGAAGCTTCCTCATCTGAACGTGTGCCAGCCTCTCGCTGGCACCGGCAGCGCCTCGACGCGCGGCGGGAGCAGACGCTTGCGCACCGGGTTCTGCGGGTGGCCAGGCCTGACTGGCTCTGCGTCGCCAACGACTTTGGGAAAGTTCCTACAAGTCGTTCGGATATTTCTCGCCGGTTATCGCGTCATTTCATCACATAATTCGCGCTCCACCTTTTGGATTGTCGGTGCCGGTGCAGGCGAGTTCGTTTCGGTAGACTTGGGAGAGCGGGAGTGGCAACCATTCTGATCGTCGACGATCACCCGGCGCTGCGGCTGGTGGTCAAGACCCAGTTGTCGCAAGTGCTGGGGGTCAGCAATATCCTGGAGGCTGACAATGGACAGGCAGCCATCGAAGCCGCCAGGCAGTTCGAGCCGGATCTTGCCATTCTGGACCTGGACATTCCGCGCATCAGCGGCATGGACGTAATCCCCCGCATGAAGCTGGTCTATCCGCCGGTTCGCATCCTGGTGATTTCCGGGCAGGACCAGGCAACGTTCGCGCCGCGCGCGCGGCAGGCTGGCGCCCAGGGCTTCGTCAGCAAGATGCAGGATATGAAAGAGATCGTGCGCTGCGTCGAGGCGGTGATGGCGGGATACTCGGTATTCCCCGAGATGCGCTACGAGCGCGAGCTGCCACAGGTGACCCAGCGCGCCGACGAAGAGCGGCTCGCATTGCTGTCGGACAAGGAGATCGTCATTCTGCAGATGCTGGTCAGGGGCTTGTCGAATAAATCGATAGGCAAGCTGCTATTCATCAGCAACAAGACCGTCAGCAGCCACAAGACCCGCATCATGGCCAAGCTGCAGGTCAGTTCGCTGGTGGACCTGATCGACTTCTCGCGGCGCTGCCGCTTGTCGCCAGGCCAATAGCGGCAGCCACGGCCATGGGGCTAACCGCTAGCCCGCTGCGCGCCGGTTGACGGCGATCAGTCAACAATACGCGAATTCCGACCGAGGTAGATTCATGATCCGTGCGCTATTGGTCAGCACTACCGAGAGCGGCGTGCAGGCGTTGCAAATCAGCGGGCTGGCGGCCGTGCTTGCCGGCATGGGTTTTTCCGTCGAGCTGGCGGACGTGGCGCTGCCGCACCGCCATGCCACGCAAGCCGGGCGTCCGTGGCTGGCCATGGTCTGGCTTGCGCGAGACCACAGCGGCATGCTGTCGCGGAGCGATTTCGGCATGCCGCCGGAGAGCCTGGTGTTCGCCGTGACGCCGGCCGATGCGGGCGCGAGCGTGGAGAGCTTGGCCCGCAGCCCGGCATTCGATGCCACGCTGAGCGCGCCGGTCAATGCCAGATCGGTGGCGCAGGCGCTGGCCGGGCACGGTTTTGTTGCCCTCTCGCCTGACGAATGCGCGGCCATCGGCAGCCTGCTCGATACCCTTGCCGGCGGCGATGCGGACATCGTCAGGGATCTGGTGGACAGCCTGATCGAGACCAACCGCATCGATCTCGACAAGATGCGCGCGGCGCTGGAGGCAGGCGTGTGGCAGTGTTTCGGCAGTGGCGCGCACCGTCTCAAGGGTTCCGCCAGGATCCTGGAGTGCGCCACTATGGTGACGCTTTGCGGCTGGCTGGAGTCCATCGCCGAGTTGGACGATCTTGCCACCGCGCAAGCCTTGCTGCCGATTCTTGCCGCGACCGTCGAGCATCTCGAAGCCGTCTTGACGGCGTTGCGGCCGCCGTCGCGGACGCGGTGATCGCCGCCCGCGCGCGGCCAGAGCCGTCCGCGCAGCGGGTACCCGGCGTGCCCGGCCTAGGCTGAGGCGGCATCCCCGGGCGCGGCGCGTGCGCCGTGCAGATGCTTGCGCAAGGTGCGTTCCAGCATGGCCAGTCCCACCGGCTTCACCAGCACGTCGTTCATGCCCGCCGCCAGCGCCTGCCGGTGATCCTCGTTCTGTGCGCTCGCTGTGCAGCCGATGACCGGGATCGAGCGCAGGTCATCGCGGCGGGCACGGATCGCCCGCGCCAGGCTGAAGCCGTCCATCACCGGCATCATGCAGTCGCAGATCACCAGGTCCGGCGGCCGGCTCTGCAAGTTCCGCAAGCCCTGCTCGCCATCCACCGCCGCATCCACTGCGATGCCGAGCCGCTCCAGCTGGCGCGCCAGCAGTAGCCGGTTGGGCGCGTGGTCGTCCACCACGAGCACGCGGATGCCCGGGGGGAACAGGGTGACCCCGGCCGTGCCGTCCGTTGACACGCCAGCCTGGGGCGGGGGCGCGGCCAGATCGAAACTGAGGCGCACCAGTACCTGCGTGCCCTGGCCTGGCCGGCTTTCCAGCGTGACCTCGCCGCCCATCTTGCGCACCAGGCTTTGCGCGATCGACAGGCCCAGGCCGGTGCCTCCGGCATGCATGCGCCCGGGCGAGTCGACCTGCGTGAAGGGCCGGAACAGCGCACCGATCGCCTCGGCGGGAATCCCTATGCCGGTGTCGCTGATGACGAGATCGAGCGATTGCCTGGTTCCCCGCATGCCCGTTTCGTCCAGCCGTATGTCGACGCCGCCGCGCTCGGTAAAGCGAATGGCGTTGGAGACGAAGTTGCCGACCACCTGCTTGATGCGCAGGATGTCCAGCCTGTGCGCCTGCGCCACGGTCTCGCCCACGCTGACCTTCATGGCCAGGCCTTTCTGCGACGCCACCGGCCCGAACATCTGCGCCACCTCATGCAGGGCCTGGCGCAGGCTGGCGGCGCGCGGTTGCAGCGTGAACTTGCCGGCCTCCATTTTGGATAGGTCCAGGATGTCGTCGAGCAGTGACAGCAGCGAGGTGGCGGCGCCATGCGCCGTGTCCAGCAATTCGCGGTCGCCATGCGCGACGTGCGCGCGCGTTCGCGCCAGTTCCAGCATGCCGAGGATGGCGTTCATCGGGGTGCGTATCTCATGGCTGATCGAGGCCAGGAAGGTGGATTTGGCGCGGTTTGCCGCCTCGGCGCGGCTTTTGGCCGCGGCCAGTTCGGCCAGCATCCGCTGGTGCTCGGTCACGTCGATCCAGCCGCCGACGATGCCTGCGGGCCCGCCGTCCGCGCGCTGCAGCGGCACCACCCAGCCGATCACATTGCGCGCTTCGCCGGCGATGGTCAGCCGGCGGGCGGCGCTGAATGGCTGGCCGGTGTCGAGCACATGCCGGTAGACGGCGAGCAGGTCATCGTGGCTGATGTCGGCCTTGACAGCACCGCGCACGAAGGCCGGATCGGTGCCGGCCAGCGCGCCCCGCGTGGTGTCAAGCGCGGCTTCGAAGGCGGTGTTGCAGGTGATCATGCGGAAGCGGCTGTCGCGCAGGTAGATCGGTTGGGGTATCCCGTCCAGCACCGCCGTCTGGAAGGAGACCTGGTCCTGCAGCGCACGTTCGGCCGCGGCACGCTGGGTGACCTGGCGCCGCAGCGATGTCACCCAGGCAATAAACAGCAGGCTGACCAGCAGCAAGGTGGCCGTGCCGGCCGTCAGCCATGGCAGGAACTGGCGCCAGGCCGCTGCCTGCGGCCTGATTTCCGTCCAGTGCGCGCGCATGGCGCCGAGATCGTCGCGGGCAATGCTCAGGATGGCCTTGTCGATGATGGCCAGCAGCTCGGGATGCCGGTTGCTGACTCCCAGGCCGATTTCCAGCGGAAGGCCGCTCGCGGGCGCGGCGATCTTGAGCCTGCCCCCATAGGTTCGCTCGAGCATGTAGCCGGCCATGGAGGCGTTGGAGATAATGGCATCCGCGCGTCCGGCGGCCACCATGCGGAAGGCCTCCGCGTAGGTGGCGGTCTCGCGCTGGCTCACTGCCTGGCTGGCACGCACCAGGTCGTGGACGCCATCGAACGGGGGGCTGGCGAGGAGCTTGTCCGCGAGATCGGGCACGCTCTTGATGCTGTCGTCGCCGGCACGGGTGACAACAACCCAGTTGCCGGAGAAATAGGGCGCGCTGACGGACAGCAGGCCCTCGCTGGTAGCAGCATGGTTCAACGGCAGGACCGGCAGCACGTCCAGCGTGCCATTCTCGAGGTCGGCTTTCGTTTGCGCCTTGCTGCTTGGCCAGTAGGGCACGAAGCGTAGCCCGGTACGCTGCCCGATCAGTTGCAGCACCTGTTCGGTCAGCCCGTCCAGGCGCTGTTGTGCGTCGAGGAACTGGAAGGGGATCAAGTCGTGCGCCACCAGGTAGCGAACTTCCGGGTGGCTGGCGATCCAGCTGCGCTCGGCAGCAGAAAGATCGAGCTTGCCCGTGATATCGAACTCGAGCGAACTGGAGGTCCAGAAGGTCTCGATCTCGCGCTTGAGCGTGGCAGGCATTGCCGCCAGCGTGCGGTCGACGATCCTGCCCAGTGCGGGGTCGCCCACGGTGAACGCGATGCCATCCTGCGGCAGCGGCGCGACATTGCGCGAGGCGAGTTCGCCGTAGCGGTATTGCTCGATGAGGTAGCCGGCGGCTGTGGCATTGGTGACCACTACGAAATCCGCGTTCCGGGCAAGCTGGTCGAGCGCACCCAGCAAGTTCTCGAAAGGCTGCAGTTGCGCTTCCGGATAAGCATGGCGCAGCAGGCCGGGCGCCACTTCCCCTTTCAGGTAGCCAACGGTGCGGCCAGCGTTGTTGCGCGCGTCGTCTTTGCCGGATACGACCTCGATCAACCGGTGCTCATGGTACGGCGCGGTGCGGATGCCGCCGCCGTGGCGGTCCAGGTCGGTGGTGATCAGGTCGATGGCGCCATCCGCCAGGGCGCGCCGCGCCGCCTCATGCGAGGCATAGCCGCGGATTTGCGCCGGTACCCCGAGCCGGGCCGCTACCACGGCGAGGTAGTCGGCTGAGATGCCGCGGTAGTTGCCTTTGAGGTCGACCAGGTCGAATGGCGGCAGGTAATTGCCTACCACGCCCACGCGCAAGACCTTGCGGCCGCGGCGCCATGCGTCCAGCTCGGCATCGCCGGCGCAGTCCGCACCGGGCTGGCCGGAACTGTCCGGCTGCACCTGGGAACTCAGGGTCAGCCTGTGCCGCGGCTCTGCCGGGATGGCAGCCTGCGGCGGCACGCCATGGCACAGGGCCAGCAGCAAGGCCAGTTGGTGCCGCCATCGGGTGGCCGCCGGCATGCGCGGCCTGGCCATGGGCAGGCGGTCCGCGGGACGGCGCCGGCAAGTGCTGAAGCACATAGGGAGTTCTCGTGGAAGGAGGGCGGGCCGCTTCGCTTGCCTCTCGCTGCCCACGCGAGGGGTGGTCGCCTTGAGGCGGCGCCACGCGTCACCACGGATGGGGCAGCGGGATGTCTGGAAACGCGTGCCTTGTGCCGCAAATGTAAGTGGCGCGACGGCGGGCAAATTTGGGAAATGTCTGCAAAGCCCCCCGGCGATTTCCTCCGGCGTGTCGTGACAGTTGGCCGGGCTCGGTGGGGCAGCGCACTAGCCGGGGCGGGCCGGGATAGACGCGGCGCGCGCTCGTCAAAGCATTAAAGCGGCGCATCAGGCATAGGCAGACTGGCTATCGGGGTGCACGGCGGCACGCTATCGCTGTTCGATAGCCAAATACAATCGCTGTGTTTGTGACGATGAATTGTACAAATGGCGTCGAGACGGCCAGAATCGGGTCTTCGCTGCAACACGCGGCCACTACCCCCAGTCACCCCAGGAGCTATCGCTATGCTGCAATCCCGTGAAGGTCAACGCGTTCCCAATGTCACGTTCCGCGTCCGCGAGAACAACGAATGGAAAACGGTGACCACGGCCGACCTGTTCGAAGGCAAGACCGTCGCGCTGTTCTCGCTGCCCGGCGCGTTCACCCCGACCTGCTCGTCCACCCACCTGCCGCGCTACAACGAACTGGCGCCCGTGTTCGCCAAGCATGGCGTGGACGCCATCCTGTGCGTCTCGGTCAATGACACCTTCGTGATGAACGAATGGGCCAAGGATCAGGAATCGGAAAACATCGCCATGATCCCGGACGGCAACGGCGAATTCACCGAAGGCATGGGCATGCTGGTCGACAAGGCCGACCTGGGCTTCGGCAAGCGCAGCTGGCGCTATTCGATGCTGGTCAAGGACGGCGTGGTCGACAAGATGTTCATCGAGCCGGAAGAGCCGGGTGACCCGTTCAAGGTGTCGGACGCCGACACCATGCTTGCCTACATCGCTCCCAACGCCAAGAAGCCCGATCAGGTCGTGGTGTTTTCCAAGGTTGGCTGCTCGTTCTGCGCCAAGGCCAAGCAGATGCTGTCGGACAACGGCTTCGACTACATCGACGTGCCGCTGGAGCACAAGATCCGCGGCAAGGTGCTGGGCGCGGTGTCGGGCAACATGACCGCGCCGCAGATTTTCATCAACGGCAAGCTGATTGGCGGCGCCGAAGCGCTTGAGACCTACCTGGCCCGCTAAGCCCTTCCAGACGCAGCAACCGCTTTACCGCCGCAAGGCGCGGCGCCGGCCTGAC
>NZ_JARJLM010000401.1 GCF_029335485.1 Cupriavidus basilensis
GATGGGGCTCAAAAACCCCTCGTGGCCAGCTCAAAAGAGCGGCCGGGGGCCAAACTCGCATCGCCTTAAGGCGATACTCAAACATGGCCCCCTCTACTCCGCTCTTTTGAGCTGGCCACGAGGCGCCCCATACGGCATCCAACACCAACACGGCTCGCTTCGCATCGCGTGACAGGTGGCCCCTGGGGGCCTACGAAACCGGCGCTGTGTTTCCTGGTTCTGGATTGTGCAGATCTGGACCCTCGGTCATGTTTTGACCTGCTGCCTGCTCCGACTCCCCTCCGAATTACACATCTTCGTGTTCACCCGCAGAACGCTGCCGCCCGCCAACGATTCGGCGTAGCCGTG
>NZ_JARJLM010000402.1 GCF_029335485.1 Cupriavidus basilensis
GATTGGGATAGGCGCGCGCGCTGGTCACGGCGGCACTGGCGGCATCGACGCCTGCCTGGGCCGCCTCGACGCCCTTGTTGGTGGACTGCGAGAGGGACAGCAGTTGCGGCAAGGTGAACGTCTCCGCCGCCAGAGCCGGCAAGGCTCCAAGCGACAGCAACGCCACCATGGAAAACATAGTGATCTGTTTGATCTGCATGACAAAAGGGGGCAGGCGAAACGGCTGCGCGCCCGCCGCCGGCGCGCGCAGACAAGCGCACGCCAACGGTCAGCCAGCGATCGCGGACGCGATCGGGCCCAGGCGCCCAGGCAATGGGAATGCAGCCCGGGCGCGCATTGGCGCACCGGGGTTGCCAGGGCTGTCAGGCCAGGGAAATGGGGGGCTTGAAGAACGCCGCGGGCAAGGGCTCCGGGCGTGGGGGGAGCTGATGCGCGATCTCGCTGGGGGGCAGCGAGACACGTACCGTCGGCAGCGCGAAGAGCGCGCTGGATTCTTCGATCTCGTCAAGCAGGTCGAGCGGATCGAGCAGGTCCGCGGACCAGATTTCGCAATAGCCGGGAGGATCTTCCCCTGCCACCTCTTCGGCCATCGCTTCACCGGCCAGGCCATCGTCGCCCGGGGCGAACACGCGCGCCGGTTCGGCGCTGCCATCCAGTTCGTCGAGCGTGCGGGAGAACGCCGATTCCGGCGCCAGTAGTTCGGCGCGGACAGATTCGGCGCGAACAGGATCCACCACGGCGCCCGGCATACCGGCGTGCGCGTTCGCAGCGGCCCCGAAGGACAGCAGAGACAGGCACAACACGGTCAGCAAGAGCAACAGGGATCGCATGAAAAGGGGCGCGGCTAGGATGCGCCAAACGGCTCGGCTAGCGGGAAACCGTCCGCCCGTCGCCGATGGTGCGCCACAACATTGTAACGCGAATGTAAATCATAGACCGGCAAGGGCGCGGTGCGTTCCTGCGGCGAGTAACAAAAACTGGATGCGCCAGAGCATGGCTGGCCGCGCCGGGCCCGGTACGGAGGCGTTGGCTGAGCCAGCGTCGAGAGGAATGCGGATTCGGAGTTTGTCTCGCGCCGCCTCGCTGGCGACGCCGTGCCCGGCATCTTGGAAGCGGGCCTGCCCCATCCGCGGGGCAAGGTAACGATCATCAGCGATCGCACAAAAGCGAATGCATGGGCCGGCCGTAGGCCGGTCCATGCATCGAAGCGACATGCCTCTTCGCACCCGGCGTGACCGGCATGGACGACCGGTCATGCCTGGGGTGAGGCATTTGCTACAGGATCTGCTGCAGCGATTAACGCAGCAGCGACAGCACGCCCTGGTTCGACTGGTTGGCCTGGGCCAGCACAGAGGTACCAGCTTGTTGCAGGATCTGGGCGCGCGACATGTTCGACACTTCGGTCGCGTAGTCAGCGTCCTGGATCCGCGAGCG
>NZ_JARJLM010000403.1 GCF_029335485.1 Cupriavidus basilensis
GATTGGGGTCGGTCTTCTCGAGTTCCAGCGACGCCGCCAGCAAGGCCAGCCGCGCCACCACGCCATACATATAGAAGCGATTCGGCACCGCCGCGCCAGGCTTGGCATGGCTGTCGGGGATGCCGTTGGGCGCAAACGCCAGCGGCACGAAATGCATGCCCGGCGCGTTCAGGTTCTCGTCATTGCCGCGGCCGGTGTGGACGCGGTAGAAGCCGCCGACCACATAGCGGTCGATCATGTACACCACCGGCTCGGCCACCGCCTCGTTGACCTTCTCGAAGGTGTGCACGCCCTCCTGGATGATGACGTCGTTGACCTCGAGGCCTTCCTTGACGACGCTCATCTTGTTGCGTTCCTTGCGGTTCAGGCCCTTGACTTCGGCCGGATCACGCACGGTCATGATGCCCATGCCGTAGGTGCCGGCATCGGCCTTGACCACCACATAGGGGGTTTCCTTGATGCCGTATTCGCGGTACTTCTTGGCGATCTTCTTGAGCACGGCCTCGACCGAGTCAGCCAGCGCCTCCTCGCCCACGCGCTCGTGGAAATCGATGCCGGAGCACTTGGCGAAGTACGGGTTGACCATCCACGGATCGACGTCGATCAGCTTGGCGAACTTCTTGGCCACTTCATCGTAGGCCGCGAAATGGCTGGACTTGCGCCGCGTCGACCAGCCCGCGTGCAGCGGCGGCAGCAGATACTGCTCATTGATATTTTCCAGGATCGGCGGAATGCCGGCGGAAAGATCGTTGTTGAGCAGAATCGAGCAGGGATCGAAGTCCTTCAGCCCCAGGCGGCGGCCACGCACGCCGAGGCGGGCCAGCGGCTCCACCACCAGCGTCTGGCCGTCGGGCAGCTCGATCGGCGTGGGCTCGGTAATGTCTTCGGACAGCGAGCCCAGGCGGACATTGAGACCGGCCTGGCGCATGATCAGCGACAGCCGCGCCACGTTCTGCAGGTAGAACATATTGCGGGTGTGGCGTTCCGGGATCAGCAGCAGGTTCTTGGCGTCCGGGCAGATCTTCTCGATGGCCGCCATGGCAGCCTGTACCGCCAGCGGCAGCATTTCGGGAGCCAGGTTGTTGAAGCCGCCGGGGAACAGGTTGGTATCGACCGGGGCCAGCTTGAAGCCGGCATTGCGCAGATCGACCGAACAGTAGAACGGTGGCGTATGTTCCTGCCATTCCAGCCTGAACCAGCGCTCGATGGACGGCGTCGCATCCAGGATCTTTTTTTCCAGCTCGAGCAGCGGACCGTTCAGCGCGGTGATGAGATGCGGGACCATATACATCCTATTGATCGTCTTTATCGTTCGCCCAGATTGTAGAGGAACGGCCAATTGGCTGCAGGCGCTGCCTGAATAAGCATATGCGAGCGCCGGCATAAGGGATAAGGGAGATGGATATGGGGGTGCCCGCCGGGAATAAAAGAGGGCCTCGCGCGCACGGATCCGCGGCAAAGCCCGGGTGGCCCAGCGCCGGCGCCGGTGGCCGCTGATGGCGCCGGGCGCAAAAAAAAAGCGCGACCGGAGCCGCGCTTTCAAATGGCCTGACAGATACGGGGAGCGTTCTGCAGGTGGAGGAAACTGCCTCACTGGCACTGTATGTGCGCCACCCGCCAAAGACAATTGAAGCTTTTTAAGATCGGATTTAAGCAGTTAGCGAAAAAGCCGGCCACGGCCGGCTTCTGCCCGCGGCTGGTGCTCCGATCGGGGCCGATGACGCCGGGATCGCTCCCGATGCCGTCACGATGCGGACACCGGAGTGAAAAAAGCCCGGCACAAGGCCGGGCGAAACTCCTGAGAGAAGATTCCCAATCAGCTCTCCAGCACAACACCTTTACGATCAGGCCTCATATGCGGTCTCGCCGTGCGAGGTGATGTCCAGGCCCTCGCGTTCTTCTTCTTCCGGCACCCGCAGGCCGATCAGCATATCCACCAGCTTGTAGGCCACGAAGGCGACCAGACCCGACCACACAATGGTAGTGAGCACGCCTTGCAGCTGGATCCACACCTGGCCGACGATCGAATAGTCGTCCGCAACCTTGTTGGCCACGTAGTCATAGACACCCGTGCCGCCCAGGCTCGGCGCGGCAAACACGCCGGTCAGCAGCGCCCCCAGGATGCCGCCGACGCCGTGCACGCCGAACACGTCGAGCGAGTCGTCCATGCCCAGCAGCTTCTTCAGGCCGGTCACGCCCCACAGGCACAGCAGGCCAGCGGCGATGCCGATCACGATCGAGCCCATCGGGCCGACGAAGCCGGCAGCCGGGGTGATGGCCACCAGGCCGGCCACCGCCCCCGAAGCACCGCCCAGCATCGAGGGCTTGCCCTTGCTGATCCACTCGCCGAAAGTCCAGGCCAGCACCGCGGCGCAGGTTGCCAGCAGGGTGTTGACGAAGGCCAGCGCGGCCGAACCGTTGGCTTCCAGCGCCGAGCCGGCGTTGAAGCCGAACCAGCCGAACCACAGCAGCGAGGCGCCAACCATGGTGAAGGTCAGGCTGTGCGGACGCAGTGCCTCGCGGCCGAAGCCGATGCGCTTGCCGAACATGAAGGCACCCACCAGGCCAGCCACGGCGGCGTTGATGTGCACCACCGTGCCGCCGGCGAAGTCGAGCGCGCCCTTCTGGAACAGCCAGCCGCCCTTGGCCGTGGCCGCCGCGCCCGCTGCGGCGTCGGTGTACAGGTCAGGACCAGGCCAGAACCAGACCATATGGGCCATCGGGATATACGAGAAGGTGAACCAGATCACCACGAAGACCAGCACCGCCGAGAACTTGGCACGCTCGGCGAAGGCGCCGATGATCAGGCCGCAGGTGATCGCCGCGAAGGCGCACTGGAAAGCGAAATAGGCCAGTTCCGGTACCACCACGCCCTTGCTGAAGGTGGCGGCCACCGCGTCAACGGTGAGCCCCTTCATGAAGAGCCGGTCGGTGCCGCCGAAGAAGGCATTACCCTCGGTGAAGGCGAAGCTGTAGCCGTAGATGGCCCACAGCAGCGACACCAGCGAGAAGATCACCAGGCACTGCATCAGCACCGACAGCATGTTCTTCGAACGGACCAGGCCGCCGTAGAACAGTGCCAGGCCCGGCAGCGTCATCAGGATCACGAAGGCCGTGGAAATCAGCAGCCAGGCGGTATCGCCCTTGTTGGGCACGGGTGCAGGCGCGGCGGCGGGTGCTGCGGCTGGCGCCGCCGGCGCTGCTGCCGCAGGAGCGGCGGCGGCGGGCGCGGGAGCGGGTGCGGCGGCGGATGCGGCCGGTGCCGAGGCCTCGGCCGCGGGCTTGTCCTGCGCCACGGCGTGGGTGGACAGGCCGATGCCGGCCGTGCCCAGGGCCAGCGCCACGGCGCCGGTTGTCAGGATGCGCTTGAACCAGGATTTCATTGTGATTAACCTCTTGTCGTTGGGCTATGCGTCACAGCGCATCGCCGCCGGTCTCGCCGGTGCGAATGCGGATGACCTGCTCGATGGGGGCGACAAAGATCTTGCCGTCGCCGATCTTGCCGGTACGCGCCGATTTCTCGATTGCCTCGATGGCCCGTTCGACCACATCGTCCGGAACCGCCACCTCGATCTTCACCTTGGGCAGGAAATCCACGATGTATTCCGCGCCCCGGTACAGCTCGGTGTGGCCCTTCTGGCGGCCGAAACCCTTGACTTCGGTCACGGTGATGCCGGACACGCCCACGTCCGAGAGCGCTTCGCGCACCTCGTCGAGCTTGAACGGCTTGATGACGGCGATGATCAGTTTCATCCGATTTCTCCTCAGAGCGGGACGGCCCGGTATCCGTCCGGCGCCCGCTCAACCTGATGCGTGTTTAGAAAGTCTTGGTGATCGCCGCCCAGGCCGTGGCCTTGCCGACATAGCGACCGGATGTATTGGTATAGACCGACTTGTGGGCATTGGTGTCGATATAGGCCACCGACAGCGAGAAGCCCTTGCCCAGGTCCTTGGTCAGGCCCAGCTTCCAGTCCGTGTAGGAGGCGCTGTTCACGTGTTTCACATTCTGGTAGCCCACGTGCGCATTCAGCGTCAGGTCCCAGAAGTTCAGCGGCACGTTGGCCGACAGGTCGGCGTAGTAGCTGTACTTGCTGTCGGCGAAGCCGAACAGGTTGGTCAGCGCCTGCGAGTACTTGAAGAACACGGGGCCGTAGCCGATGCCGGCGTAGGCTTCGGTGGTGTACGGACGCGTGAAGCCGTTCGGGTAGTCGCCAGGGTAGTAGTACTGCAGCACGCCGACGTCGTAGTTCCATTCCAGGCCGGCCAGCGTGAAGGTGTTCTTGAAGCCGCCGTAGAAGTCCATTTCGATCGGCGCGGACACCTTGGCGTTGCTGTCGCCCAGCCAGCTGATGCTCGAGTTCCAGTTACCCAGGTAGAAACCGCTCGAATGCGAATAGTCGAAGCCGCCCTGGATTGCCGGCCGGCGGTTGGTCTGCATCAGGCCGCGGTAGCGATATTCGCTGGCCAGGGTCACGTTGGCAGTGAAGGTGTGAGGCGAGGCTTGCGCCGCGGCGGCATCGGTGGATGCCCCCCCCTCCTGAGCGGCGCTCTGGGCAAAGGCGGCGGATGTGAGGCCGCAAAGTACAACTGCACTGGCGCTGACTGCAAAGGCCAACTTCTTCATGGATTTGTTCTCCTTTTCCTCTGGCTCGGTACTCGCGTGCTTAAAAGTGATTTGTGAATCCAGACTCCCGGAATCATTACTGCAACTGCCGTGCCAGGCCAGGCTGGGGTCTTCCATGGGTTTCAATATGACGCAAGGGCCGCCCGGATTTGTTGCTCTGGCGCACTAGCCGCATCCGCCCAGACGTTAAAAGGTGTTACCAGCCCGCGCTGGCGCTTTCCTGGGCGCGCCTGACGCGCGATAATCGGCCCATGCTGGCGGCAAGTGCCGGGCAAGCACCGCCTTAGACCGCGCCCCAGCCGGGTGCACCGCAATGCAGCATGCCGATGCCGCCCACCCAGACACCCGCACCAACACAGTGCAAAAGGAGAATCACCATGAAACCCAGCGACCTGTTCAACGATTTCCAGAGCAAGGTCAGCGAAGCCTTGCGCAACTCTCCCGCCAAGGACATCGAGAAAAACGTGCGCAGCATGATGACGCAGGGCTTCTCCAAGCTCGACCTCGTCACCCGCGAGGAATTCGATGTGCAGTCGCAAGTACTGGCGCGTACCCGCGCACGCCTGGAAGAACTGGAAGCCCGCGTGCTCGCTCTGGAAAGCCGCGCCTCCGGCGGCTCCGACACGCCTGTCACCGGCTGAAGCCCTTGGGCACAGCGCACGCCCGAGGGGGCCGATGACCCCGGGCTCGCATCCCGACCGCCAGGATGGCCGCCGTATTCCGGCGGCCATTTTCGTTAACACTTCCTTGACCCTTCCGGAGTGAGATGAGCCTCGCCCTCCTGCGCAGCCGGGCGCTGACCGGCCTCGAGGCGCCGCTGGTGTCGGTCGAGGTGCATCTGGCCAATGGCCTGCCCGCCTTCAATATCGTGGGCCTGGCCGATACCGAAGTGCGCGAGAGCCGCGAGCGGGTGCGCGCGGCCATCCTCAACAGCCGTTTCGAGTTTCCCAGCCGGCGCATCACCGTAAACCTGGCGCCCGCCGACCTGCCCAAGGAATCCGGCCGCTTCGACCTGCCGATCGCGCTCGGCATCCTTGCCGCCAGCGGGCAGGTCCCGCTGGATGGACTGGATGCCAGCGAGTTCGCCGGCGAGCTCTCGCTTTCCGGCGAGCTGCGCCCGGTGCGCGGGGCGCTGGCCATGGCGATGAGCCTGGGACGCGACAATACGGCGCGGCAGGCGGCGGGCGCGGGTCCGCCGCGCAGCTTCGTGGTGGCGGCGGAGAACGCGCCCGAGGCGGCCTTGATCGACGGTGTCACGGTATATGCCGCAAGCTCGCTGCTGGAAGTCTGCGCTCACCTTGGCCCCCTGCCCGAGGCCCGGCTGGTGCGCGCGGAGCCGCTGGTGCAACTCGGCGCGGACGACCCCGCCGGCCCCGACATGCGCGACGTCCGCGGACAGGCGCAGGCGCGCCGCGCCATGGAAATCGCGGCGGCGGGCCAGCACTCGGCCTTGCTGGTGGGGCCGCCCGGCACCGGCAAATCCATGCTGGCGCAGCGCTTTCCCGGCCTGCTGCCGCCCATGACGCTGGAGGAAGCGCTCGAATCCGCCGCGGTGCAGAGCCTCACCGCGGCGGGCTTTCATCCCGCCCGCTGGCGCGAGCGGCCCTACCGGTCGCCACATCACACGGCTTCCGCGGCCGCCCTGGTGGGTGGCGGCGGCAACCCCCGCCCCGGCGAGATCTCGCTTGCCCATCACGGCGTGCTGTTTCTCGATGAACTGCCGGAGTTCGACAGGCGCGTGCTGGAAGTCCTGCGCGAGCCGCTCGAATCGGGCCGCGTCACCATCTCGCGCGCCACGCGCCAGGCCGACTTTCCCGCCCGCTTCCAGTTTGTCGCCGCCATGAATCCCTGCCCGTGCGGCTACCTGGGGCACCCTTCCCGTCCCTGCCGCTGCACGCCGGACCAGGTGCTGCGCTACCAGTCCCGGCTATCCGGCCCGCTGCTCGACCGCATCGACCTCCAGGTGGAGGTACCGGCCCAGGACCAGCAGGAAATGCTCGACGGCCCGCCCGGCGAGTCCAGCGCCGACGTCCGCCAGCGCGTGCTGGCCGCCCGCGGCCGCCAGCAGGCGCGGCAGGGCAAGCCCAACGCCGCCCTGTCCGGCCGCGAAATCGACCTGCACTGCCCGCTGACGCCCGAGGCGCAGGCATTGCTGCGCGGCGCCATGACCAAGCTGGCCTGGTCGGCGCGCGCCTATTTCCGGGTAATCAAGATTGCCCGCACGGTGGCGGACCTGGAGGGGGCAGGGCCATTGCAGCCCGGCCATGTGGGCGAGGCGATCCAGTACCGCCGCGCCTTGCGCACGCCTTAGCGGTTATTTCAAGAAGATGCCGGCGTCGTTGCACGGCCTTGCCGTACCACTTGTACCGCCTGCGGCCGAACTGCCTCAGCCACGCCGGCGCGGCGGCGGCACGGCGACCGGCGGCTCCGACGGCGGAGGGGGCTCCTCGATCGGCGGCAGGTCGGGCGGGATGCCAGGTGGCACCGGCTCCTCCATCGGCGGCACGGTATGGGCCGGCCGCGCATGCAACAGGGCCAGCCTGGTGGAAGCGCTTCGCATTGCTTATCTCCGCTTGGGTCGTCTTTCGGTGCGATCCGCTCCGCCTGGATGGCGGGTCTGCCGGCTCGCCTCTCCTATTGAAGCAAACGCGCCCGCGGGAAGCCAGCGATAGATCAGGCGGCCGGGTGGCGCCTGACGAAGAACAGTGCGGTGCCCACGGCCACCAGCACACCGCCGAACACGCGGTTCTGCCAGCGCACCGCGCGCGCATTGCGGAACAGGCCGCGCATGCGCGAGGCCAGCAGCGCGTAGCCGTGCATCACCACCAGGTCCACGCCGCACATGGTCGCTGCCAGGATGGCAAGCTGGGGCCCGAGCGGGTGGTGCGGATCGATGAACTGCGGCAGCACCGCCACCATGAAGATAATGCCCTTGGGATTGGTGACATTGGTCAGCAAGCCCGTGGCAAACCGGCGGCGCGGGCTCAGCACGGCAACGCGCGGCGCCTCGGGGGCGCCCCGCAATGCATCGTCCTGCCCGCCCTCCTCCACCCGCGCGCGCCATTGCTGCACGCCCAGGTAGACCAGGTAGAGCGCGCCGACCGTCTTGACCACGGCGAAGGCATGCTCGGACGCCAGCAGCAGCGCGCCAAGGCCGCCACCAGCCACCAGCAGAATGATCACCAGCCCGGTCTGCAGGCCGAAAATCGTGGTGGTGGTCTTGCGCAGCCCGTAAGACAGGCCATGGCTCATCGACAACACGGCGCCCGAACCCGGCGACACGGCAATCACCCAACAGGCAGCGAAATAGGCCAGCCATACATCCCAACGCATTACGTTACTCCCTCGAAAAAACCGGTGGCGCGCAGCGGCCACGAAAAAAATCAGAACGGATGGAAGCCAGTCAGGAACTGGTCGATCTGCTCAGCCTGGCGCTGGTCGCGGGCGGCCTCGCCGGCTTCCAGCACGACCGCCTGGTACACGTGCACGCCCGAAGCCACCAGCCGCGCCGTGAGCCGCCGCGGCGACTGGTCCTGCGGCGATACCGCGGCCACCTGCAACTCCACGCCGGCGAGCGCCACGGCAGGCGTTGCGGCCGACATCACCGTCACCTTGCGGGTCTTGACCGCATCGGCGGAATGGGGTCCCAGGTTGCCCAGCAATCCCGCCTGCATCGACGCGAGCGCCGCCTCGCGCAGCGCCGCATCGTCGGCCGGCAAGGTCACCACGCCGACCGCGAACAGGGTCTCGTCGACCCGGGCCGCGTCCATCGTCATCGGCAGCCGGCGCCCGGCAATCGCCACCTCGCGCGCGGCGCCGGTCGGCTTGCCCGGATAGAGTGCAGCATAGGCGCCTTCATTGGACTGGATGGTGCGCCAGTCATAGCGCGGCGAACAGGCGGCCAGCGCCGCGCCGATCGCCGCGACGGCGATGACGGTGGCAAGCGCGGACGCCGACAGGCGGGAAAACCAGGGGTGGGACATCACGGCAACGGATAGGGCAGGCGTGCGGCGGACCTAGCCTGGGATTGTGCGATCCCGCACCCAGGGCCCGCCGGCGCGGCGCCACGAATACGGACGGAAGCCGCTATTATCGGGGAACCCGCGTGCCAGCGCTCGTCCACTTCGCCATTCCATGCAATCCTCGTCGATTCCGCAATCATCGCGCCGCATCCGCGCCCGGCGCGCCCTGGCCTCGGCATGCCTTGCCGGCGCGGCGGCGCTGGGCGCCGCCCTGGCCACGGCGAGCGCCGGCGCCTTGGCCGCCGCCGCCCCCCTGCCCGCGGTGACCGATCTTGCCGCGCAAGGCGCGGCGGCATCCAGCCGGGGCGAGCCGCTGGTGGTGCTGGTGACGCTGCCCGGCTGCGTGTACTGCGAAACCGTGCGGCGCAACTACCTGGGCCCGCAGGCCGCGGCCGGCGAGATCGTGGCGCGGGAGCTCGACATGACGGCGAACACGCCGTTGCGCAACGCAGACGGCAGCATGACCACGGCACGCGAATGGGCCCGCAGCCGCAATGTGGCGGCGGCGCCCACGGTACTTTTCCTCGACGCGCGCGGCCGCTCGCTGGCTACGCCGCTGCGCGGCATGCAGCCCGATTTCTACGGCG
>NZ_JARJLM010000404.1 GCF_029335485.1 Cupriavidus basilensis
GCAAATTCATTTGAAAACAACGCCCCCCATCGTTTCATGAAGATGCCGCCACAGGATCTTCCCCTGCGCATTCCTCTCGAACACAACCGTCGACCAGCGCTCGCTGGCCACCCCGGCGCCATCGACCTGGTGTTCGCGATAGAGGATGGTTGCTCCCCCGGCCGACAGCCCGATCGACCGCAGATCGGACACCGCGATCCGGAGCCCGGGGCGGCGTCCGCCCGCCTGTGAAAAAAGCGCTCGCAAGGCTGGGAAATCCAACACGGCGGCAGCAGGCGTAATCATCGAGAATTGCGGCGAAAACCGCGACAGCAGGGACGCCAGCGCGTCCGGGTCCCCGCTGTCCTGCCCGCAGAACCACGCCTGTATGGCAACGTGGGCTTCGACGATCTCGGTAAAGAATGGGGTTTCGTCCATCATGATGTTCTTGTCGTGTTCTCGCTATGACGTTTTTCGAACCAGGGCCAACACTTGCGCGGTCCGGATCCGCAGGACGAAAGGCACTGGCAACAGGGTGAGCGTGGCGGCAATCAGGAAGCAGGCCCGGAATGAAGCCAATACCGCGCTGCCAGCCTGCGACGCGATGGCGTGGAGGCCATCCGCGCCGATCAGGAGGTTGAGCAGCATGCTCAGTATCGCCACGCCCAGACAGAAGCCCAACTGGCGATTGATATTCCAGAGCGCGCTCGCATGCCCCATCCTGGCGGGCTCGACATCGAGCATGGCGGTGCTTTGCGCCGTGCTGCTGCACAGGCTGCCGCCGAAGCCCATCAGCGCGTAGGCCGAAGCCAATACCGCATAGGCCGTGCCGCTGGATGTCATGGCAAGCACCACGATACCCACGCCCTGGCATGCCATGCCAGCCAGCAACAGCGGCTTGGGACCAAGTTCGCCGAACCTGCGCCGCGTCAGGAAGATGGCTACGCATGAGGCGCCGGCCCAAGGCAGCATCAGCGCCCCGGTGCCCGCGGCCGTCAGGCCAAGAGGCCCTTGCAGGTACAGGACGGCCACCATGCTCACGCCCATGAACACGCCTGGCACGAACAGGTAGACCAGCATCGAGACGCGCAGGAGACGGCTGCCGGTCAGGCGCAGGTCGAGAACCGGATGCGGCTTGCGGAGCGCGTCTCGCACATAGAGTCCCGTTGCCAGCACCGCAAAACCCAGCCACAGGAATCCAGCCGGCGCCCCCGGCGACTCGCCCAGCAGGGTCAGCGCGATCAGCAGCGCGGTCATGGCCGCGGCGCCAAGCAGCAATCCTGGCATATCCAGCGGCGGGATGCGGGCGGCAACGACAGCCCGCTCAAGCCAGGCCCACGCCAGCAGCAAGGTGAGCAAAGCCAGCGGGATGCTTGAAAAGAAGATCCATCGCCACGAAAGCGCCTGTACGATCAAGCCACCAACGAAGGGAGAGATTGCCGGCACGATGAGGGCGACCATCATGACCAGCGAAGTCAGCCTGACACGATCGCCCGGCGCATAGTGCCGGTAGGCCATGGCCTGCCCCACCGGTATCAGGAGTCCACCGCCGAGCCCCTGCACGAAGCGAAATACGATCAGGCCGGAAATGGAGCCCGCCAGCCCCGCCGCCAGCGATGCCAGTACGAAGAGCGCCAGGGAGAGCACCATCAGGCGCCGTTCGCCAAGCGCACTGGCGAGCCACACGCTCAGAGGAATGACGATGGACAGGCCGAGCATATAGGCGTTGCCAATCCATGCGAGCTCGCCGACGGTGGCGCCGAGCGCGTTCCCTATCTCCGGATAGGCGATGTTGGCAATGAACATATTGACGAGATCGATAAAGAACCCGAGCAGATACACCAGTGCCACTTTCGAACGATACGGCATCGCACCTCCTTTCCCAGGGGACGAATCCTATCTCGCCAGGGCGCCTTGGACGTAGATCCGGAACACAGATAAACTGTCAAAATGATTTTGACAAATGATTCTTGAACTATGCATGGAGACGTCATGGTCAGCCTCGACCGGTTCGATACGTTCAAGGCCGTTGTCGAGGCCGGTTCGCTCACCGGCGCGGCCAAGGCGCTGGGCCAGACCCGCGCCGTCGTCAGCTTCAATATCATCCGGCTCGAAGCCGAGCTCGGGGTCTCCCTGCTGACCAGGAGCACCCGCAAAGTCGTTCCCACCGAAGCGGGCGAACGGTTCTACCGCCGCTGCGTACGCGTGCTCGACGAAGCCAGGCTGGCCATCGACGATGCCCGCTCGGAGCATAAGGAGTTGACCGGCACGCTGCGCATCACCACCACCTTCGAGTATGGGTTGAGAAAGATAGTACCGGCGCTCGAAGCATTTACCCGGCTGCACCCTGGGCTGCGCGTCTGCCTTTCCTCCTCGTCCGGGCATGCCGACCTGATCTCGGAGCGCTTTGATCTGGCGATCCGCATCGGCAGCATGGAAGACACGAGCCATCGCGCAACCTTGCTGTCGCGGCACGATATTTTTCCGGTTGCGTCAGCGGCTTTCCTCCAGCGCTTGCCGCATGGAGGCCTGGCAACGCTCGAAGCGCTGGCGCAGGCCCCGTGGATAGAACACAGCCGGCTGCCGGCGTCGAGACGATGGGACATAACCGGTCCGGATGGCAAGACATACCCGTGGCGGCCCAGGGGAAAGGCCATGCTCGCCGCCGACAGCGCCTCGGCGCTGCACGCCTTCGCGCTCGCCGGTCATGGCGTGGCCCTGCTGCCGGCCTGGATGATCGAGGCGGATCTTCAGTTGGGACGGCTGTGCAGGCTGCTGCCGGATTATCGCTTTCCCGTGCAAGGCGTCTACGCGGTATATCCGAACACGCGGCATGTGCCGGCGAAGGTAAAGTCCTTTATCGGCTTTCTGAAAAATAGCGAGGCCGCGGCAGGCGGTACGGCAGGTGCTTACGCGCGCTGAAGCGCGGGTGCGCGGGTGCGCGGAAGGATGGCGCGGAGACGCTGCGTCAGCCCCGAGGACGCGCTATCGCTGCCGCTCCAGATAACGGCTCGGCGACTGCCCCAGTACGCGCCGGAACAATGCCGTGAAGGCGCTCGGACTACCGTAGCCGAGATCCAGCGCCACGCGGGTGACCGACTCGCCGTTGCCGAGGCGCTCAAGGGCGCTCAGCAGGCAGGCTTGCTGGCGCCACTGCGTGAAGCTCACGCCGGTCTGCGCCCTGAATGTCCGGGTGAACGTGCGCCGGCTCATGCCTGCGCGGGCGGCCATCTTGTCTATATCGGCGCCGAGCGAGGGGCTGGCGAGCAGATCGCGGCACAAGCGCGCCAGGCGCGGCTCGGCCGGCAATGGCGCATGGAGCGAAAGCGACGGCATGACGGCGATCTCATCCAGCAGCAGGGACATGATCTTGCCCGCGCGGGCGTCCGGCTGGTAGAGCGCCGGCAGGTCCACGGCCTCGGCAAGGAGATGGCGCAGCAGCGGCGACACGCCGAACACGCGGCAGTCGTCGGGCAGTCCGGCGGCCCTTGCTGCGTCCGCGGCGACAAAGGTGTTCAGCATCGTCACCGGGCCGCTCATCTGCATTTCATGCACGACGCCCACCGGTATCCAGCACGCGCGTTGCGGCGGGACGAGCCAGCTCCCGCCCGGCGTCTGCACGCTGATCGTCCCGCAAGCGGCATAGGCAAACTGGCCACGGCGATGCGCATGGGCTGGAAAAGTCGAAGCCGCCGGGTAGTCGTTGGCCGTCACCACGACGCTTCTCGGGATGTCCTCGTAGGGGTCAAGCAGTGTATTGCGCATGGCCCGGACTCTACAGGTATTGACCCGCCATCGGAAGCGGGCAGGCGCCGCCGGTTCTACCATGCTCGTCTCGACAGCACCGGTGCAGGCAAGGCCTTCGCACTCCCTGCCCGTGCAACCGCTCACGCATTCTCTTTCGCTTCCGGAGGCAATATGTCCAACACGTTTCATCGGGTAGGGACCGGTCCCCACCCCGTTATCGTCCTGCACGGCTGGTTTGGCGACTGCCACGCCTTCGAACCCATGGAGAGCGCGCTCAGCCGCGACGCGTTTTCCTACATCTTCATGGATTACCGGGGCTATGGATACCGGCGCTCGGTCACGGGAGCCTATACCATGGACGAGATCGCGGCCGACACCCTGGCGCTCGCGGACAGCCTCGGGTTCGGCAGCTTCAGCCTGGTCGGCCACTCGATGGGAGGCATGGCGATCGAACGCGTGGCGGCCCTGGCGCCCGGGCGGATACGAACGCTCGTCCCCGTCGCGCCGGTACCGAGCTGCGGCATCGTTTTCGACGATGCCGGGCGTTCGCTGTTCCATGGCGCGGCCGGCAGTATCGAGAACCGGCGCATCATCATCGACCGCAGTACCGGGCAGCGCCTGCCCCGGGCCTGGGTCGACTGGAAGGCCGCCTACTCATGCGAGCGTTCGTCGAAGGCCGCGTTTTCCGCCTACCTGGATGCCTGGAGCAATACCGATTTCAGTTCGCAGGCCAGGGGAGCGCGGCACCGGGTCAGGGTGCTGGTCGGCGAGCACGATCCCACTTTCACTGCGGACCTGATGCGCGCCACCTACCTTGCCTGGTACCCTGACGCCGAGCTGGAGATCCTGTCCAATGCGGGCCACTACCCGATGAACGAGGTACCGCTCGCCCTCGCCGCCAGTATCGAGCGCTGCTTGCTCCAACAGGCATGACAGCATCGGGGCCGGCGGGCTGGTAACGAAGGACGCGGGCGGGGACGATGCCGCCCCCGAAGTGCCGCCAGGGGCACCCAGACCGGGAATCGATGCCGGCGGCGGCGGGTCGCATCGCCTATGATAGGCAGTGAGGTGGCGCGCGCCTTGCGAGGCGCCCCGCGCCGGGCAGGAATCAGCAGGAATCAGCGAAAGGAGGCACGTCGTGGACGATCCTGTGGCTGGCCAGTTTTCGGAGATCGAAGACAGGGTGTTGCTGTGCATCTACCTGCTGTCCGACACCAGCAAGCCGGCGAAGCGCGAATTGCATGACGACTGGGACTCCGCCCACACCTGGTGTTCCCGCTACGTCCACGATGGATTCACGATCGGCGACGGTTCGGCGCAAGACCGCTACCCTGCCCATCAGATCCACAAGATCAGGTGCCTGCCGGTGAAGCGGGTCACCGAAGGATTCCCGCCGGGCGACCCCCACGAGAATCCTGACGACCGCATCGTCCACTTTGAAGATGAGGAAGGCCACAGGCTCGACATCTGGACGATGCCGGTGTGAGCCGGTGCGGCTCGCCTTGCTGCGGTTTCGCCCAGGACGAGTCCCCCGCCGGTCAGAGATCGAGTTCCAGTCTCTCCGTGCATGCGCGGGACACGCACAGCATGACGCTGCGCTGCGCCGCGCGCTCCTCATCGCTCAACACGTAGTCGCGATGATCGGCAATCCCCGCCAGCAGCGTCACCTCGCAGCTACGGCAAAGGCCTTCCCGGCATGAGGAGGGCGTTGCGATGCCGGCGGCTTCGACGGCGTCGAGCATGCTGGCGTCGGCCGGTACCTGGAGTTCCAGCCCCGACCTGCGCAGGCTGATCGTGAAGGCGCGGTCCCCCTGCCGGACGGTCTCGCCAGGGGCGGCAAAGCGCTCGAAATGTACGCTGCCCCGTGCCATGCCGAGGCGGCCGGCGGCATCCGCGACCGCATCCATCAGCGGGCCGGGGCCACAGCAATAGACATGGTCCCCCGGCCGCTGCCCATCGAGCCAGGCGAGGATATCCGCCGGGCCGCCGTGCTCGTCGTCCGCGTGCAGCCGCGCCCGGGCGCCGTGGCCGAGCAGCGCCTCGCGCCAGCCGGCACGCCCGCGCGAGCGCACGCAATACAGCAATTCCCAGTCGGCGCCATGCCGCTCGCACCAGTGGATCATGCTGAGGAAAGGCGTGATGCCGATGCCGCCGGCGATAAACCGGTGCCTGCCCGCCGCCGGCGCCAGGCCGAACCGGGCACGGGGATAGCCCACCGCGACACGCGCTCCGCTTTGCAGGGCAAAGTGGACATAGCGCGAGCCCCCGCGCGAGTCGGGCGCCAGCCCGACGCCAAGGCAATAGCGGTCGCGCTCCTCGCTATCGTTGCACAGGGAATACTGGCGCACCAGGCCACCCGGCAGGTACAGGTCGATATGCGCGCCCGGCGTGAAGGGCGGCAGCGGAGCGCCTCGCGGATCGCGCAGTTCGAGCCAGGCCACGCCTTCGGCTTGCGGCGCACGCGCGGCAACCACCAGTTCGAGCAGGTCAGGCGGCGCGGGCACGAGGCGTCTCCGGTTGCGCCTGCTTCTGCTCCTGCGTGCGCTTTTGTTCTTCCTCCGCCATCCGTTTCACCGTCCAGCGGAACTGCGAGAGCGCCGCGTCGATGCCGAGCGGCACCATGCGGAAATCCGGATCGAGCGCGAGCTGGCGCTGTTGCGCCATGATCATGGCGCGGTCCTCATCGAACGCAGTGACCACGCTCTGGTGAATCGATGCCGTCACCTCAGGCTGGTCGATGGCGAAGTTGTGCGGATGGGCGAAGAAGTAGTGCGTCGACCGATCGGTTTCCGGGGTCAGTGCCTGGCAGCCACGAAACTCGGCGGCGTTCTCCCGGCGTCCGTCGGGCGCCCCGCTACCGGCGGGCGCCATGCCGGAATCCATCAGCAGGATGCCGGGCACCAGGAAGTCGTAGATATTCCAGCGGTCGACCTTGCCCTGGTAGTGCTTGACCTGCTGCGCAAAGGCCGGCGGCTCGGTATCCAGCGTCCACCGCGTAACGCGCACGCCGCGCTCCAGCTTGTCGACCGTTGGCGTCACGCGCGCGTAGTCCTCGGAGCCGCCGAGCGTGGTCGGGTGGACATACGGCAGATGCGAGAAGTCCAGCAGGTTGTCGGCGATCAGCAGGTAGTCCACGTCGTAGTGGATGTAGCCGTCGAGGCTGCGCCACGCCGGATCGTCGAGCCAGTGCGTGTCCGGTATCAGTGCCGGATCGGCCCGGTCGGCCTCGCCCATCCAGATCCACACCCAGCGGTGTTTCTCCACCACGGGGAAGGTGCGGACCCGCGCCTGCGGCGGAATGCGTCCCTGCGCGGGGATTTCCACGCAAGTGCCGGCGCTGTCGAACTTCAGGCCGTGATACAGGCAGCGCACGCAGTCGCCTTCGCGGCGTCCGGCGGAGAGCGGCGCGCCGCGATGGCAACAGCGGTCTTCGAACGCGACCGCCTTGCCCTCGGTGGTGCGCCACAAGGCTAGCGGTACGTTGATGATGGTGCGGGCGAGAAAGCCGTCTTTCGGGATCTCCTTGTCCCAGCCGGCGACATACCAGCAATTCTTGACGAACATCATGGTCTCCTGAAGCTTGGTTTAAGCGGCAAGTCAGGCGCAGCGGATTGAGCCGGCATAGGCTCAGTCGCGCACCAGTTCCCAGCGGCCGTTGCGAATACGCACCATTGCCGCGGCGCGCTTGTCGTAGCCGACATGGTCGGCCTTGCTCATGGTCGAAACCCCCTGCGAGGTCACGAGATCGCGGGTCGACTCGAGGGCGTCGCGCAGCGCGCTGCGGAAGGCCTCGGTGCCCGGCGCGGCTTTCGCCAGGGCGAGCGGGATGGCGTTGCGCAGCACCAGCTGCGCGTCCCAGGCGTTGGCGGCGAAGATCGACATCGAACCCGTGCCGTATGCTTTCTCGTAGCGCGTCACCAGGTCGGTGGCGACGGGCCGCACGGGATTCGCCGCATCGAGCTGGTCGGCCACCAGCACCGGCCCGACCGCGAACAGCGCGCCTTCGGCGTCCTTGCCCGAAACGCGCAGGAAGTCCAGGTTGGCAATGCCGTAGGTCTGGTAGATGCGCCCCTTGTAGCCGCGTTCGGCCAGCGTCTTCTGCGGCAATGCGCCTGGCGTGCCGGAGGCGGCGATCAGCACCGCGTCCGGCTTTGCCGCCGTCAGCTTGAGCGCCTGCGCCACCACGCTGGTATCGGTACGCACGTAGCGCTCGGCGGCAACCAGCCGGATGCCGGCGGCGTCGAGCTGGTTACGGATCTCGGCCAGCCATGCATCGCCGTAGGCGTCGGCAAAGCCGATGAAGCCGAGCGTCTTCACGCCCGACTTCTTCATGTGCGCCAGCGTGGCCGCGACCATCAGGCTCTCGTTCTGGATCGCCTTGAACACCCACGCGCGCTTGCCGTCCATCGGTTCGACGATCTTGGCGCTCGCCGCCAGGCTGAGCAGGGGCACCTTGCTTTCGGCGGCCACGTCGACCAGCGGGAGCGTGGCCGGGGTGACGGACGAGCCCAGCGCCACGTCGATCTTGTGCTCGTCGATCAGCCTGCGCAGATTGCGCGTGCTATTGGTCGGGTCCGAGGCATCGTCCATCACGATGTAGCGCACCGGCTGCCCCGCGATCTCGTCCGGGAACAGCGCGATGGCGTTCTTCGCCGGCAGGCCGAGCGACGCGGCGGGACCGGTCTGCGACAGCGTGACGCCAACCTTGATGTCAGCGTGAGCGACCGACACGGCGGGCGGAGCAAGAAGGCAGACTGCCATCAGCAGGCAGGCTGCCGGGCCGCGCGGGCGGCACACGGGGCGGTGGGGCATGGATGGTCTCCGGTTGGATCCGCCCGTCTGGCGCGGGCAGTGCTGCCACATTAGGAGGGGGGGTATCATGTGTCAATCTCATCCATCTCATATTCGGAATGAATACGATGCATGAACGTGACCTGGACATGAACCTGATCGGCGTCTTCGACGCGCTGATCCGCGAGCGCAGCGTGACGCGCGCCGCCGAGCAGCTGGGCGTCACGCAGAGCGCGATGAGCCACGCGCTGGCCCGGCTGCGCGCGTTCTACGACGACCCGCTGTTCGTCAAGAGCGTGGACGGCATGCAGCCCACGCCGCGCGCGGAAGCGCTTGCGCCGTCGATCCTCAAGGTGATGGAGACCGTGCGCTCGGAACTGCTGTCGCGCGCCAGCTTCAATCCACTGACTGCGGAGCGGCGCTTCAGCCTGTGCATGACGGACATGGGCGAGCTGGTATTCCTGCCGCCGCTGATCGCGCAATTGCGCAAGGCCGCGCCGCGCTGCACGCTGCGCACCTTGCAGTTGCCGCTGCAGCAGATTCCGCAGGCGCTGGAAGCGGGCGATGCGGACCTTGCGCTCGGCTCGATGCAGACCATGCCGCAAGGCCTGTACCGGCAGCAATTGTTCACGCATCCCTTCGTCACGCTGGTGGCGAAGAGAAACCGCAAGGTGGGCACGGCGCTCACGCTGGCGCAGTTCCAGGCGATGCCGCATGTGGTGGTGACGCTCACCGGCAAGCGCAACGAGGCCTACGATCGCGTGCTGGACGATATGGGAATCCGGCGCAACATCTACCTGATCACGCCGCACTTCCTCGTCGTGCCGCTGATCCTGGAACAGAATCCGGACATGGTGGCAACGGTGCCGCGGGAGCTGGGCACGGTCTTTTCCCGCTATAACGCGGTGCGGGTGGTGGCGCCGCCGCTGTCATTGCCGCGCTTCGCGCTGCGCCAGCACTGGCATCCGCGTTTCCACCACGACGAGGCCAATGTCTGGCTGCGGCAACTGATCAAGAAGACGTTCGCTTCGTATCCGGAGTGAGTTCGCCGTTGTTGCCCGGGTTCGCTATCGGCGCGCCGCTGGCATCGCCTCATGCATCGCACCGAAGCGCCACGACAGCCGCTGCGCGGCCTGGCGCAGGATTCCGGCCGTGGCCCCGCCGGTGCTGCTGTCAAAGCTGCCCGACGTGCCCATGACCGCGATGACCAGCGCGAGGCTGCCGGTGTGGTCGAACACCGGCGCCGCCAGCGTGTCGATGCCCGGTATCGGCTTGCTCAAGGCGTTATCGAGTTGCTTCTCGCGGATTTCCGCCAGCCGGGCCTGATACGCCGGCGCGAGCACCCCGCCCTCGCCGGCATGCGGATCGGCGATCTCCGACATCGGCACGCCAGCCAGCCTGAGCGCATCCTGCGCGAGCAGGCCGGCCAGCACGTTGCCGGGCAGGTAGGCCGCCATCAGCCTGCCGATCGCCGTATTCACGAGCGACAGCACCGTGCCCACGCGCAGGCTCACGTGCTGCGGACGCGCCGCTTCCTCCAGGCGCACCACCGTTGGCCCCAGCGGGCCGAGTACCGCCATTGCGACGCTCAGGCCGGTGGTGCCGGCCAGTTCGATCACTTCCGGCTCGGCCTCGCGCGTGGGCGAGAGCCGCTGCAGTGCAATCAGGCCGAGTTCCAGGCTCAGGGGCCCGGAGAGGAAATTGCCCGCCGCATCGCGTGCCAGCAAGCCCACCTTCTGCAGGCTGACGAGATGCGGGAACGCCTTGGCGGGCGGCATCCCGGCCGCGCGGGCCAGGTCGCGCAGCGGCAAGGGCCGCCCCGCCGCCGCCAGGGCGGCAAGCAACTGGCCCGTGTTGTCGAGCGACTGGATGCTGCGCTGGGGCTTGCTGGTTTCGTGGCTGGCGGCGGTTTGCATGCGTCTGGTGGAGTCTGGTGGAGTCTGGTGGAGTCTGGTGGAGTCTGGTGGAGGCCTGCGTCATCCGGGCCGGCGTGCGATCTCTTCGCGAATGGCGGCGGCAGTGGCAAGCAGCGCGCGGGCGACAGGACCGCGCCAGGCCACATCGATCGCGCCGGTCGATCCCACCACAGTCAGCGCCAGGCGAAACTGCCCGGCCGCGTCGAGCACCGGCACGCTCAGGCTGCTGACCGCGGGGCTCGGCGCGTCGATGCTGCGCTCGATGCCGCGCGCGCGAATGGCGTCGAGATCCGCGTCGAAGGCGGCGAGGTCCAGGCTGGCCTTGTCCGCGGCCTGCTGCTGCAGCCACAGCATGCGCCATTGCGCAGGCGGGAGGAAGGCACAGAACACGCGCCCGGTCGCCGTTGCCGATAGCGACATGACCGTGCCGACGTGCAGGTTGACGTGCAGCGGCGAGCCCGCGTGCTGGTAGCGCACGATGGTGGGCCCCTGCGGGCCCGCGATGCAGATCGCCACGCTGAACCCGCATGTGCCGGCGAGCGCGGCCACTCGCGGCACGGCCGCCAGATAGGCGGGGTCGTGGTCGAGATACAGCATGCCGAGCTGGAGGGCCAGCGGGCCCGGTTCGTAGTGCCCGGACAGGTGGTCCCGCTTGATCAGCCCGAGCCGCGTCAGGGTGACGAGATAGGTGTGCGCCTGCGCGGGCGCGATCTGCACGGTGGCCGCCAGGTCGGCCAGCGCCAGCGGGCGGCGCGCGTCGGCCAGCGCGCGCAGGAAGCGCCCGCCGACCTCGACGCTTTGTATGCCGCGCTGCTCTTTGTCCGTGCCACCCGCGCCTGACGTCCCGTCCGCTGCTCGTGCCATGCGTTCCCCGCTTGAAAACCCCAGATAGTAATCGACCGGCCCGGGGCCGGTTGGCTTCTCTCAGGGTATTCCCTTGGTTTGGGCGTTGCATCTGGCGCCAGGCCAACATTAGTCAATAGCAATAATATTTGCTATTGACTAATGTCAATGGCTTTCCTAAGATGCCCTTACCCCGCTACCGGTGCAGTTACAGAGTCAACACGGGGCGAGACAGCCCCCGCCATGCAGCCCCCGGCATCTGCTGTCTCCCCTCCACCCACGCAAGAGAAGAGAGGCAAGCATGAGCAAGGCATTCGCATCCCAGGCCGACCTGGAAGCCAAGAAAGTCACCTTCACCCAGCTCTCCGAGAACGCCTACGCGTACACGGCCGAGGGCGACCCCAACTCGGGCGTGATCATCGGCGACGATGGCGTGCTGATCGTCGATACGACCGCCACGCCCGCGATGGCGCAGGACCTGATCGCCAGGATCCGTTCCGTCACCGACAAGCCGATCAAGTACGTCGTGCTCTCCCATTACCACGCGGTGCGCGTGCTGGGCGCGTCGGCCTATTTCGCCGAAGGCGCGCAGCAGGTCATCGCCAGCCGCGGCACCTACGAGATGATCGTGGAACGCGGCGAGGCCGATATGAAATCGGAGATCGAGCGCTTCCCGCGCCTGTTCGCCGGGGTGGAAACCGTGCCCGGCCTGACCTGGCCGACGCTGGTGTTCGAGAAAGAAATCACGCTCTACCTGGGCAAGCTCGAAGTGCGCATCGCCCACCTCGGCTCGGGCCATACCAAGGGTGACACCGTGGTCTGGCTGCCGTCGCAGAAGGTGCTGTTCTCGGGCGACCTGGTGGAATACGACGCCGCCTGCTACTGCGGCGATGCGCAACTCGAACAGTGGCCCGCCACGCTCGACGCCCTGCAGGCGCTCGGTGCCGAGAAGCTGGTGCCGGGACGCGGCCCCGCCTTGACCAACCCTGAAGAGGTCCGGCAAGGCATCGCCTACACCAAGGATTTCGTCACCACGCTGTTCCAGGCCGGCAAGGAAGCCGTGGCGGATCAGCTCGACCTGAAGACGGCAATGGCGCACACCCGCAAGTCGATGGACCCGAAGTTCGGCCATGTCTTCATCTACGAGCACTGCCTGCCGTTCGACGTGTCGCGCGCCTTCGACGAAGCGAGCGGCATCACGCATCCGCGCATCTGGACGGCCCAGCGCGACAAGGAAATGTGGGCCGCCCTCCAGGGCTGAGACGCCGCGCGTCATACGGCAAGAACGGAACACCGAGAAGAGAGTGGACGGAGACCAAGGCATGAGCATCGACTACCAGCGCCTGACATTCGAGTACCAGCCTTGCGCCGAGCAAGGACCGGAGCATGCGGCAGGCCATGCTCACCCTGTCATCGTGGTCGGCGCCGGGCCGGTTGGCCTGGCCACCGCGATCGACCTGGCCCAGCTTGGCGTGCCCGTGGTGCTGGTGGACGATGACTGCACGCTGTCCAGCGGCTCGCGCGCGATCTGCTTCGCCAAGCGCACGCTCGATATCTTCGACCGGCTGGGCTGCGGCGAGCGCATGGTGGAAAAAGGCGTGTGCTGGAACGTCGGCAAGGTATTCCTGCGCGACGAGCAGGTCTACGGCTTCGACCTGCTGCCGGAAAGCGGCCACCAGCGGCCGGCCTTCATCAACCTGCAGCAGTACTACGCCGAAGGCTTCCTGCTGGACCGCGCGCGCCAGTTGCCCAACCTGCAGGTCCGCTGGAAGCACAAGGTCGTCGGCATCGCGCAGCGCCATGCCGGCACGCCGGACGCGGCCGTGACGCTGACGGTGGAAACACCGGACGGCACCTATGCGCTCGACGGCCGCTACGTCGTGGCGGCCGACGGCGCCCGCAGCCCGCTGCGCGGCCTGCTCGGGCTGGACAGCAAGGGCCGCACCTTCAAGGACCGCTTCCTGATCGCCGACGTGAAGATGGAAGCCGATTTCCCGACCGAGCGCTGGTTCTGGTTCGATCCGCCGTTCCACCCGAACCAGTCCGTGCTGCTGCATCGCCAGCCCGACAATGTCTGGCGCATCGACTTCCAGCTCGGCTGGGACGCCGATCCGGTCGCCGAGAAAGCGCCCGAGCGCGTGATGCCGCGCGTGCAGGCGCTGCTGGGGCCGGATGCGAAGTTCACCCTGGAATGGGTCAGCGTCTATACGTTTTCCTGCCTGCGCATGGACAGCTTCCGCCATGGCAATGTGCTGTTCGCCGGCGACGCCGCGCACGGCGTCTCGCCGTTCGGCGCGCGCGGCGCCAACAGCGGCGTACAGGATGCGGAGAACCTCGCATGGAAGCTGGCCTTCGTCCTCCAGGGCCGCGCGCCGGACAGCCTGCTCGATACCTATGCGAGCGAGCGCGAGTACGCCGCCGACGAGAACATCCGCAACTCGACGCGCTCGACCGATTTCATTACGCCCAAGAGCCCTGTCAGCAAGGTCTTCCGCGATGCCGTGCTGAATCTGTCGAAGCAGCATGCGTTCGCGCGGCAACTCGTCAACAGCGGGCGGCTCTCCGTGCCGGCGGTATTGCACGCCTCGCCGCTCAATACGCCGGACAGCAGCGCCTTTGCCGGCCGCATGGTGCCAGGCGCGGCTTGCGTCGATGCGCCGGTGTCCGGCGTGACGGGTACCGGCTGGCTCCTGCAGCATCTCGGCGGGCAGTTCACGGGGCTGGTGTTCGGCGCGCCCGATACGCTGGATGCCAGCGTGCTGCATGCCTTGCAGCGCCTGCAGCAGGGCATGACACCTCTCAAGCTGGTCTTTGCCGGTGCCGGCGATGCCTCCCCACCGGCGCCTGCATGGCCCGGCGCCGCCGTACTGCGCGACGCTGAAGGCCTCGCGGCACAGCGCTACGACGCGCAGCCCGGCACGTTCTACCTGATTCGCCCCGACCAGCATGTCTGCGCGCGCTGGCGGCAGGTTGACGCCGCCGCCGTCGAGAAGGCGCTGGAACGCGCCACCGGCAAGGCGCCAGCAGCGCAAGCCGCACAGCTGGCGGCATAGGCAGCCCGGCCACATCCCGCACGAAAGGCACAGCAATGGCACTCAATACACAACCCAACCTGACGCAAGCCGACGACTTCTACGAAGCGTTGATCGACATGCACCGCGACCTCGACGACGGCCAGAGCCAGGCGGCCAACGCACAGCTGATCCTGCTGCTGGCCAACCACATCGGCGATCACGACACGCTGATCGCGGCCATGCGGCTGGCGCGCGAAGGCACGGTCCGCGGCTCCGCCGCCCAGGCCTGAGCACGGCAGGCGCAGCCGCGGCTGCGCCTGCTCCAACCTCTTTGCCAAGGCGCGCGAGACGCAGGCATCCAGGGCCCTGCCGGGCCCGCGTTCCCGGAGACAATCCATGACTTATTCCGCCACAGGGGCCATCGCGCCCCCGGCTAGTGCCGCCCATGACGAGGCCGCGCTCTATCGCAAGATCTGGCTGCGCATCATTCCCTTCCTCTTCATTTGCTACGTGGTCTCTTTCCTCGACCGCATCAACATCGGTTTTGCCCAGTTGCAGATGAAGCAGGACCTGGGCTTCAGCGATGCGATGTACGGACTTGGCGCGGCGGTCTTCTACATTGGCTACGTGCTGTGCGAGGTGCCCAGCAATATGCTGCTGGCGCGCTTCGGCGCCCGCCGCACCTTTACCCGCATCATGCTGCTGTGGGGCCTGGCCTCGGTCGGCATGATGCTGGTTTCGACGCCGTCGCACTTCTATGCGCTGCGCTTCCTGCTCGGCGTCTTCGAGGCGGGCTTCTTCCCCGGCATCGTGCTGTACCTGACCTACTGGTTCCCTGCGCGGCGGCGCGCCGCCGTGATGGCGATCTTTTTCGCCGGGGTTGCGGTGGCAGGCGTGCTGGGCGGGCTGGTGTCCGGCTGGATCATGCGCGACATGGCCGGCGTGCTTGGCCTCTACGGCTGGCAGTGGATGTTCGCCATCGAAGGCGCGCCCGCCGTTCTGCTTGGCCTCGTCGCCGCGGCCTGCCTTGTCGATGGCCCCCAGCACGCGCGCTGGCTTTCCGCCGGTGAAAAGGCACTCCTCGCCGCACAACTCGACGCCGGCGGGAAATCCGGCCATGCGCATGCGCTGGGCGCGCTGAAGCAAGCGCTGCGCAATCCCCGCATCTACGTCTTCGCCTTCATCTATTTTTCGCTCACCTGCGGCTCGCTGACGCTGAGCTTCTGGATGCCCCTGATGATCCGGGATTTCGGCATCAACGACGTGATGTCGATCAGCCTCTACTCCGTCATACCGAACGCGATCGGCGCCGTGGGCCTGATCGCGATCGCGCGCCACTCGGACCGGCGGGGCGAGCGGCATCGCCACTTCCTCGCCTGCACGGCTGGCGGCGCGCTGGCACTGGCGTTGCTGACCCTGCATCTGCCCAGCTTCGCGGCGATGCTGGCGATCCTGTCAGTGGCCGCCGTGCTGATCTTTGCCGCGCTGCCGATCTTCTGGGCCCTGCCGCCGAGCCACCTGCCCGCCAATACGGCCGCCGCCGGCATCGCGTTTATCAGCAGCATCGGCATTACCAGCGGCATCGTCAGCCCGTGGGTCATCGGCCAGATCAAAACGCATACCGGCAGCATGGACAATGCGCTGTACCTGCTGGCCGCGTTGCTTTTGATGAGTGGCGCCGCCATGTGGGTGGGCGTGCCGAGAACCGAGGCAAAAGGCTAGGCTTCAACGATCCGGCAATCCGCGGAGCGCGGTCCTCGCGCTGGAGCCTGTGTTGCGGCCATTCCCCGCCAGGGTTCGTCCCTGGCGCTTCCCCTTTGGATCAGTGACGGCATAGCCACTCCGGCGCAGCCTCCCTGCTCAGTCTTGGCTAAGTCTCCTGCGCTACGCTTTCTCCCGGGCAAATGTCTGCCTGTTTCCGGAGAAACACATGTTCCACCTCCCGTGCGCCACCATGGCAGCTTCGACCCTGTCGCCGGCGCGGCCTGCCCGGTTTGATCTGTGACCGGCACCGGGTTCGCCATGGAAGCGCTCAACCGCAGCCTCTATTTGGCCATCAACGCGCCGGATCACCCCGCTGCCCTGGTGGTTGCCGCCGCCGCCATCTTCGGCGAATACGCCATCTGGATCGTTCCCGCCATGGTAGGACTTGGCTGGCTGCGTGGCGATACGTCCACCCGGAAGATCTTGCTGGAAGCCACGGCATCGGCCCTGTCGGGATTGTTCGCGAACCAGCTGATCGCACTGGCCTGGCAGCATCCCCGCCCGTTCATGATCGGCCTGGGCAACACGCTGATCCCGCATGTGGCGGATTCTTCCTTTCCCAGCGACCACCTGACGCTGCTTTGGGCGGTGGCGTTCAGCCTCCTGATGCAAGACCGCTCAAGACGGGTGGGGCTTGCGCTGGCCTTGCTCGGTATCCCGATGGCATGGGCCCGCATTTACCTTGGCGTGCACTTTCCGCTGGATATGGCGGGCGCTGCCCTGGTGGCCTTGCTGAGCGCCGGCGGCGCGCATTGGGCGGCCCCGTGGTTCGTGACACCCGCCTGCAACGCGGCAAACCGCGTGCACCGCTGCCTGTTCGCCCCGCTGATCCGCCGTGGCTGGGTGCAGAAGTGACGGATTGCAGCCAGTTGCTACTGCTATGGCAGGGCTAAGTCTTGCCAAGCAGACTCCGATCAGCATCGCCGCGGTGAAACAACCCTCACTGGAGAAAGCCATGAGCCAACCGGCCAGCCTCACCTTATTTCCGCCCGCAGGACGCAACAAAGTGCCGGAGGTAACGGCGTTCTTCTGGATCATCAAGATGATGTCCACCACCGTGGGCGAGACCGCCGCGGACTACCTGAACGTCAACCTGGGCCTGGGCCTGGCCAGCACCTCGGCCGTCACGGGCCTGCTGCTTGCCGTTGCCCTGTTCTTCCAGATGCGGGCGAAGCGCTACGTGCCTTCGCTCTACTGGACCAGCGTGCTGTTGATCAGCGTGTTCGGCACCTTGATCACCGACAACCTGAGCGACCGGCTCGGCGTGCCGCTATCGGTCTCGACCACCGCGTTCAGCCTGGCCCTGATCGCTACGTTCGCGGTGTGGCATGCAAGGGAAGGGACCCTCTCCATCCGCGCCATCGATACCGTCAGGCGCGAGTGCTTCTACTGGGCCGCGATCCTGTTCACCTTCGCCCTGGGTACGGCTGCCGGCGACTGGGTGGCCGAGGGGCTGGGCCTGGGCTACGGCTATTCCGCGCTGCTGTTTGGCGGCCTGATCGGCGCCATCGCACTGGCTCGCTATGCGTTCCGGGCTGACACGGTCGCCTGCTTCTGGCTGGCCTATGTGCTGACCCGCCCGTTCGGCGCTTCGTGCGGCGATCTCATGTCCCAGTCCGTCCAGGACGGCGGCCTGGGCCTGGGGACCGCCGGCACCAGCGCGATGTTCCTTGCGACCATTGTCGGCCTGGTCATCTATCTGTCGCTTGCGCAGAAGCGGCTGGTGAATTCCTGAATGCGCCGAATGTACTGAATGTACTGAATGCACGATTTCCACCATCGGACATGAGAGCAGACCATGAATGAAAATCCAATCCAACCGAGCCTCGCGCAACGAAGCCTGAGCAAGGTGCCGGAGATCACGCTGATATTCTGGATCATCAAGATCGCGGCCACCACGCTGGGGGAAACCGGCGGCGATGCCCTGTCGATGTCGATGAACCTGGGCTACCTCGTCAGCACGGCCATCTTCGCGGTGGTCTTCCTGATCGCCGTATCGGCCCAGGTTTCCGCCAGACGCTTCAACCCCGTGCTGTACTGGGTGACGATCGTCGCCACCACGACGGTGGGCACGACCCTGGCCGATTTCGCCGACCGGTCCCTGGGCATCGGCTATGCCGGCGGCACCTCGATACTGCTCCTGTTGCTGATGCTCTCGCTGGCCATCTGGTACCGGACGATGGGCACCGTATCGGTCGATAGCGTGAAATCCCCCAAGGCCGAGATGTTCTACTGGGTGACGATCATGTTCTCCCAGACCCTGGGCACCGCGCTGGGCGACTGGACCGCGGATACGGCGGGGCTGGGCTACCTGGGCGGGATGATGGTCTTTGGCGCGCTGCTGGCCACGCTGGTCGCGGCTTACTACTGGACACGAATGTCCCGCACCATGCTGTTCTGGGCCGCCTTTATCCTCACCCGGCCGCTCGGCGCCGTGGTGGGCGACTTCCTCGACAAGCCGCTGCAGGCCGGCGGGCTGGCAATGAGCCGCTTTGGCGCCTCGGCCGCACTGATGACGCTCATGGTGGCCTGCATCCTGCTGGTCCCGCAAAGGGCCGCGGCACGCAACCACTGACCCCCGGGCCCGCAAGACCGTACCCCCGCATCCACAATCCAGAGCGAGAACCGACATGCTTACCACCGGACTGTTCGGCTGGCTGTCCAGCGATCATCACCTGATGGCCTTGATGGCGCAGAACTGGTGGCTCGGCGTCCTGATCGTGGCCGGCATCGTCTTCCTGGAGACCGGGCTGGTGGTGCTGCCCTTCCTGCCGGGCGATTCGCTGCTGTTCACTACCGGCGCCTTCCTCGGGGCAAGCGGCATTTCGCCGCTGTGGGCCATCCTGCTGACCGGCCTGGCCGCCGTGCTGGGCGACGGCGTCAACTACCTGGTTGGCCGCTCGGCCGCGGGACAATGGCTGATCCGGCGCGGGTGGATCACGCCCCGCCATCTGCAGAAGACGCGCGCCTACTTCGACCGTTTTGGCGCGCCCACCGTCACGATTGGACGGTTTGTCCCGATCGTCCGCACCGTCACCCCGTTCCTGGCGGGCCTTTCCGGCATGTGCCCGCGCCGGTTCGCGCTGTATAACGTGCTCGGCGCTATGATGTGGTGCCCGGGGCTGCTGCTGGCCGGCTACTGGCTTGGCGGCATTCCCTGGGTGCGGGGGCATATGAGCTGGCTGACCGCCGGCATCGTCGTCGCATCGTTGCTGCCGGTGCTGTTCCAGCTAAGGCGCGGCGCATTGGCTACGGGAGGGTGAATGCGGGTATTGCTGGTCGAGGACGACCCGATGATCGGACAGGCAATCCAGGAAGCGCTGAAAGACGCTGCCTACGCCGCCGACTGGGTCGGCAACGGGCAATCGGCCCTGGATGCGCTGGCCCGCCAGCACTATGACTTCGTGCTGCTCGATCTTGGCTTGCCGGGAAAGAGCGGCCTGGCGGTGCTGGCTTCGGTGCGCGCCCGGGACAACCCCGTGCCGGTGCTGATCATCACGGCGCAGGACGGGCTCGACGACCGCATCCGCGGGCTGGACGCCGGCGCCGACGACTACGTGCTCAAGCCGTTCGAGATGGCCGAGCTGCTGGCCCGCATGCGCGCCGTGTGGCGGCGCAAGGGCGGCGCGGCGGCGCCGGTGCTGAGCAATGGCATCGTCAGCCTCGATCCGGCCACGAAGCAGGCAACCGCGCCTGGCGGCGATGGCGTGCTACTCACCAACCGGGAATTCGCCCTGTTGCAGGCCTTGCTGGTCCGGCCAGGGGCCATCCTTTCCCGTACCGACCTCGAGGAGCGCATCTACGGCTGGGGCGAGGAGGTGGAAAGCAACGCGGTCGAGTTCCTGATTCATGCCCTGCGCAGGAAGCTGGGAAGCACCGTGATCAAGAATGTAAGGGGCGTGGGATGGATGGTCGCAAAAGAGGATTGAAGGGATTGGAAAGGTTCACGGGATTCAAGGATTCGATCCAGGTTCGCCTCTCCCTCTGGCTCTCGCTTGCGATCCTGCTGGTGGCGCTGCTGGCCGGGGTGTTCTCCTTCGTGGCGGCATTCCAGGAAGCCAACGAGCTTCAGGACGATATGCTGCGCCAGGTGTCGGTCCTGTTCGATCGCCAGCATCTGCCGGTGCCCCACCTGGGCGATAAAGGCCGGCTTGCGCATAGCGACGAGGAGGCCCGCGTCATCGTGCAACTCGTTTCGCAAGGCACGGCCGGCGGCGCCGGCCCGGATGCCGGGCAGCCGCTGGCGTTGCCAGCCGCGGTCCCTGACGGGATCCAGACCCTCACCATCAAGAACGAGCGCTATCGGGTCCTGGTGCGCACGCTGTCCGCGGGTGACCGCATCGTGGTGGCGCAGGAAACCGGCATCCGCGACGAAATCGCACGCGATGGCGCGCTGCGCACCACGCTGCCTTTCCTGGTGCTCGTGCCCATCCTGCTGCTGATCGTGGCCGACCTGGTGCGCAAGATGTTCAGGCCCATCGCCGTCCTGTCGGAAGAGATCGATGAGCGCGGCGAGCAGGAACTGCACCCCTTGCCGCAGGATCACCTGCCCGCGGAGGTTCGTCCTTTCGTCGTGGCCATCAACCGCCTGCTGGGCCGGGTCTCGCAATCGATGGAAACCCAGCGCCGCTTCGTCGCCGACGCAGCGCATGAGCTGCGCTCGCCGCTGACCGCGCTGTCCCTGCAGGCGGAACGGCTGGCAGGCACGGAGATGTCCGAGAATGCGCGGGCGCGGCTTGCCACGCTGCGCCAGGGCATCGAGCGGGGCCGGGGCTTGCTGGAGCAACTGCTGAGCCTGGCCAGGGCGCAATCCTCGGTGCCCGCACCCACCGCCCCGGTGTCCGTGCAGCGGGTGTACCGGCACGTGCTGGAAGACCTGATGCCGCTGGCGGAGGCCAGGCGCATCGACATCGGCGTGGAGGGGGAATCGGATGCGCTGGTCTTCGCCAGCGAGGTGGACCTGGTCACCATCGTAAAGAACCTGGTCGACAACGCGATTCGCTATACGCCCGAAGGCGGACGGGTCGACCTGTCGGTGCAGACGCGCCGGGACGAGGCGATCCTGCAGGTAAAGGATTCCGGCTCCGGCATCGCCCCGGAAGAGCGCGGCCGTGTGTTCGATCCGTTCTACCGCGTACTGGGCAACGACGCGATCGGGTCCGGTCTTGGCTTGTCCATCGTCCGTACCATCGCGGACCGCATCGGTGCGCAGGTCGGCATCGGGTACGCCGACGAGCCGGCCCGAAAAGGGTTGAGCGTAACGGTCACGGTGCGGCTTGCCGGGGCTGGAAGCCGCTAGGAAACAGCCGGGAAGCAGCTTTCGCTCCCGTTCCTGGTACTTCCGCTGAACAGGCAAGCGCGGGCCGGCCGGCGGCGGGTGGCATCCTTGTAGATACCACTTAACACGCCTAAGATTGTGTTGTCTGAGGCTTATCCGGCTTCGCTCCCGGCATCGGGCGATCGATCGATTCGACATGACGCTCGAGGAGAGAGTGATGACGGCACCCAGTCGCATCCGCACCGTCAGCCGACGCACGGTGCTCAAGGGGGCTGCGGCGGTCGCCGCCTTGCAACTGGCGCCGCCGTTCATCATCAAGGCACGCGGCGAGACGCCCCTGCGCATTGGCCTGGTCGATCCCCTCACCGGCGTCTATGCTGCGGTTGCACAAAATGAAGTGACGGGCGCGAAGCTTGCCATCCAGCAGGTCAACGCCAAGGGCGGCATCCTCGGCCGCCCCGTCGAACTCCTGGTGGAGGATTCGGCGAACGACGTCGGCACCGGCGTGCAGAAGGCGCGCAAGCTGATCGAGCGCGACCAGGTCAGCTTTCTCATCGGCGACGTGAACTCCGGCATCGCCCAGGCCATCTCCCAGGTCAGCAACGAAAAGCGGATATTGCACATCGTCTCCGGCGGCCACACGGACACCATCACGGGCAGCGATTGCAAGTGGAACGTCTATCGCGTCTGCAACACCACGAGCATGGAGGCGAATGCCGTCGCCAGCCTGCTGTTCAGCAAGTACGGCAAGAGGTGGCATTTCATCACGCCGGACTACGCCTTCGGCCACACCCTGCAGAAGGCCGCGGCGGCGGACCTGCAGAAGCTGGGCGGCACCATCACCGGCAACGAACTCACCCCGCTCGGCACCACCGACTTCTCCGCCTACCTGATCAAGGCGCGCGCCGCCAATCCGGACGTTCTGCTGGTGCTGCCGCAAGGCTCCGACATGGTCAATTGCCTGAAGCAGATCGCGCAGTTCGGCATCGCCAGGCAGATGCACATCGCCGGGCTGCAGCAAGAGCTCGAATCGCTGGAGGCGATGCCGCCGGAGGCGCGCGTGGGCGTCTGGATGTTCGAGTGGTACTGGAAGCAGCCCGGAGTCCCCGGCGTCGACAAGTTCGTCGCCGATATCCGCAAGGTGAACGGCGGCAAGGTGCCCACCGCGCGTCACTGGTTCGGCTTTACCTCGGTCCATACCCTTGCCGCCGTCGCCAACAGGGAAAAGAGCCTCGATGCCAGAAAACTCGCCGAGGCGCTCGGCGGGTTCGAGCTGGCGGATGACGTCAAGCTGCAGCCCAATAAGTGCTACTACCGCAAGGGCGACCACCAGCTCATGACATCGTCCTTCGTCGGCGAAGCGCTGTCCACGCCGGCCGGCGATCCCGAGGACCTGTTCCGCGTCGACCACGTCGTCGCGGGCGACAAGACGGCGCCGCCCGAGAGCGCGACCGGCTGCAAGCTGCAGTGGCCGGCCTGATCCCGCGCAGCACCAGCCATGCGGCGAGGCCGGGCGCCACCCCAAATCCATGACTGCCCTGAACCGGACAGGCGCAGCGTGAGCCGGCGATGATCCAGCTGCTCCTCTTCAACATCACCAACGGGCTGATCATCGGCGCGTTCTACGTGCTGATGGCGCTTGGCCTGTCGCTGATACTCAACCTGAGCAATGTGATCAACTTCGCCCATGGCGGCTTTCTCGTCGTCGGCGGCTATATCGCCTACACGATCACGCCCTATGTCGGCTTCTGGGGCGCGCTGCTGATCGCGCCGCTGCTCACCGCCGTCATCGGCCTTGCCCTGGAGCGCACGCTGATCCGGCGGCTCTATGGCCGCGATCCGCTCTACAGCCTGCTGCTGACCTTCGGCCTGGCCTTCATCCTCGAGGACGGCACGCGCTTCATATGGGGCGCGCAGGGCAAGCCGGTGACCA
>NZ_JARJLM010000405.1 GCF_029335485.1 Cupriavidus basilensis
GCAACCAAGCCCGACACGCCAGCCTCCTGCAAGGATCGCTTTCTTTTGGTTACTTTTCTTTACGAGTAAAGAAAAGTGACACCTCCATGTGCCCGAGGGCCTGACACCACTTCGCCTTTAGGCCCTGCAAACCAGCATCAAAACCTCAAAAACCCGAGAAGCCAAAATTCCAAAAAAAACCTCAAACAACCAGGCGGTTGACTCTAAATCAAAACCCCATGCCAACCCATAACACCCTCTTCATCATGTGCGATCAGCTCCGCCATGACCACCTGGCCTGCTACGGCCACCCCACCCTACGCACGAAGAACATCGACGCCCTCGCCGCCCGCGGCGTCCGCTTCACCAGGGCCTTCGTCACCTCTGGCGTCTGCGGCCCGAGCCGCATGAGTTTCTACACCGGCCGCTACCCCAGCAGCCACGGTGCAACCTGGAACCGGGTTCCCCTCTCGGTGGGCGAGGTCACGCTGGGGGAATACCTGAAGGACAGCCATCGCTCGCTGGCGCTCGCCGGCAAGACCCACGTGATGCCTGACAACGCCAATATGAAGCGCTTGCACCTCGACGGCGGCAGCGAGCTGGAAACGCTGTTGCGCAGCGGACATTTCGTCGAGGTGGACCGGCACGACGGCCATCACGCCGAGCCGCACGGCGCTTATGCCAGCTGGCTGCGCCAGCAGGGCTACGACAGCGCCGACCCGTGGACCGATTATGTGATCAGCGCGGAAAACGCTCAGGGCGAAATCGTGTCGGGCTGGCACATGCGCAACGCCGGCCTGCCGGCGCGCGTGGCCGAGCCGCATTCGGAGACGGCCTATACCGTGGGCCAGGCCATGCAGTACATCGCCGCGCGCGGCGATGATCCCTGGGTGCTCCACCTGTCGCTGGTCAAGCCGCACTGGCCCTATATGGCCCCTGCGCCTTACCACGCGGCTTATGCCCTGGACGACTGCCTGCCGCTCAGGCGGCACCAGGCCGAACTGGAGGACCCGCATCCGGTGCTGGACGCTTACCGCACCCAGGAGGAATGCGCCAACTTCATGCGCAGCGAAGTCTCTGATACGGTGCGTCCCGCCTACCAGGGCCTGGTGCAGCAGATCGACGACCGGCTGGGCGAGCTATGGGAGCAGCTTGAACGCCTCGGCCGCTGGCAGGACACGCTGATCGTGTTCACTGCCGACCACGGCGATTTCCTGGGCGATCACTGGCTCGGCGAGAAGGAGCAGTTCTACGACACCGTGCAGAACATCCCCCTGATCGTCTACGATCCCTCGCCCGAAGCCGATGCCACCCGCGGCAGCGCCGATGCGCGCATGGTCTCGGCCGTGGATGTGGTGCCGACGGTGCTCGATGCGCTTGGCCTGCCGCCGGCCGACCATCGCGTGGAAGGCCGCTCCCTGCTGGATCTCACGCGCGGGCGCGGCAATGGCGTGTGGCGGGATTTTGTGGTGTCCGAGCTGGATTACGCTTATCGCGGCGCACGCGTGGCGCTGGGGCGGCAGCCGGGGGAATGCCGGGCCTGGATGGTGCGCAATGCGCGGTGGAAGTATGTGCACTGGCAGGGCTTCCGCCCGCAGCTGTTCGACCTGGAACGCGACCCCGACGAGTTCTTCGACCTTGGCGCCGACCCTGGCCACGAGGCGGTCCGTTCGGCGATGCGGCTGCACCTGCTGGAGTGGTTCTGCACCCTCAAGCCGCGCACCACGGTGAGCAATGAAGAGGTGGCGGCAAAGACCAATGTGTATAAGCAGGCGGGGGTATTTTTCGGCGTGTGGTGATGGT
>NZ_JARJLM010000406.1 GCF_029335485.1 Cupriavidus basilensis
GCAACCAGGATTACCCTCGCCATGCAGACTCGCCCACGCCTTGCCATCAGCCGCGCCGCCGGCCTGGTGCTCGCAACCGCCTTCCTTGCCGCCCTCGCGGGCTGCGCGGGCACGCCGCCGGCCGCCGTGGCGGGCGATGTCGCGCACCAGTTCACCGGCAAGAGCTATGTGCTGCTGGGCGAGGTGCACGATAACGCCGACGGCCAGAAACGGCGCCTGCTCGCGCTCTCCAGCGCGCTCGAAGCCGGCTGGCGGCCGGCCATCGCGATGGAGCAGTTCGACCGCGAACGGCAGGCCGATATCGATCGCGCGCGGCGCGAGCGGCCCGGCGACGCCGCCTACGTAGTCGAGCAGGCCGGCGGCAAGGGCTGGCAGTGGGAGCTTTACAAGCCGCTGGTGGCGCTGGCCCTGCGCTACGACCTGCCGCTGGTGGCGGCCAACCTCTCGCGCGAGGATGCGGGCCGGATCGTGCGCAGCGGTCTCGACGGCGTCTTCGACGCGGCCGAGCGCAAGCGCCTTGGCCTGGCCGCGCCGCTGCCCGAAGACGTGGTGACGGAGCAGACCGCGGTGCTCGATCGCGGTCATTGCGGCCAGTTCCCCAAGGCCATGCTGCCGGGCATGCTCGATGCGCAAGCCGCGCGCGACGCGGTGATGGCGGCGGCGATGCGGCCTTTCGAGGACCGCGGCGTGGTGCTGATCGCCGGCAACGGCCACGTGCGGCGCGACGTGGGTGCGCCGCGCTGGCTTGGCGCGGATGCCGGCCTGATCTACAGCGTTGGCTACCTGGAGCAGGCCAGCGGCCACGAGATCGGCGCCTACGATCGCGTGGTGCTGGTGCCCGAGCACAAGCGGCCCGATCCCTGCGTGGGTGCCAGGCCGGGCGCCATGTCCGCGCCGGCCTGAGCCGCGCGCCTAGCCGAACAGTTCCTCGGCCACGGTGGGATGGAGCTGCACCGTGGTTTGCAGGTGCGACAGCTTCACGCCCAGCCGCAGCGCCACGGCGAGGGCCTGCACGATCTCCGGCGCGGCGTTGTCCATCATGTGCGCGCCCAGCACGCGGCCGCTGCGGGCATTCACCACCAGCTTCACCATCGAGGCCTGCTCGCCGCCGGCGAAGCGGGTCTCCAGCGAGACGAAGCGGCGCACCACGGTCTCGATGCGCTCCGGCTTGCCGGCCGCGGCGATGGCCGCGGCTTCGGTCAGGCCCACGCTGCCGATGGCCGGCTCGCAGAACACGGCGGTGGGCACCAGGTCGAAATCCGCGCGGTCGCCGCGGCGGCCGAACAGGCGGTCCGCCAGCCACCGGCCCTGCGCGGTGGCGACCGGCGTCAGGTGCAGGCCGTCGATGGCATCGCCGATGGCGTGGATCGAGCGCACCCTGCTGCGGAAGGAACGGTCCACGCGGATGCCGCCCTTCTCCGCTTTCTGCACGCCGAGCGTTTCCAGGCCGAGCCCTTCCCAATGCGGTGCGCGTCCGATCGCGGCCAGCGCCGCCTGCGCGCGCACCGTGCGGATACGGTCCTCGCCATTACCGGCGGCGTCCCGCTGCCGGTAGCACACGTCGATGGCGCCGTTGGCCTGGTTCAGCAGCGTCACTTCGGTATTGAAATGCAGCCGCACGCCCTTGGCGGCGAGTGCCTCCGCCAGGGCGTGCGCGATCTCATGATCGAAGCGCGCGAGCAGGCGGTCTTCGCGCACCAGCATCTCCACCTTGACGCCGTAGCGCGACAGGATCGAGGCTTGCTCCACCGCCACGTAGCCACCCCCGATCACCACCAGGGAGGCCGGCAGGCTTTGCCAGGTGAAGATGTCGTCGGAGCTGCAGGCCAGCTCGCCGCCCGGCACCGGCAGGGTACGCGGGCGGGCGCCGGTGGCAACCAGGATGCGCTTCGCGCGGATGGCCTGGGCGCCCACCTGCACCTGGTCCGGCGCGATCACCGTGGCGTCGCCGCGCAGCAGTTCCACGCCGGCTTCCTGCAGGCGGTGGGTGTAGGCCACCTGCAGCCGCGCCATCTCGGCATTGACGCGCACGATGGCGTCGCTCCAGTCTTCCTTGCCGCCGGTGTGGGACAGGCAGCCCGACAGGATGGCCGCCAGGCCGGCGCCATACGAGAGCATCTTCTTGGGGACGCAGCCGCGGTTGACGCAGGTGCCGCCGATCTCGCCGCGTTCGACCAGCACCACGCGCGCGCCGAGCACCGCTGCCCGCCGCGCCGCGGCGACGCCGCCCGAGCCCGCGCCGATCACCACGAAGTCGGCTTCGCGCTGCGGGCCGGGCTTGCGCCGGCCGCGGCGGGGGACCTGCTCGACCGCCTGTTCGGTGGTCGCCCTGCGGGCGCTCTGGCGCTCGGTCGTGGGTCTAGCCTGGCGTTTCGTCATCAATGCCTCCTGTGGCGGCGCGAGGGCCGCGTTGCACATCGCGATGACGGAGCCGCGAGGACGGCCGGCGCGTTGGTTGGACGCTACACGGCGGTGCCAAGCTCCGTCTTCAGGACAGACGGCCATTCACGCAAGAAGGTTTCCCCGTCGCGCCGGCCTAGATCGTAGGCACCGATCATCGCGCCGGGCTGGGTGTAGTCCCAGCTCGAGATCGGTACCCGTTGCGAAGGTTGCAGGTAGAGCCGGCGCTGGGCGCCGTGCCGCAATACGAAGCGGCGCGGGCGCGGATACAGCCGCGTCACCAGCACCAGGACGTCGCCGGGCGTTGCGTCGAGCGCATCGACTGGCACGTTGTCGACCATGCCGCCATCCAGCACCGGCCGTCCATTGCGCCGCAGCACCGGCGTAAAGGGCGGGGTCGAGGCCGATTGCAGCAACAGATCGGCCAGTTGTTCGGGCGACGCGCAGTCCTGCGCGCGCACGAACTCCGGATGGAAGCCGAGCTTGCGGCCAAGCCGCGGGTGCAGCGTCTTGAGCCAGTGCTTCTCGATGTTGTAGGCCACCAGGCCGGCCATCACCGCCAGCCGCGGGCCGCTCCAGCGCGGGATGTGCGCCACGCCGATGCGGATCTCCGGCGCTGTCTGCAGTTGCGCCAGGCGGCCTTCGCCAAAGATGTTGAGCAAGGCGGTGCGGTAGATGCCGTAATGCGGGAACACGCGCTGCCGGCTCAGCAGATTGCCCCAGTAGGCATTGCGGCGGTTGCCGGCGAGCACCTGCTGGTAGTACGCCATCACCTGGCGGGAATCGTGCGCATGGATCATGCAGGCCGTGGCGGCGCCGGCGGAAATGCCGGCGATCACGCGCGGGCGCAAGCCCAGCTCCGGCGCCACCGTGTCCCACCAGCCAGCCTGCCACCAGCAGCGGTTGCCGCCACCGGCAAATACCACCTGGTCGAACGGCGAGGCGGCCGCGGCGTGTGCGGCAGGTGCCACGGGCGCGGCGGCGGGCTGGATGACAAGTGAACTCATGCTGCGTGACTCATGCAAGGGATGGCGTGGCTCACAGCAGCGCGTAGGTGGTGGTGGCCTGCACGGCCAGCTTGCCGTCGGCGCCGGTCAGCTCGATCTCGCCGAACACCACGGTCTTGCCCAGCCGCAGCACATTGGCGCGCACCAGGATGTCGCCCTCGATCACCGGGCGCATGAAATTGGTGGTCAGCGTGACCGTGGTCATGGGCCGGAAGCCGCCCAGCGCGCTGGCAATCGCCACGATCATGGCGGTGTCGGCCGCGGACATCAGCACCTGGCCGCACACCACGCCACCCGCATGGCGAAATGATTCGTCGAAAGGCAGGCGCAGCGTTACGCTCTGCGCATCGACGCGCTCGGCCCGCAGGCCGAGCTGGCGCACCCATGGCGCCAATACGTGCTGCAAGGTGCCGTCGATATCGGCAAGCGTCAGGTTGGATTCCGGCATGGCACTCCCGTTTGTCCTGGGGTGGGGCCGGGCCAGGTTGCTATTCGATCTCCTCCGGCGCGGCGCGATGTTTGAGCCAATGATACAGGGGGCCGGTGCACAGCACCACGAAGGCCATCCGGATCACATGGAAGGCTGTCACCAGCGGCACGCCGAGCTCCAGCACCTTGGCCGTGATGCACATCTCGGCGATGCCGCCGGGCGTGGTGCCCAGGATGGCGGTGGCCGGATGCACGCCCGACATGGCCGACAGGGCCCAGCCGAACAGCGCGGAGAGCACCAGCGCCGCCAGCGTGTACAGCGCCACGCCGCCGAGGAAGCGTGGCGCGGTGTGGAGGAAGTCGCGCGAGAAACGCGCGCCCAGCGAGACGCCGATCAGCAACTGGCCGGCGCGGCTCATCCAGGTGGGGATGGCCGACAGCTCGATGCCCGAGGCGGTCAGCGCGGCCGCCGCCAGCAGCGTGCCGATCACGAAGGGATTGGGCAGGTTGACGCGCCTGGCCGCCAGCGCCACGCTGACGGTGATCGCGATCAGCGCGGGCAGCCAGAAGTAGTCCACCGTGCGCGGCCCCGGAATATACGGGTCCAGGCCGTGGATGCCGCCGTACTGGAACAGCGCGGGCACTGCCACCACCACCATCAGCACGCGCAGCGAATGCGCGGCGGCCACCTGGTCGATGCGCGCACCGTTGCGCTCGGCCAGGTTGGCCATCTCCGAGGCACCGCCGATGGCGGTCGAGAAGTACGCGGTCTTGAATGCCACGCCGGTGCTCCTGCGCAGCATGAACGCGCCGCCGCAGCCCAGCACCAGCGCAAACAGCGAGCCGGCGACGATATACGGCAGGAACTCCACCAGCCGCGCCACCACGTCGGGCGTGAAGTAGAGCCCGAGCGCGGTGCCGATGGCCCACTGGCCGGCGTTGCGCGCCTGCGTCGGCGCGCGCAGGTCGGCGCCGCGCATGCGCGCGATGGCTACCGACAGCAGCGGGCCGATCATCCACGGCAGCGGTGTGTGCAGCAGCGAGCAAAGCAGTGCGGCCGACAGGCCGAGCAGCAGCGTCAGCAGGACCGGACGCCAGCGGTGAATGAGAGAAGACATGTTGCAGCGGCCTGGCGTGGTGTTCTTATGATGGAGTGCAATGTAGAGACAAAGGCGCCGGTGCCATGGCGCAGCAACGGCAAAGGCCCGGCACCTCTGGAGGGCAGGGCCTCAGACTGTATAACGCATGCGACTGTTGGTTTGCTCCCCTTCCTCAACCCTTATGTGTTTCATAGACAGGTCTGCAGGGCCTAAAGGCGGAGTGGCGTCAGGCTCTTGGGCACATGGAGGTGTCACTTTTCTTTACTCGTAAAGAAAAGTAACCAAAAGAAAGCGACCCCTTGCAGGGGGGCTGGCTT
>NZ_JARJLM010000407.1 GCF_029335485.1 Cupriavidus basilensis
GCAACCCCGCCGCCGCGTACACCTACCCCGACAAGACCCGCAACCAGGTCACCCAGGTGGCCCTCAACGGCCGCCACTGGTTCGACGACAAGACCAGCGCCGCGCTGCTCGCCTATGTGCGCACCAGCCGGCGCGATACCACCAACGGCGACATCAACCCCGACTACGATGCCTATTCGGAAGACTGCGAGGATGGCTTCAAGGCCGACGGCAGCCCGCGCAAGGCCCGCTGCGGCTTCACTCGCGCCGAGGGCGCCGCGCTGGACCCGGCGGTGCTCAACACCACCCATATGTGGCAGCAATCCATCGGCATGGCGCTCAGCGCGGCCAAGGAAACCGATCACCACCTGCTCAACGCCGGCCTGACCTTCGACCGCAGCCGCCTGACCTATTCGCAGTACG
>NZ_JARJLM010000408.1 GCF_029335485.1 Cupriavidus basilensis
GCAACGGCATCAGCACCTTTGCGCAGAACGGTGACGTGCGCCACATCGCCCATCAAGGCCAGATGCTGTTGCAGACCCAGCACAACGTCATGCGCCTCGAAGCCGATCAAAGCGTCGACGTGACCAGCAGCGAGAGCCACGTCATCGTCGCGGCGAAGGAGCACATCACCCTCTTGTGCGGCGGCGTCTACATCAAGCTGCAAGGCGGCAATATTGAGCTGGGCATGCCGGGCGCCTTCACCACCAAGGCCGGCAGCTATGACTTTATCGGCCCCAGCAGCACGTCGGCGGCATTCAACGCGTGGGATACGTCTCCGTTCGACGAGCGGTTTCAGGCCTTGCTTCCGAACGGGTCGCCGGCCAAGAACCGTCGGTATGTCATGATTCGCGCCGATGGCACCCGCATCGAGGGACGAACCGATGGCGAGGGCTATGTCAGCCTGCAGCGCGGCATGACAACCGAGCGCATCGCCTTGGAATGGCCGTCCTCACAAGAGCAGCCCAATCCCGCGGCGAATGAGCTATCTGACAGCGATCTCGCGTACTTCTATCACGCCGAACATGATGACGGCAGCCCAGCTTCCCTGGCTTATCGGGTCGACTCTGAACAGACCAAGCTGTTCGACAACGAGTTGGACGCGCAGGGCCGCACCGTGGCGCTGCCGATGTCCGTGCGCAGTAAAGTGATTTTCTGGATCCCGCAATCATGACGCAAATCGACAAGCAAACGCGCAAGCTTGCAGCCATTGCCTACGGCGAAGCATCCGTTGCCGACGACCCGAACGAGATCGGTGGCATTGCTTACGCCGTGGCGAATCGCGCCCGGGCCTGGGGCGGAAAAACCGTGGACCAATTGCTCGCGGCCGACCCGAACTACACCTACGCCGTCAGCGACGGCAATGTGAGGTATCAAAAACTGATGGACGCCAGCGATGCCCAGATTGCCAAGAATAAAGGCATGACAGCAGCGTTGCAGCATGCCATCAGTGCCTTGGCCAACACTGGAACGGACCCATCCAATGGCGCGTTTTGGTGGGACGGTCTGGACTTCCGCACCAAGGCTAAGCACCCCAAGCGCAAAGACGGCTTTTACTACGGCGATGAAGCCCACAACATCTTCAACGTGGATCCCGTAAGCAAGCCCGTCACGATCTACTGGAAGGTGGCGAACAAGAAGACCGGCAAGGAAGTCAATTCCAAAGTGCGTGGCAAGTACGAGTACGTTTGGGTGTCTACCGCGGCGCACGGCCAAACCATTTTCTGGACTCATGACAGTGACTACCTAGAAGCCACTGGCGGGAAGGCTTACCGATGAAATACAGATACGCATGGTGCGCGTTGACGCTGATGGCCCCGATAGCCAGCGCATCCCCCATCTTCGACGGCTACGAAAGCTACTATGCGTCGCAGTCCGGAGCATTGTTCAACGCGCGCGACAGCAAAACGCTCCAATCCTACAGTCTCTATCCCGACAACACCGTGCAACAGGGATGGGAGGGCATCGCAAACGGCCATCGGCAGTCGGTCAAGGTAGCCGACGGCAATATCCAACTGAATGGCCGCAAGCTCCGCTTGACCCGCGCGCGGCTCTTTCCTGGCGAGTCCACGACGCCTGACGACCTGGGCCGCGGCACGGAGGTCTATTTTGCCAACGGCTATGTCTGCTTGGAAAACACACCGTCTTCCGCCAGCGGTACCGCGGCGCGTCATATGGCCGTCTACCTGATCCGGACAGGGAGCACGCCGCAACTCTTCAAGCTACCCAGCCTGTTCGCCTCGTGCCTTGGCATCCGCCGCGTCGGGGGCGACATCGCCTTCCCGCGTGTCACCTACGACTACGCCTTGCAGCGTGACGTGCCAGATGGTGTGGTCTTCACCGAGTACCGACTCCGCGGGCAGGGATTCGTCGCCACCTCCAGGCAAGTCGCCGCACGCTTCGTCGAAGCCGGCAACGTCTACCGCTTCACTATCACCTCACCCCAGTCCACGGGAGAAGCACCGTGACCCCGCCGAGCGCGCGTGACCACGGCGTACGACAGCGCATCGCAAAGACGGCCTCGATTGCAGCCTGCGATAAGCGATTGGCGTCCATGCTGCGGCATGCCGCGACGCCATCCGCCTTCCATGTTCCGACACAAGGATGATCTCATGACCGAAGCCAAGACGGACACACGCACGGCCCCTGGCAGCTACAACGCCAAGGGCGAGCCTCAGCATGCATGGAACCTGTCGCCCAGCGACCGTACCGATGCCGTGCAGTGCCCTCTCCCTCCGGAGGCTGTGCTGCCGGTGATCTTTGTGCCGGGCATTATGGGAACGAATCTGATGACGGTGCCTGACGCAGAGAACGGTGATGGCCTTCCCGTCTGGCGACTTGATGCCGGATCGTTCAACAAGAATTTTTGGCTGTTTCGTAGATGGAACGGCGTAGCAGCAGGCGAGAGGCAGCAGATACTGCATCCTGATCGAGTGACGATCGATGACGGTGGGGCGGTTCCCAAGCGTCAGGCGGGATCCGTGCGCCCAACGTCCGGAAGCGATGAACAAGGACAACAGGCGCAATTGGCTGAGCTCTACCGTGCGCGCGGCTGGGGCGAAGTGAGCGAAACCAGCTACCACGATTTCTTGCTGCACCTGGAAGCGACCCTGAACAATGACTTCCTGCCGCATCGATGGCCACAGTTCCACGTCGAGCCAGATCAACTCGAGACGCTCGACGCGAGCTCCCCCCCTCGGCTGAAACCTGGCGCTCCGATCCGGATGCCGGCCTTGCAAGACCTGGTAGAAAGCGAAGGACTACCGACCATGCTTTCCGACGACCTCCTGGCGCGCTCACTCTACCGCATGCCCATACACGCCTGCGGCTATAACTGGCTCGCCTCCAACAAAGATGCCGCCGAGCGTCTGGCTGAACGTATCGCGCAAGTCATCCAACAATACGGCGACGCCTGCAAGCAGGTCATCCTGGTCACACACTCGATGGGCGGCCTGGTCGCCCGGCAATGCGCCCGGCTGCCGGGCATGAGCGAGTGCATCGCGGGCATCGTGCACGGCGTCATGCCGGCGAACGGCGCACCCGTCGCCTATCGCCGCTGCAAGCTCGGGATGCGCGAGGAAAGCTTCATGGCCAGCAAGGTCATCGGCCCCACCGGCCGCGAAATCAGTGCCGTCTTCGCCCAGGCCCCCGGCGCCTTGCAACTGCTTCCCACCACGCAATACCGCCCGGGTTGGCTGCGGCTCTTTGACGAGCAAGGCAAGCCAATCATGCCCACCTGGCCGGCCATGGACCCCTATGAAGAAATCTATCTTCGTCGCGACCGTTGGTGGGGATTGATGCGGGAGGAGTGGTTGTCGCCAGAGAACGGCGCACCGATTACATGGCAGACGTTCGCCGACAACATTACGGCTGCCAAGGACTTCCACCGCGACCTTGGCTTGTTCTATCACACATCCACCTACGCATACTATGGAGCAGACGCCCGCCAGCCGAGCTTTGATTCCATCACCTGGGACATGAAGCGGCCTCGCTATCCCCAAGAGAGTCAAGGCTCCCTGACGGGTAGCGATTTCTCCGACATGGAGACGGACGCGGTCATCGGCGGCAGTAACCCGGTACTCCTCAAGCTGCCGGAGCGTGCGGGCACTCAACATCCCGGTGACCGGAGACCGCCGGCGGCAGCGCACTGGAAGCTGCGCTGCCGCATGCAGGACGGCATCGGTGACGGCACCGTGCCGGAAGCCTCGGGGCGTGCGCCTCAGCAGCAAGCCCAGAGCAGCCAGGTCCGTTACCAGTTCCGCCTGACCGGCTTCGACCATGAAAAGTCTTATCTGAATGCGCGGGCCCAGGCCGTCACGCTGTACAGCGTGATCAAGATCGCGGCGCAAGCCACCAAGCCAGCATGCATCCAATAATCGTCCTCTTGGTGCTGCTCTGTTCCTGGCTCGTGGCCGGTTGCACAGAGCCGACTCGCGAGAAGGGGAAACAAACCGTGACCGCACAGACCACCGATATGCGTACCTGGGCCATGGGCCGGGAATTGATCGATCTGCCCAAGAGCTGGAACTACAGCACCGGCAGCGACGTGACGTTCTACTACGGGCTCGGCGCCGACCATAAGGCCGTCTCCGTCAGGATTCTGGCCGAGCGCATCACGCCGCAGTTGTTCGCGTCCGAGGTAGCCCGCCGAGCAAATCTGATCCGAGCCGTGGGCAATACGCGTACCGGCGGCTCCATGCTTCTGGAATCCACCACGCTTGATCCGCAACAGATCCTGCTCCGCTATCAGCGCCGCACCGATGGCAATTCCGCTGAAATCCAGGAGCTTCATCGATGGGTCGAGGGTGTCTATGTGATGATCAAGGCCGAAGCCTACGATGGCGTCATCGCCCCCGTGACGGAACGCATCAAGACCCTTGCTTCATCCATCGAGAAAATCGCCGATCCGGAGCGAGCGGGCCCGGGCTTCGCGCTCGGACCAATCATCATCCGCGGGAATCACGACCACGAGTCGGCTTCCATCACGTATTACCTACCTGCATCCAACGTCAGCCTGAAGATCTACCTCAGTGCCATCACCCCGAATACCAAGCAACGACTGATCCCCCGCTTCAAGCAGGACGCCGATGATATCGGCTATCCCTACAAGCTGTTGAAGCAAGGTCCGCTGACGATCGCGACCATGGCCTCCGAACAGGTCCTGGTCGCCTTTCGAGGCGAGGACCATCGGCTATTCAAGTTCATGGCGGAAACGTATCGCGCGACACCATCGCTGGCTCAACAGACACTGTCCGTGACGATGTCCGGCGGCGGCCCCAAACGCCGCACCCTCGACCCCGATGCGCCCGTTGACCTAGTCCGCTGGAGCCTGCCCTCCTTTGTCCCTCGTTATTGGGAACGGCCACTCTGGCAACGTCCCCCGCCCCCTCCCGCCGTTGATGCCGAATACACCGACCACGAAGCCATCGGCGTCTGGGACGCCATCATCGGCTCGATTCGCCCGCGCGGCGGTGCCGTTGCACCACCGGTGCCACCCGCGCCGCCCAAGCCCACCGCTTATCGCAGCCCCACCCGGGAACAGGCGGAAGCCGAGCGCCGAGGGCTGGACGCCTTCCTGGCCAGCCCGCCCCGTAGCAAGCCGAAGACCTGAGCCGATGCGCCACGTGATCTGTCTCCTCGTACCACTGGCCGGTTGCACAAAGCCGCCTAGCAAGAAAGAGAAACAGGCCGTGGCCACGCGTCGTGCCGTAATGAAGTACACCGCGCGCCGTACCTTTTCTTGGAGCATCGTTATGCCCACCCAATCCGACCTGCGTTTCACCTTCACCATCCACGGCACCGACGGCAAGATCGACCTCGACGTCGTCGCGTTCACCCTCGACGAAGGCCTCTCACAGCTCGACCGCCTCGAACTCGATCTCGCCAGCCACGCCCCCGACATCGACTTCGACCAGGTGCTCGACCGCCCAGCCCTGCTCACCCTCTGGCACGGCTCGCGGCCCGTGCGCCGTGTCCACGGTCTCGTCAGTACCTTCGAGCAACGCGACTCCGGCTTTCGACGCACCCGCTACCGCGCCGTCGTCGAGCCACGCCTCGCACGCCTCGGCCTGTGCGCCGACTGGCGCTTCTTCCAGCAGCAGCACGTCCCCGACATCCTCGCCGCCGTGCTCAAGGACCACGGCATCGACACCCCAGACTGGCACCTCACCGCCGAGCACCTCGCCCGCGAGTACTGCGTTCAGCCCGGCGAGTCCGATCTCGGCTTCGTCTGCCGCCTCGCCGCCGAAGAAGGCCTCGTCTTCTACCACCGCCACGACGACACCGATCACCGCCTCGTCTTCGGCGATCGCCTCTACGTCCACGGTTCGATCGACGGCGGCCCCGTGCGCTATCAGCCCACTCCCGGCGCCGACCAGCCCGAACCGGCGCTGCGCCGCTTCGCTTACGCCCAGCACGTGCGCACCACCCGGCAGACCCAGCGCGACTACACCTTCAAGCATCCGCGCTACCGCCAGGAGCATTCGCCCAGCGTCGCCGGCCAAGGCCAGCCCGACTACGAGCGCTACGACTACCCCGGGCGCTACAAGCAGGATGCCGCCGGCGCCCCCTTCACCCTCAACCGACTGCGCGGCCGGCGCCGCGATGCGCGCATCGCCGTGGTCGAGGGCGACGATCCCCGCCTCGTGCCCGGCATCGCCTTCGACCTCATCGGCCACCCGTGCGCCGACTGGAACCACGGCTGGCGACCCGTGCGCATCCGCCACCGCGGCACCCAGCACACCAGCCAGGCCGA
>NZ_JARJLM010000409.1 GCF_029335485.1 Cupriavidus basilensis
GCAACGGCATCAGCGCCTTTGCGCAGAACGGCGACGTGCGCCACATCGCCCATCAGGGCGAGATGTTGCTGCAGGCACAGCACAATCGCATGCGCCTCGAAGCCGAGCAAAGCGTCGAGATCAGCGCCAGCCAGCAACACGTCGTGATCGGAGCCAACACGCACCTCACGCTGATCTGCGGCGGCGCGTACGTCAAGATCGCGAACGGCAACGTCGAAATGGGCATGCCGGGCACCTTCACCGTCAAGGCAGGCAGCTATGACTTCATCGGTCCAGCCAACGCCAATGCCGCCCTGCCCATCTTCAAAGCCCCGTCGACCGGCGACTTCGAAGCCCGTTACCGCATGCGCAAAACAGACGAACGCGCCTTCCAGGGCTATCGCTACAAGTTGATGAGCGCGGGCCAGCTCCTGGTTGAAGGATGGACCAACGACGAAGGCGAAACCGAACACGTGGAAAGTGCCAACCCGCGCATGGTCCACGCCTACAAAACCATCATGCGCGACGACCAGCGTGTCACCGAGAACTGGCGTTCCATCATCGATGGCATCGGCGATGACCGGCCGTGCGCCGACCAACCGTCACCGTTCACGGATGACTTTCTGAACGAACAAGCACAGGAGAATGCCTGATGCCACTTCCCGCTGCTGCCGCCGCCGCATTGCTCTGGGGATATCGTGCCTACAGGGTCTATCAGGCCGTCGAAACCGCGGCAACAATCGCAGAGGGCGTCGAGTTCACGGCCCATCTCGCCGAACGGCGCGAGCAAATCAAAAAGGTACTCAAGTCTGTTATTGAGAGCTTTGCCCAAGAAATCGACAAGAAGAGTTCAACCTTCGCCCAAATCGATCACGGTGGGCGCAGCACGATCTCGCGACGAGGCAAGGAAGGCACCACTTACAAGCAGTACATCGACAGAAAGGTTCCCTTTCGCCCCGCCATCAGTATTGCGTGTACCTGGGCCAAGGACTCTCCGATCAAAGTGCCCAGGCGTATCCGCAAAAAAGTGGGCGGAGAACTCGTCGCCATGACAATCGACGTGTTCCTGAAGCAAACCACGGCGTCCTTGATCTTCGAGGCCATCGACGAAACGCTGGATTGGCAGAGCCCGCTCAAGGCCGAACCCAACTACATGAACGGCAAGGCATGGCTCGGTGAGCCACCAACACGCCCCAGGCGTATCAGCGAGGTCTTTCCCTTCTGGCCACGGCCTAAGGGCAGCCTGGCACCGGACCTGGCCATCGTCGAATATCGGCAGCAGCCATTTCACGTACCCAACGTGTTTGTCGCGGTGGAGATCAAGTTTCCAAATGATTGGGTGAAGAAAAAGCAAATGGAAGACTACGTGGATTTGATGAATCGGGATGCAAAAAAAGTTGCATTGCTCAGGGTTCCAGAGGATTGCACCGGATACAAACCGGAGGGCGAAGGAAAAACCTCCAAGCCATCCGGATCAACCGGTGGCAAAGGAAGAAAATAAATCATGAGCACAACATATCAATTGTTTACTCAAGATGTCCTCGACGATTTCGTCGCGATGCTCAAAGAATGGCCGAATTCTTATTATGAGATCGACGGGGCCGAATATGCCATCAGCCCCTTTATCAGCTTCTACTTCGCAGCAGATCCGGCGCGCCATGTGGAAACGGGCTTGGCGATGATCGATGTGCATGAGGCGTTCGAGCGGCTGCTGGCCTCCCCTTTCAAGATCCAGACCCATCCCGATTCCGAGCGCCCTCACCCTTACGGCTCCAAGCGGCTCGGCAATCTGCGTGAGTGGACGCGAAAGATACCCCGCAACAAGAGCTTCACCTTCGATTTCACGGACGAGACCAACCACCGAAGCTCCCCAACAAACGCAGGCTATTACTGGAGAGCCTCTGATCTGGGTTTTGGCGGCACCAAATACTCCAACGTCCTCCTCTACTACCGCTGGCAGTGGTGGCTCGACAACCGCGATGCCTGGCGTCGCTTCGTGCACGACACCATCACGCGCCTGCGCCCCGAGCAGGTCTACAGCGGTTTCGCCATGGCCAATCCGCTGGAGTTCGGCACCCGCTCCGAGGTCACCGTCTGGGACCGGGCACTTGGCCCGCGCTTCTACGGCCTGGATACCGACTACCCCTTCATCATGGACCTCCATCTACCGTCGGGTCTACGTTCGCCGACCTGGGGTTTCTTCCTGTCGGACATCTGGCGCGAGAAGCTCTCGCTTGACCGCGACGCCGTGCGCGCCGCGCTGGCCGATCCCCGTATCCGCATCGATGAACTCGACTGCGGCCAATGGATCGAGCTTGGCCCGCAGCCGGCGTTGTATCCGGTCGAGAACGGCGTACCCGAGTTACCCGTCATGCTCAACCGTCTGCTGCGGCCGCTGCGGCACACCAACCTGGACCTGCTCGGTTTTGGCGAGTGGGACGGCGATCCCAACGTGCGCTTCAATCGACGCGACACCGAGCGCTGGCTCGCTCGCTTTGACGACAACAGCGATTGGCCGTCACCCGAGGTACGCGGCCTCGCGCCCGACGCACCTCGTCAAGAACCACCGCTAACGCATGCCACCGGTGGCGAGGCCTGCCCGCGCACCGGCTGGTGGGTGACGTCCGCCAAGCGCGACACACGCCAACACTTCGAGCAAGGCGAACGCCTGCCCATCATCGAAAGCGACCACACGCACGGCATGACGCTATGGCAATGGGACATCGATCAACGCGAGCAGATCACACCGCCCGCCGAAGCGTCCCGAGAAGCCCAAAGCCTTCAGCCCGCCCCACGCGCCGGTCTCTGGCTGCAATCCGGCCAGCCCTTGGTGCGCTGTCGCGTTGGCGACGGTGAATCGCTGCCGCTGGTCGACGGTGTGCCCGTGACCTGGCTGTGGACCGAGCAACCTCCGCCCGGCATGCGCGCCACCAGCGGCCAGCCTTGCCCCTATCCCGGCGTGTGGCACTGCGAAGACATCCCTACCGGTCCGAGCACCTTCCTGCATGGCACGCCCATGCCCCAGGTACACGGACGAGACGTCACCTGGTTTTTCGCTAAGACGCGATAACTCACTCGACGATACGCATCGTCCTGCGAGGGATCAGAGATGAATCGAATGCAATTCCACGAAAAGACACTACCCATGTACGTCATAAACGCCCGAGCGAACCTCGCCGCCATCCTCTTTGCTTTTGCCGCCCCCGGTATCGGTTCGGCATATGCCGAGACGCAGACATTCGATCCGAACACCTTCAAACTCTCAACGCTGATCGAATGCCGCGCGGACGACATTGGGGACTACTACAGCTTTGTATCTTGGTTGAAGGACCGGGACACGCGTCCTGCCGACATGGAAGCACTCGGCCTGACAGCGACCCCGACCGACAACCCGATGATCGAAGAGTACCGCCTGTCGAAGCCGATCACTGTATTCGAGCGTTCGACCGACCGCATCGCCCTCACTAGCGCCGGCCTCATGGGTGTGTTTGATGAGGCCGATCCCCATCCGCTCGCCAAGCAGCTTGGCGTCACCGCAGCTCTCGACGTACCGGGGAAGTTTCTCGGGGAGCGTGTGATCAAGGAGAGCGAACATCGCGCCGCGGATGATCCCTCGTTCGTCACGCGGTACCGCATCTCCCTGGACGTCTCCACGGTGACCTCGCACCCGCGCAAGACCTTGGCCGGCTGCACGTACCGGATGTCGATGGAAGACAAGTGATCTTACAAGGACGGGAGCAGGTTCACTTCTGCCAAGGTGGCCGATATGGACGTTGACCTGACGGACCGGAAGAATCCCAAACTGGAGAATCAGGCCGCCAAAGTGGAAGGAGGAAACGATGACAACAATAGACAGGAAAATGAGCGACGAGGAGATCGCCGGCATGGTCGCCGATCTGAGTAAGTGGCCGAGTGTCGCCCACGACAACGGGTACTATGAATTGGCCGTGATGCCGTTTCTCAGCATCTACTTCGCCGCAGATCCAGCACATCATGTGGAAACGGGCCTTGCCATGATCGATGTGCATGAGGCATTCGAGCGCCTGCTGGGCGCCCCTTTCAAGATCCAGACCCATCCCGATTCGGAGCGGCCTCACCCCTACGGCTCCAAGCGACTCGGCAATCTGCGCGAGTGGGCGCGTAAGGTACCCCG
>NZ_JARJLM010000040.1 GCF_029335485.1 Cupriavidus basilensis
ACGGCCGGCGGCGATGCTGAATGGATGGGGCTCGGCCAACACAACGACACCATGTGTTCGCTCCCGTACGACAGGCAGCGGCACAGGTATCGAAACGAATCGAAGTCGCGACAGAGGGAGCGACAGCGGCTGCATAGGGGGCGGCGCGCTCATGCCGCAGCCGGCAAGATCACTTGACGTAGATCGTGATCTTCTTGGAATAGACCGGTGGATTGTGCGGAATGTGCTTGTCGTCGGCCATCAGCAACTGCAGGGTATGCTTGCCGGGCGGCAGCTCGATCGTGGTTTCGGTCTCGCCCGCGCCAAAATGCAGATGGTTGCGGTCGTTGGGAATTTCCTTGTCCATCGGCGGCAAGTCGGTATCGATCAGCAAATGATGATGGCCGCTGTTGGGAAACTTCACCCCCCTCGGCGCCACGCCCATGCCGCGCAGCCCGAACCAGACGTGAATCGGCTTGCCCGCCGGCAAGACCTGGTTGTTGTTGGGGAAACCGATATACAGGTAGGCATTGGCAGGCGCAGGCGTGGTGCCCGCGATGGCACCGGGCTGCATGCCACCGGTCAGAAGCAGGCTGGCGGTGAACGCCGCAGCCGACATGAGCTTACGCATGGATCGCATGGACTCTCTCCTGTGCCGTGCCGCCGGCCCGGCGGCGCGGGCCCTAACGAACGGTGATGGTGATCTTTTTGGAATAAACGGGTGGATCGTGCGGCTTGTGGCTATGGTCTCCCAGCAACAGCTGCAACGTGTGCTTGCCTGGTGGGAGTTCGATACGCGCCTCCGTTTCGCCGGCGCCGAAGTGCAGGTGATTCCGGTCGTTCGGAATCTCCTTGTCCATCGGCGGCAGGTCTGTATCGATCAGCAGGTGATGGTGGCCGACGTTGGCCATGTCCACGCCCTTGGGAGCGATCCCCATATTGCGCAGGCCCATGCGCACCCAGAACTTGCCGCCATTGATCACCGCGCCGTCGGGAGGCCAGATGATGTAGACCTCCGCATTGGGCGGGGCCGGCGTGGAGAGGGAGACCGAGGGTAACGGAGCCAGCAGCGATGCCGCCAGTGTGCCGAGCACGGTGCGCCTGCGCATACGATATGCCCTCCCGAACAACGGTCTGCGCTGCAATGCCGCCTGGCGCGCCGTTGCATGGAAACGGACGCGGCGGGCGCATCGCCTCCCATAGCCTGTTTGGCTATGAGTCAATGGCACGGAGCATTCTTGCTCTTGGTCGGCGCCTGCGCATTTCGTCATTCAGCTTAGAACGGAAAAGCGCAAAAAGATACTTGGCGCCGCCCGCGGCACAGTGCCCAGCGGGCGGCGGCCGGCGCTGCGCCACGACGGTATTCGCACGTCGCCACCAGGCGTTGCGAAGCACCTCCGGATTCACAATCGCTGTGCTATCGTTGATTAGGCCTGCCCGGTGCCGCACGCGCAGCATCGTAGCGCAGCGATTGCAGCGCGCACCGTGTGACGCCGCTGGCACGCAGACCGCCAACGAACTTCGGCGCGGTTCGAACAGGGGCCCGGATATGTGGCGAAAATACCTTGTCGTATGCCTGGTGAGCCTGTTTGGGATGCCATCGGCGCTTCCCACCGAAGCCGGAACCGGCACGCCTGCCAGCTTAAGCGCCATGCAGCGGCAGCCGGTTTCCATCGGGCGCGCCCGCACGGGACGCGTCGCCCTCGTCGTCGGCAATGCCGCCTATGCCGGCGCCCCGCTCCCTAACGCCGCCAATGACGCACGCGCGATCGGCCGGATGCTGAGCACGCTGGGCTTCGACGTCATGCTGCGCGAGAACGTGAACAGCCGCGGCATGGCGCAGGCGCTTGCCGAATTCCGGGACCGGCTGCGCGCGGGCGGAACCGGCCTGTTCTACTTTGCCGGACATGGTATCGAGGTGGCGGACAGCACCGTGCTGATCCCAGTGGACGCCGGCGGCTCGCCAGCCAGCCTGCTCACGGCGGGTACCGACCTCGCCGCCGTCCTGGCGAGCATGTCGGTGCCACGGCCCGACATGCGCAATGTAGTGATTCTCGACACCTGCCTGGACAACCCCTACCACGGCACCATCGGCAGGCCGTCCGCCGCGCCCGCCAACACCTTGATTGCCTATGCCACGGCCCCTGGCGCGACAGCGGCCGACGGCGCCCGGCATGGCACCTTCACCGCCGCGCTGCTGCGCGCCATGCGCGAACCGGGCCTGGACACGGAAGCCGCGTTGCGGCGGGCCGGCGCCATGGTGGGAAGGCAAACCGGGCTGCGGCAGCAGCCCTGGGTTTCGTCATCCCTGCCGGCGCCGCTACGGCTCATGGCGCGCGCGGCATCCGGCGGCGGCACCGCGAGTGCCGATGAACGGCGCAGCGCTCCATTGTTGCTGGCCCAGCATCGCGGCATCCTCCCCAAGGATAGCGACGAGCAGTACGAGCTATCCTTCTGGGACTCGGTCAAGAACAGCAATTTCCCGGGCGACTACGAGGCCTACCTGAAGGCATATCCGAACGGCCGCTTCGCCCCGCTGGCCAAGGCGCGGATCGAACGGCTGCGCGCCGCGGCGCAACAGGCCGGGACACCTGCCGCCGCGACGCGCCCTGCGCCCGCCTCGTCAGGCCAGCCGGCCGCGCAGGGCACTGTCGCGCCGCCGCCGGCGCGAGTGCAGGCAGGCAAGGTGCAGGCGCCACCTGCCTCGTCGTCCGGTGCGCCCGCGGGAGCTGCCGCCACGGCTGGCGCGGCCGGCTCGCAGCGCGCCGCGAGCACAGGCACGGTGACGGTCGAAGTCAAACCGGGCGCGTTCAAGGACTGCCCGGCTTGTCCGGTGCTGCATGGCCTGGCGCCGGGCACCTTCACCATGGGCAGCAATGGCGGCGATGCCACCGAAAAACCCCCTCACCACGTCACCATCGCGCAGCCGTTCGCCATCGGCAAATACGAAGTGACGGTCGAGCAGTGGAATGCCTGCGCCGACGCCGGCGGCTGCCAGCGTATCGCCACCGTCGCCGGCGCCGCGAAGAACGCACCCGTGCGCGACGTCAGTTGGGACGACGCCCAGCAGTACCTGGCGTGGCTCGGCAAGCTGACTGGCAAGCATTATCGACTTCCCACCGAAGCCGAGTGGGAATATGCCGCCAGGGGCGGCACCGCGACGCTCTACTGGTGGGGCGACCAGATGCGCAAGGGAACAGCGAACTGCAAGGACTGCGGGGACCCGTGGAACGCGGACATGCCCGCCAACGTGGGCTCCTTTGCTGCCAACGCATACGGACTGCACGATATGAACGGCAGCGTGTGGGAATGGGTCGCCGACTGCTGGCACAGCTCCTACAAGAACGCCCCGGTGGACGGGCGCGCCTGGGACGAGCCCGGCTGCAGCGTGCGCGTGATCCGTGGCGGCTCCTGGCTCGAAGGCGCGAGCTATATGCTCTCCTCCACCCGCTTCAAGTACAGCGCCAGCGTGCGCCAGTCGCAGAATGGATTTCGCGTCGCGAGAGACATGTAGCAGCGGGCGTCCGCGCCGGCGCTAGCGCGGTTTGGTAGATATCTGCACGACGTCGGCACCGATATGGTCGGCGCCCTGCCTGGCGGCCATCGGTGCCAGTTGCCGTTCGAGAGCGTGCAGATAGGCCTGCCGCGATTCCAGTTCGGGACGAAGACCATCGAACAGCGGCGCCGGTGTGGTGAGCAGCACGATCAGCTCCGTGCCGAAAGGCTTCGAGATCACCCAGTCGCCGAGACTGCCTATGGTGGCGCTATAGCTTGCCGGCGCCTGGTTGGCCTTGGCCCGCCGGCTGGGTACCATATGCACGACCTTGCCGTCGGCCATGTAGTAGTCGACGTAGACGTAGGTGTCGTACGCTGGCGTGGTGATGTCCACGATCAGCGGTGTACCCTCGGTGAATTGCGCGCCGCCGGGCGCCCTGGTATGGATGGAGGCCAGCGCACTGCCCGTGCGGCTTCCCGACCAATACGGCGCGATCAGTTTGATCACGTCGCACTTGTCATCGCCCAGCGGCTGCGCGTCAAGCTTCAGCGCCTTCACGCCAGGCACGGCGGCAAGTTCGTCCTTTAGCCGCGCGATGCCGAAACGCTCCGCCACATAGCCCCGCACCTGCAGCGTACTCTGGTGCACCGAAGCCGACAGCAGTGAGCACGGCGTGCGCGCCAGCACGGGGGCGACAGCCTGCAGGCTGAGCGCGCGTTCCGGCACCGATTGCTGCAGCGCCGGCGCGGGAGGCGAAGCGGCTTGCGGCGCGGCGTTACCGGTAGCGGCGGCCTCCGCAGCAGGCTGCGGCTGGCTTTCCGGCGCCGTCCGCGCGCGCCACACGAAATAGCTCACCCCGCCCGCGACCAGCACGCCGGCCAGGGACGCCGCGCCCAGCCTGGCGAGCGGCATGCCACTACGCGGCTCGGCTCCGAGCTCCGCCAGGAAGCGTGCCACGGTGGGTGTGCGCGTGGCGCGGTCGAAGGATAGCGCGGCACGCAGCGCGCGCCATTGCCCGCGGGTCAGCACCTTCGGCCGCAAGGGCTTGACGCCCGCACTGCGCGCCTGGTTGGCCGACAAACGTTCGTAAGGGTGACGGCCGGTCAGCAGTTCGTAGGTCACGCAGGCCAGCGCATAGATATCGTCGCGCGGATCCGGTTCGCGATGATCGAACATCTCGGGGCTGGCATAGGCGGGAGTCATGCCGCCAAGCGTGCCAGGGTCGAACACGGTCGGGTCCGCGTCCTCCGCCGGTTGCTGGAAGACGCGCGCAATGCCGAAGTCGATCACCTTGACTTCGCCGCTATCCGTGAGGAACACGTTGGCGGGCTTGAAGTCGCAGTGAACGAAGCCGCGCTCGTGCGCATAGGACAGTGCCCTGGCCATGCCGGTAATGATGGGCAATGCCTTGCCATAGGGCATGCCGGCAAAATCCGGGGCTCGCAAGATGCGATTGAGCGACTTGCCCGACAGATACTCCATGGTCAGGTAGACCACCGAGCCATCGCGGTCGAAGTCGTAGACGGTCACGATATTCCGGTGCGCCAGCGTTTGCGCCTTGCGCGCCTCCCGTTGCAGCGCGATCAGCGATTTCGGATGACCACGGAACTGCACATTGAGCACTTTGATGGCGATATAGGGCTTGCGGTCCGAGGCCTCCAGCTTGCGCAGGTCCAGCGCCTTGTAGACCGTCCCCATACCGCCCACGCCAAGGCACTCCTCCAGCACAAAACGGCCGTTCAGGGTATCGCCCACGCCCTTGGTGGCAACAGGCTCCTCGCCCGGGACGGGCTGATCGGCTGCAGATGGCGCCGATGCCGCGGGCACCGCGCCTGCGGGGCCGGTCCGAACGCGGGTCTCCTCGCCGCCATTGTCGAACTGCGTGGCTCCGCGGCGCTCGATGCGCCGCAGCACCTCCTCGTAGACGGCAGGCGGCAACGGGAAGCGCGTGTTCTCCTCGCTGAGCATTTCCACCAGCTGCGTGGCACTGGCCTGGTCCACGGCCAAGGTACTGTCAATGCGGGCAAAAAACTCGTCGTGCGACAGACCACCGCTTTGGAAGGTACGTATCAGGTCTGGAATGCTAGCCATCGTTGCAGCCGCGACGTGGTGCGCGTAGTTGCGCCATGAGCGCCCACTCGCCGATCACCGGCGAGTACCTGCCCACGATGGATACTAGTGCGCACCCATGCCAATCGCAAACCCCTCGTGCAGCGCATCCACGCAGGCAGGCGGTACCGGGCGCGGGATGCAAGGGTGATGGCCGCTGCCTGTCGTACGGGAGCGAACACATGGTGTCGTTGTGTTGGCCGAGCCCCATCCATTCAGCATCGCCGCTGGCCGT
>NZ_JARJLM010000410.1 GCF_029335485.1 Cupriavidus basilensis
GCAAGCGCCAGGCCATCAGGCCCAGCGCGCCCACCGCCAGCAGCAAGGCGCCCCACAACACCAGGCGCCGCGTGCGCTGGGTATCCGCGGGCACCGCCAGCGCCTGTGGCGACGCCGTCATGCCCGCGATGCGCGCATTGCCGATCGCCGGCGCCGCGCCTGCCAGCAGTTCGGCACGGGCGACCGGGCCAGGCTCCTGAGCCTGCGGCTCGGGCTCGCCCACCGCCAGCGAGAACGGCGCCGCGCCGCGCGCAACGAAGGTCACCACGGCGGGACGCCAGCCGAGCGCCAGCGTCGGCATGCCGGCGCCGAGCCCGCCGGCGCGCGCGTCCAGGCTCAGCCGCCACAGCCGGTCGGTGTTGCGCCCGATCGCCAGCGGCGCGCTTTCCTGCTCGGTCCCTTCCGCCCCGGCCAGACGGTAGAGCCGCCCGCTGCTGACCACGCGCCAGGCCGATTTGTCATCGGGGCGCGACCACAGCGTGGCCTGCACCACCGTATTGGTCTGCGGCAGGCGAATGCGCAGGCGCTCGGCCGGAAAGCGGCCGCCACTGTCGAACAGATAGTCGCCCCCGGCCTGCGCCTGCGTGGCCACGATGCCGTCGCGCCATTGCAGCGCCAGCGGCGGCGGCATGCCCGCGGCCACGGTTTCCACCTGCACGGTTGCCGGCGCCGGCGGCGTGCCCTGCCACTGCAGCCGCAGGTAATGCGCGCGCAAACGCGCCAGTGCGATGCGGTCCTGGCTGAGCTGGGTGCCCTCGCGGCTCAGCCGCAGCAATTGCGCGCTGCCCGCGTCCTGCCAGTGCTGCAGGTCATCGCTGCTGGCCACGTCCACCCTGCCCTGGTAATCGCCCGCAGGCAGCCCGATCACCACGGCGCTGGCAGCGTCGCGCAACTGGCTCAGGTCGAGCAGCCATGCTCCGGCGCTGCGCGCCGCCTGCACGCCGCTGGCGGCCCGCAGCGCGCCGTCAGCACCGATCACCACCCCCACGGGCGCGCCCTGGCCCTGCGCTTGCGCGGCAGGCAGGGCGAACCATGGCACCTCCCGCAGCGTGCGGACCTCGGCGGGCGGCTCGGGCGGCAACGCCAGCGCATACGGCAGCAATTCGCCGGCGCCGTTGCGCACGCGCAGGTCGCCGAGGTCGTCGCGCCGGCTATGGGCGTACACATCCGAGTTCAGCGTCACGGCGTAGTACGCCGCGTCACCTTCGGCCGCCAACGGGAAACGTTCGGCCCGCGCCGGGGCGAACAGCAGCAGCAGCGATGCCGCCGCCAGCAGCACCCGGGCACGCCGCGCAACGGTCGTTGCGCCGCAGGCGGATATCGCCTTGCTCACGTTGCCTCCTTCGCCTTCGGCGGCAATGGCGAGAAATAACCGATCAGCAACAGCAGCACCCCTACGCCGATAAACGAGATGATGCGCTCGATCCCCTTGAGGAAGGACAAATCGAACAAGAACAGCTTGACCACGGTGACGCCGAGCAGCGCGCCACCGATAAACCACAGCGCTCGCGTACCGCGCCGCGTGGCCACCACCATGGCGATCAGCGCCAGCACGGTCCAGAACACGGACAGCGACGCCTGTACCAGCGTGGAGCTGCCGAGAGCCTCCAGCGTGTAAGGCACGCCGCTCCAGTGATGGAGCGTGCGCAGCAGCATCGCATTGAGCCACAGGAAGACGGTGGCGGCGGCAATCCCCTTCAAGCCGTCGGCATAGGGCTCGACGGGTACGCCGATGCGCCGGGCGCGCACCAGCCAGAGCGCCGCCACGCCGTAGACCAGCACCTGCACCAGATCCAGCGGGTTGAGCAGCGGCAGCCAGCCCAGGATGGCGCCGGCCTGCGTGAGATTGGCGTACAGCGTCCACAGCCACATCAGCACCACCAGCGGCGCCGAGGCGACGGCGAACAGGCGCAGCAGGCTGTCGCGGCGCGCCCATAGCAGACCGGCCAGTGCAAAGCCGCCCCAGCCTGCCAGGAAGACCAGTTGCAGGTTGACCGAGCGCAGCACGTCGATCACGTCATAGCCGATGCCGAAGCGATGATGCAGGGTACGCAGCAACGCGGCGTTGAACCACAGGAACACCGTGGCCAGCGCGGCATACTCCAGCACCCGCGGGCGCGGTGCCAGGCCCTGTGCCGCAAGCCGCCGCTGCCACAGCGCCACGGCCAGCATGGCCAGCAATTGGGCGACATCGAGCGGGTTGAGCAACGGCAGGTAGAACAGCGGCGCGGCGTCGCCGTCGCTAGCCACGCTGGCGATGCTCCACAGCCACAGCAGCGCCGCCAGCGGCAGCGCGCCCCACAGCAGGTAGGCCCGCGCGAAGCGCGCCACCGGCCAGGGCAGGCGCCAGCCCCAGGCCGAGAGCAGTGCCAGCAGGGCGCCGTAGCCATAGGCCCAGGCGCTCCAGCTCCACGCGCCTTCCGGCACATAGGCGCGCAGCCTCCAGTAAGCCTCGGTGGAAAGCAGCACGCACAGCGTCCAGAACAGCAGGGTATGCATCGGCGCCAGCAGGCTCTCGCGCTCGCCGCCCTGCTGCCGCCACAGCAGCAGCCAGGCCGCGCCGAATACCGCCAGCCAGGCCGGCGCGCCGGCGCCAAGCAAGGGCGACGCCGACCAGATCGCGCAACTGAATACGGCCAGGCCAGCCAGCAAGGGCGCCATGGCCAGCGCCGGCACGCCGGCCAGCGGCCACGCCAGCACGCGCCGCGCCAGGTGCGCCAGCCAGGCGCTCAGCACCACGAACAGCGCCAGCGTTTCAAGCATCGCCCGCGGCTGCCAGTCCAGCACATCGGCCCAGTGATGGATCTCGGCCACGCCGCCGCCCAGCCACCACAGCAAGCCCCACGCCGCGGCCGCGAGGCCCAGCGGCACCGAAGGCGCGAACCAGGCGCGCGCCTCGGGCCGTCCGTGCAGGCGCCAGCCGCTGAACACGCCCGACACCGCCAGCAGCAGCGTGCCCACATAGCGGCTGTTCAGCACCGGCCACGCCAGCCGGGTGGCATCGAACAGGCTGCCCGCGGCGAACGCGGCGCCGGCCGCCAGCTGCAGCAGCAAGCCGGAAGCCAGCGCCAGGCGGCGCCGCTGGCGCACGCCCACCCACACCACCGCGGCCCCCTCGAGCGCCCACACGGCGCTGGTGGCGCGTCCGTCGAAGGCCAGCGGCACGGCCAGCGTGGCGAAGATGACGCCGAGCGCCAGCATGGCCTCGAACAGCATGCCCAGGCGGTCGCGGCGCGCCGACAGCCATGCCGCCAGGCCAAGATAGAAGGCCGCGAGCGCCACCGCGCTCCACGCCATGGCAAACGGGATATGGCGCACCAGCGCGGCTTGCAGGCCCATCGCCAGCAATGGCGTGCCGAACACCAGCGTGCCGTCTACGTAATCCTTCAGGCTGACCTGCCGGCGCAGCGCGTAGAGCAGCGCGATGCCCGTGTACATCAGCAGGAACAGGATCAGGAAAGGCTCGGTGGTAGCCAGCAGCTCCGGCCGGTAATTGAGCGCGCCCCACGCCGTGCCGATGCCGAAGGTAAACGCGAAGCCGAGCAGGTTGAGCTGGCGCCAGGCCTTGAACCAGGCGATGGCGAAGATACCGGCGTTGAGCAGCGCGTAATAGCTGAACAGCATCACATGGCTGCCGCCGCCGGTGGAAATCAGCACCGGGGCGAGAAAGCCGCCGGCGCTCCCGGTGAAGGCCAGCACCGCCGCGTTCTGCAGCACCGCAAGCCCGCCCGCGAGCGCGCAGATCGCCACCAGCAGCGGGAAAGCGGCGGCGGCCGGGAGCAGGCCGTAAAGCTTGGTGGCGGCGAACACGGTGAGAT
>NZ_JARJLM010000411.1 GCF_029335485.1 Cupriavidus basilensis
GCAAGGCCGCCCACACGGAGGACAAGACGCCATGACGATTTCCCGACTGCCCGACAATATGGGCGACAACCCGTGGGCACTCACGCAAAACGAGCGCAAGGGCATCACGTGCACCGAGTCGCCCAACGACGCCATGTCGTGCCAGCGCACCCTCTACCTCGGCTTCTTCTTCGACGGCACGCGCAACAACCGCCAGTACGACACAGAGCCCAAGTCGCATAGCAATGTCGCCCGCCTGTACGACGTCTTCGACGACAAAATAAAACCCGGCGAAGACCGCCAGTACCGCTTTCGAACCTACGTCCCCGGCGTCGGCACTGAGTTCTGGGACGGCGTTGGCGATGCCGGCGTGGGCCTGCATGCCGCCGCCGGTGCCGCCGCCGGCTGGGGGGGAGAAGCCCGTATCAACTGGGCATTGCTGCAATTGCAGAACAACCTGCACCGCTATGCCTTCCAGAAGCGACTGACCGAAGAATCCGAAGACCTCGCCCTCGTCAAACAGATGAGCGCCGACATCAACTTCAAGCGCATGCGCATGCGCTTTCCTGATGGCAAGGGGCCGCCCACGCCCAAGACGCTTGACGACGTGCAGTTGCGCAAGGATGTGTCACCTGCGCAGGCCCTTCAAGCCATCGCCAGCACCCAGTGGCGCGACACCGAGGTCGACGGCCGCCGCACCGTGCTGGCCAAGCGCCGCGC
>NZ_JARJLM010000412.1 GCF_029335485.1 Cupriavidus basilensis
GCAATGGGGAGGCTTTGGCCGTATAGACGTCCGTTGTGGCAGGCGATAGGCGCTGCGCACGCTTCGCTATCCTGAAGGTGTAGATGGCAACAGATAACGTTGGGAGTTCCTGGGAAAGTACTTTCCAACACCGACCTCAGCGGTGGGAGAATCGTTAGCCTTGGACACTTGGTGAACTGCCCCAAGTGCAAGGGCATCTTCCCCATCGTCGGCGAGGGCAGCAGCTCAGATTCAGATGCGTTCTATATCGCAGTCGGTGGGGCGCACGTAAGATGCACAAGGCCCGCGTGTTTGCGATGGAACCCGTCAGCCCCGCGGCACGCACGGATAGCGTTGCCATCGTTTCGATCCGGCGATCGGGGCGTTCCTGCGCCTGCTGGAAGCCGACATCTGCGCGGGGCGCCACCTCCAGGCACTGCCAGAGGACCTCGCGCAGGCCATGCTGGCGCATGCCGGCCATGCGGCGGGCCTGGACGAGGACATTGGCGGTGACGTGGCGCTCTGATGCAGCGTCACGGCTGGACACCAGTTTTGCGCATCGTGCCGGCCGCGCCGTTGGCAGGGCATGGCAGGCCTGGGCGCGTGCGGAGGCCCGGATCGTGCACGGCCTGGCGGGCTGAGGTATGCCGATTGGACTGGCCAAGGACTTGCTTTGGGTGCCCAAGCTGCTGGTGTTGATCGTGCTGCTCTACGCTGCGTTCTGGCTGACGTTGCGGCTGGTGTTTGCTTTGCCCGGTGCTGCCGCCATCAGGATCGACGCCAGAAAGCCCTACGAAGCGGGTGAGTGGCGCCACGGCGATGAAGGCTGCGGTTACTACGAAAAAGACATTCGCACCGATCATGGACGCCTTTTTGATGAGGACGACGAGTAGGCGGCCCCTGGGTTGGCGACGGTGATCGAAGCCGTGGCGGCGCGGGCTCGCGCGCCGCTGTATGCCGCCGGTCAGCACTGGCATGTCATGTCGGCGTCGAACACAGACGGCTGGTCTATCAGGACGAGCGCGGCCTGCTCGACCTGTCGGTGCCGCGCTGTTCGGCCGCCACCAGTTCGACAATGTGGGGTTGGCGATCGCCATGCCGGTCGAACGGCTGGTCGGCGCGGCGTGCGAGATCGGCATGCGGGCCGAGGTGGCTTCCGTAGCAAGGCCGCGTGGCATCACGGTCGCGCATCTTGTCGCTTGATTCTTATTCTATGTGCACTTATTATAAGCGCACATAGAATATGGAGGTTGGTCATGAGCAATCCAAATGTCTGGCGTATCGAGCACAGCATCGAGACCACTGCGTCGCCCGACGCTATCTGGCGGCTGTTCAGCGATGTGTCGGGCTGGGTGCGCTGGAATGCCGGCATCGCGGAGATCGCGATCGACGGGCCGTTCGCAGAAGGCACCTGGTTCACCATGACGCCGCCAGGCCAGGAGCCGCTGCGCTGCCGCCTGGTCGAGGTGCGCGAGGCTGAGAGTTTCGCCGATGAGACCTGCGTCGGCGATCTCGTCGTCGTGGTCGCGCACCGCATCGCGCCGCATGGCGGGGGCGCCCGCGTCACCTATGCGCTGGAGGCCCGCGGTCCCGATGCCGCTGAGATTGGCGCCGCGATTGCCTCGGATTTTCCCGATGTGCTTGCCAGCCTTGCGCGGCTTGCCGAGGGACGCGCGGCATGAGCGCGTGGCTGGGCGTGGTCAGCCGCGCGCATGTGCGGCGCGGCGTTGCCGGCGGCTTCGCGCAGCTATGCCATGGCAAGGCGCAGCCGCTGCGGCGGATGCGCCCCGGCGACTGGCTGGTCTACTACTCGCCGTCCGAGGAGATGGGCGGCGCGCCGCTGCGCGCCTTCACCGCGATCGGCCGCATCGTGGACGACGAGGTGTTTGCCTTCGACATGGGCGGCGGCTTCGTTCCGTTCCGCCGCAGGGTTGGCTATGTTGACGCCATGGATGTGCCGATGGACATGATCAAGAACGAGCTTGCGCTCTGTGCCGCACCGAACTGGGGTATGGCGCTGCGCCGCGGCCACCTGCCGCTCGCGCCCGGCGATTTCGCGGTCATTGCCGCCGCCATGGGGGCTGACCTGGAGGCCGACTTGGGGTCGGTCA
>NZ_JARJLM010000413.1 GCF_029335485.1 Cupriavidus basilensis
GCAATGGGGAGGCTTTGGCCGTATAGACGTCCGTTGTGGCAGGCGATAGGCGCTGCGCACGCTTCGCTATCCTGAAGGTGTGGATGGCGACAGATAACGTTGGAGAATACTGGGTGCTGGACATGGCCTTCGGTGAAGACCCGGACCGGATGCGCTACTACACCAACGTCCCCGCCTGGAAGACGACAGTCCCCAAGACCATCCGCGCGTAGCATGACGGCATGGATAAGAATCTGCAAATTGACACCATGCCGTGAATGACGAGAGACCTTACCTAACCCTCCGATCGCGTTACGGCCCGCCTAATGCGGGAAATTCGATCTGATGCCGTCGCTAGAGTCGAACGGAGACCCCGCCTATGCCTAAGATTCCACGTTTTCGTCGCCTGCTCGTCGTTGCAGGTCTTCTTGCGTCATCCTGTGTCGTGCATGCTCAGGACTGTCCAAAAGATGATATGTCACCCATGTGTGAGGATATGCGCGCCCAGGCTGTTTACGATCGAGTGGACAATGAACTCAATGCTGCGTATCAGCAGCTTCTGAAAAGGATGTCGCAGCCACAGAGCGAATATCTTGACTATCCGACGCTCAAGGCGAAGTTCATCGAAGCACAGCGGCAGTGGGTGCGCTTTCGTAACAAAGAGTGCGATGCATGGTATGTGGTCAATCAAGCGGGGACGGGGCGGAACGCCGATCAGATGACCTGCATGGTCAAAAGGACGAAAGATCGCACCAAACAGTTGAAAGAGTGGGCTTCGTATTTGCCTTAGGCGATGATTCAAACTGTTTCTTGGGTGGAAAGGGGTCTTTAAGTGGAACATCGGACCCGCAATGGTGGCAGCGAATGCGGCCGGCAACGCGCTCACCCGCTGGCGATTGCCAGTCGACTTGGCCCATCGCCGCTCGGCATGCAGCGAGTTCGCGCTCGTAGACATCGTTTACTTCGAGGAGCGTGGTCCAGGTTTGGCCGCCAAGTAGTTCGGCCGGTGCGTCGCGGCATCGGTTTTGCGATGCCATCCCGGATGGACTGCCGCCGCACACGTGGCCGCCAGTGACGTATGCGCGCGTGTCGTTCAGAAGTCCATCGTGGCCGAGAGCTGGAAGGTGCGCGGTGCGCCCAGGGCCAAACTGGACAACAGCGGCATGCCCCAATAGGCCTTGTTTGTTACGTTGGTGACGCTGGCCCGCACGGTCAGCGGATGGCTGGAGACCTGGGTGGCATAGCGTGCGCCCAGGTCATACACCGTGTAGCCCGGCACCGACAGCGAGTTGTCGGCACTGATGTATTGCCTGGATGCAGCGGTCGCATTGGCGGTCAGCGTCAAGCCGCGTACGGCGGGGGTGTCCCACTCCACGCCCAGCTTGGCTTGCAGCTTGGGCAACCCGGTTGCCGACTTGCCCTGGTTGACGCCGCCGGCGGTCTTGGTGAGCTTGGGGTCCACATAGGCGATGCCACCCATCAGGCGTACGCCGCGCAGCGGCGAGCCGAAGAAGCCCCACTCGATCCCCCGGTTGCGCTGCTCTCCGCCAAAGGAAAAGACGTTGGTGGAAATGTCGGTATAGCTGCTTGGCCGCTTGATTTCATACAGGCTGAGCGTGTGGGCGAATTCGCCGAGATCGAACTTGAGGCCGATTTCCTTCTGCTTGGTCTTGTACGGCGGAAACAGCTCTCCCGCATTGGCGGCAGTTGCCGGCGCGGTCTGGCCCTTGCTCAACCCTTCAATGTAATTGCCGTACACGGAGATATGGTTCGTGACCTTGACCAGCAGCGCGGCCGCGGGTGTTATGGCGCTCGCGTCATAGCGGGCACTGCGCGCCCCGGTCGTGAGGCTGAAGGTGTCGGTGAGCACTTCCTGGCGACGCACGCCCAGCGTCAGTTGCACCCTGTCCTGTGCAAAAGACAGGGTATCTGCTATGCCGTAGCTGGTCAGGCGCGTTTCCGTGTGGAGGGTCGGCGGCCAACTCATTGCGGCGGCTGGGCCCCAGACCGGTTTGTAGATGTTGGTGGTCCAGTCCGCGCCCGGGACCGATCTGCGGCCATAGTCCCTTTCGGTGTCCGAGTAGTGCGTGACATTCAAAGCCCATTGATGCTTGACGCTGCCGGTTTGGAACTTGCCCTTCAATCCAGCTTCCCCCGATGTCTTTTCAATATCGAAGGCCAGCTGGCCCATGCTGTGCCGAACATCACCCGCCGCGTTGAGCACCTGGGCCGACATCGTACCGTTGTACTTGTAGTTGGTCTTGCTGGTGCCGAAGGCTGCATAGGCCATCAGGTTTTCGCTCACGTCGAATTCGCCGCGGACGATCGCACCCTTGTCCCTGGTGTTGACGAAGGACCAATCCGGGTTCAGGAGGGTTTCGGGCCTGGGTGGCTTGGGCACTGCCACGCCGGGGGCCAGATTGATGCCTCGGGTCACGCCGTTCACGCGGTCATCGCTGCTGTAGAGGTCGGCAGAGAGGCGAACGCGCTCGCCCCGCCAGTCCAGCCCGAGGGACGCGAACCGGGTTTTCTTTTCCTGCCGGTTGACCGCCCCCTCTCCGTCCCGATAGATCCCGTTGAAGCGGATGCCGAACTGCTTGTTCTCACCAAAGCGCCGCCCAAGGTCCACATGTCCGCCGAACTGCGCATCGGACATGTAGGTCGCCGTCAGTCGCGTCAGCGGCTCATCGCCCGCGCGCTTGGGCACCAGATTGACGGTGCCGCCCACCGAGCCGCCCGGAGGCATGCCATTGAGCAGGGCCGATGGGCCTTTCAGTACCTCGATACGCTCGAACATTTCGGGGGTGGTGCGGTAGTACGGCGCCATGCCGAACAGGCCGCCGATGCTGATATCGCTGGTGTTGGAGGCGAAGCCGCGGATGGAGTAGTTCTCGCTCCAGGCGCCGGTGACGCCGTTGCTGAACACCGTGGGATCGGTGGCGGCGATCACGCCGGTGATGTCCTTGGCCTGCCGGTCTTCGATGAACTTGTCCGTATAGCTGATGGTGGAAAACGGCGTTTCCATGAAATCCTTGTCGCCCAGCAGCCCCACGCGGCTGCCGGACGCCACCTGCCCGCCGGCGTAGGCGTCGATCGCTGAGCTCGCCTGTACCGTCACCGCCGGCAACGTAACCCCGCTTTCTGCGGCCGGGCTTTGTGCGAGTGCCGGCGGAGCAGCCAGGGCCAGGGCGCCCACGGTCAGCCCCAGCAGCAGCAGCACCGTCTGCACGGCGGCGGCGGTGCGGTTCAGGGCAAAGGCGGGATGGGGGTGCACCGCCTGCTGTGCAGGTCGCGCGATGCGATGGTGACGTTTGGTCATGGCAGGTTCTTTTCAGTTGAGATTGGGTGGGTTCTCAGCACGTCTTACGAGCGAGAGATCTACATCAAATACGAATCATTACGTTTTTGGTTTGGGGCTAGGGACAGGCCCCGGAACGAATCAGTGCTGATAGCCCTTGATGACGTCGTCGATCACGAGCTTCAAAGAGGTCGGGCTGGCGGCGGTGACGTACCAGGCTTCAGCATCGACGAAGACCACACGGCCGTTCTTCCAGGCGTTGGTCTGGCGCAGCAGCGGGTTGCCCATGCTCGCGGCATCCATGACCGGACGGCGCTCCATCACGGCCGTCCGGTCCACCACGTAGAGGATGTCGGGGTTGGCCTGCTGGATGAATTCGCTGGAGATCGGCTGGCCATGCAGGCCGGTCTCGACAGTCGGGCTGGCCGGTTTCACGCCCAGGGCATTGAAGACGAACCCGTAACGGGACCGCACGCCAAAGGAACTGAAGGCGCCGTTGTTGTGCAGGACGACAAGCGCCTTCTCGGAACGGTCCCGGGTCATGCGCCTGACCTCCTCGACCTTGGCGTCCAGTTCAGCGGCTTTTTGGCGAGCGAGGTCTTCCTTGCCAAAGATTCGCCCCAGGGTCATGAGGTGGTCCTTGATGACCTCGATGTGCTTGACCTCGCTATCCCGGTAGTCCACATCGAAATGAATCGTCGGAGCGATCTCGCTCAGTTCCTTGTAGTGGTTCGCCTGGAGCGATGTGATCAGGATCAGATCAGGCTTGACCGCATGAACCCGCTCCAGATTGGGCTGAACGATCGAGCCCAGGTCCTGAATGTCCGGGGCGTCCTTGTACCTGGCGAGGAAGTGCGGGACGAAATCCTTCGGCATGCCAACGACAGGGACACCCAGTTGGTCGAGGAAATCGACTTCATTCATGTCGAGGGCGGCCGCGCGTTGCGGAAGGTGCTCGACGACGGTCGTTCCCAGCTTGTGTTGAACCGTGACGGGTGCGAACGCTTCCTGCGGGGGCTGGCTGGCAGAAGCCGGCTGTGCGGTTGCCTGTGGCGGTTCGGCTGGTTTCTGGCCGCACCCCTGCATCGCGATGGTCGCGGCCATCAGCAGGGCTAACGCCCAACGCCTGTTTCTCTGATTCCGGGTCATTTCAGTTCTCCTGATGGATTGAAGTAGTTGCACAGGCGTCCGCGTTCGCCTTGAATGATCTGGAAGTCCAGTCCGTACAGTTCTTGCAGCCGGGCCTCCGTCACGGCCTCCGCGACGGGGCCGCAGAAGCGAACCGTTCCGCCCTTCAATGCGACGATGTGATCGGAGTAGTTGGCAGCGAAGTTGATGTCATGGATCACCAGGATCACGGTGCGCCCGTGTTCGTCACACAAGCGGCGAAGCGCGCGCATGATCTGGACGGCATGCTTCATGTCGAGGTTGTTGAGCGGCTCGTCCAGTAGCAGAACGTTCGTTTGCTGGGCAATGGTCATCGCCAGGAAAGCCATCTGGCGCTGCCCTCCGCTGAGTTCGTCGATGTAGGCCCGGCGCAGCGCTTCCAGCGACAGGAACGCGATGGCCTCGTCGATCGCGTGGTGGTCCTCGGGGGTGAGCGCGCCGCGGCTGTAGGGGAAGCGCCCGAAAGCGACGAGTTCCTCGACCGTCAGGCGCAGGTTGAAGTCGGGCGACTGGCGCAAGGTGGCGACGTGCTTGGCGTATTCGCTGATGCGGATGCCTGAAACCCTGCGATCCCCGATCAGGATGTCGCCCTGGGTCGGCTCCAGCAGGCGCGCGATCAGCAGCAGCAGCGTCGTCTTGCCTGCGCCGTTGGGGCCGATGAGAGAAGTCACGCGCTGCGCCGGGAATTGCGCGCTGACGCCGGAAAGGACGGTCTTGGCGCCGTAGGCCTTGTGAATGTTGTGGACGGTGATCATGCGGTGCCTCGGGTGCGAACCATCAGCGCGAGGAAATACGCGCCACACACCAGGTTGACGAGAATGCTGACGGTGGTCTTGTAGTTGAAGACGTGTTCGACCAGAAGCTGGGCCACGATGAAGATGCCGATGGCGATCGCGCAGCCCATGGGCAGCGTGACCCGATGCCTGGAAGTCCGGGCCATCGCATAGGCGATGTTCGCAACGAAGATCCCCATGAAGGCCGTGGGCCCGAGCAGGCTGGTCGAGATCGCCACGAGAGCCGCGATCAGCGCGAAGTAGAGCCTCACGTACCGCTGGTAATCGACCCCCAGGGAAATGGCCTGGTCGCGGCCCAGCGAGAGCACGTCGAGGATCGGCAGGGTCTTCAGCCCTGGCAGGCACACGGCCGCGACCAGAAGGGCCGAATAGAGCAACTGCTCGGGTTGTGCCCTGTTGAAGGACGTGTAGCTGAAGCCCTGGAGAACGGCGAACTCGCCCGGGCTGATCCTGAGCTGGATGAACTGTGTGACAGTGCCGATCACCATGGTCAGCACCAGTCCCAGCAGGAGGAGGAAATACACGTTGTGCCTGCCGTTCCGCAAGAGCCACCGATGGATGGCCCACGAATAGGCGAGCATCAACAGGATGGAGAGGAAGAAGTTGCCGCTCTGGCCGAGTACCACCTGGCCATGCGTGCCCATGGCCAGGATCAGCAGCGACTGCAACAGCAGATAGACCGCCTCGTACCCCATGATCGCCGGCGTCAGAATCCGGTTGCCCGCGATGGTCTGGAACGTGATCGAGGAGAAGGCGACGCAGATCCCGCCGATGACGATGGCGGCCAGCCGGGCGAGCCGTTTGGGAATGACGTAGTCGAGGTCGAAGCCGGATCGCACGAGGACGAAGGCCGCGGCCAGGGCGATGACCACCATCCAGAGGGCGTATTGGGGGGGCGCGCGCCTCATTTCTTCTTCCAGATGATGAGTACAAGGAACAGCACGCCGCCCGCGCTGCCTGCGGTCAGGCCGATGGGCACCTCGAACGGGTAGATGAGCAGGCGGCCGAGAATGTCGCAGGCCAGCAGCATCGACGCGCCACCCAGAGCGACGATGGGCAGCGTCCGGCCCAGGTTGTCGCCGTGATGCAGCGCGACCAGGTTGGGGATGACCAGCCCGACGAAGGGGATCGCGCCGACGGTGATGACCGTGGCGGACACGGTGACCGCCACCAGCATCAGGCCCAGCGCCGCCGTTGCCGAATAGCTCAGCCCCAGGCTGGTGGCCATGCCTTCGCCCATGCCGAGCACGGTGAAGCGGTGCGCATACAGGTAGGTGACCGCGACGATCGGCAGGATCAGGTAGATGATCTCGTAGTTGCCCTGGACGACCTTGGAGAAATCGCCGAGCAGCCAGCCCTGCATGCTCTGCAGGATGTTGTAGCGGTAGGCGTAGAACTCGGCCACGGCACTCAGCACGCTGCCGTACATGAGGCCGATGACCGGCACGAGGACGGTGTTCTTGAACTTGATGCGGCGGATGATCGCCACATAGACCAGGCTCGCGGCGAAGCAGAAGACCAGCGCGAACAGCATCCGGCCCATCGTGCCGGCGGCGGGCGCCAGCGTCATCGACACCAGGATGCCGAGCTTGGCCGCATCCAGTCCGCCCGAGGTGGCCGGTTCGACGAACTTGTTGCGGACGATCTGCTGAAGGATCACGCCGCAGACGGACAGGCCCACGCCAGTCAGCACCAGCGCCGCCAGGCGGGGCAGGCGGCTGGCTGTCAGCGTCAGCCAGGCATCGCCCGACAGCGAGAACAGCTGCGACCACGCCATCTGCCGGGCGCCGACCAGCAGCGAGGCGCCGCAGAGGATGGCGAACAATCCAAGCCAAGGTGCGCGCATCAACGGCGGTCTCCGTTCGACGCCGCCGCGATACGCCAGCCCCTGGCGGCCCGGCGCTGGGCCAGGAAGTGCGCGTAGCGCCCCTGGCTCGCGCGCAATGGCGTGGGCGAACCCTGCTCGACGACCTTGCCGCCATCGAGCACCACGATCTGGTCGGCCATTGCCACCGTCGAGAGTTGGTGCGCGATGACGATCAGCGTGCGCTTGCCGCGCAGACGCGCCAGCGCCTCGGCGATGGCGGCCTGGTTCTCCGCGTCCAGCGCGGCGGTGGCCTCATCGACCAGCAGGATGGGCGCGTCCTTGATCAGCGCGCGGGCGATGGCAATGCGCTGGCGCTCGCCGCCCGACAGGCGTGCGCCGCCTTCGCCGACCGGGGTGTCGATGCCCTGCGGCAGGCGCTCGATGATCTCGGCCACGCCGGCCTGCCGCGCAGCTTCCATGATCTCGGCATCGTTGGCATTGGGTTTGCCGATGCGGATGTTGTCGGCAATGCTGCCCGCAAACAGGTAGTTGTCCTGGAAGATCTGACTGATCTGGCCGGCCAGCTGCGCGTTGGACATCTGCCGCACGTCCACGCCACCGACGAGTACGCTGCCCTGGCTCACATCGAAGAAGCGTGCGATCAGCCGCACCAGTGTGGTCTTGCCCGATCCGGAGGCGCCAATCAGCGCGGTCATGCTGCCCGGCTCGATGCGCAGGTTCACGCCCTTCAGCACATCGGGTTGATCCGGTGTGTAGCGGAAGCTCACCTCGCGCAGCTCGATCGACGCATCACGCGGTGCCTGCGGCTGGTCCGGTTCCGGCAAAGGCTTGACCGCAAGGATCTCGCGCACCGCGTCGAGCTGGCCGCGCGCGCCGCGCAGGACCTCGCAATAGCCGGCCACGTCCAGCAGCGGATCGATATAGCGGTTGGCCAGCAGCAGCGCCACGATGACGGCGACCACCGAGTCCGCTTCCAGCGCGCCGCCCAGGTGGGCGTTGAGCCACAACGCGGCGGCGATCAGCAACGCGGCGAAGACGGCCTGCACGACCCAGGCGTTGAGCACCGTGGACGCCGCCGACAGATAGATCAGCCGCGTGCCGGAGTGGCGTTGCTGGTCGATGGCCTGTTCAAGCAAGCGCGTGCTGCCGCCTCCACCGTTGAACGCGCGCAGTACCGACTGGGCCTGGGCGAACTCGACCATGCGCTGGCTGGTGTGGGCGAAGTGGCGATGGAAGGTGTGGTCGGCGCGCAGGCCCAGGCGAGCGGCGATCAGGAACGCGCCGATCAGGATCGGCAGCGCCAGCAGCGCGATCAGGCCCATCGGCCAGTGCCGCGCGAACAGCGCGGCCACGATCACCACCGGCGTCACGGCGCCGCTGATCACCGGCGTGAACACGTGTGCGGGAAGCTGGGCCACTGCCATCATGCCGTTCGTGATGACATGGCCAAGCCGGGCGCTGTTCTCCGGCGTGAACCAGCCGACGGGCAGGCGTGCAACGTGGTCGCCGATGCGCTGGCGCGCGCCCTGCAGGACGGCGACACCCACGCGCACGCCGGCCTTCTCCACCTTGCGCCGCCAGCCCCAGCAGGCCGTCATGCCGGCCAGCAGCACGATGAGCCACAGCGCCGCGCCGCGCGTATCGCCGGCCAGAAGGCGGCTGAGAATGGGCACCAGCGTGGTGATGGTCAGCCCGCTGAGCAGGCCATAGAACACGGCCATCCAGGCGTAGCGGCGGAAGACGGGCGCATCGTCGCCCAGCAGTTGAACGAAGGTTTTCAGCATGATGGCACCGCCCGCTCCTGGGGTTCTTCATAGCCGCCACGCGTCCATAGCCGCGCATAGCGGCCTTTGCGCGCGATCAGCTCGGCGTGGCGGCCTTGCTCGTGGATCGTGCCGTTCTCGATCACGATGATGTGGTCGGCGTGCATCACCGTGTCGAGCCGGTGTGCAATGACCAGCAGCGTGCGGCCTCGCGCGAAGCGCGACAGCGCGTCCTGGATCGCCACCTCGTTCTCGGCGTCGGCGGCCGCGGTGGCTTCGTCGAGCACGAGCACGGACGGATCGAGCAGCACGGCACGGGCGATGCTCACGCGCTGCTGCTCGCCACCGGAGAGCAGCGCGTCCTCGCCTATCATCGAGTCGTAGCCGCGCGGCAGGCCCAGGATGCGCTCATGAATGTTCGCGGCGCGCGCGGCGTCCTCGACCTCCTGCTGGCTGGCCGAGGGCCGGCCCAGCGCGATGTTCTCGCGCACGCTGGCGTGGATGAGGCGCACCTCCTGCAGCACGAAACCGATGCGCTGGTACAGATCCGAGGTCTCGATATGCCTCAAATCCACGCCGCCGAGCGTGATGCGCCCGTCGGTCGGGTCGAAGAAGCGCAGCAGCAGCCGGGCCAGGGTCGATTTGCCGGCACCGGACGCGCCGACGATGGCGGTCACCGTGCCGGGCTTGAGGGTGAAGCTGACGTCCGACAGCACCTTGTTCTGCGCGTCGTAGGCGTAGCTGACGTGCTCGACGCGGATTTCGGTGACCGTGGGCAACTGCCGCATATCGGGCGCCGGCTGCTCCAGCACAGGCGTCTCCAGCAGCGCCTGCACGCGCTGGGCGGCACCGGTGGCATGGTTCAGGTCATGGGTGATGTAGTGCAGCAGCAGCAACGGCGCGGAGAGGCCCGGTGCCACCAGAGCGAACGGCAGCACGTCCACCGGGGCAATCCAGCCCAGGCTCACGAACAGCGTGCCGAAGACCAGCACCACGCCCAGCACCGCTACCGGCGCGATCATCGCGTTGGCGTTGGCCATCGAGCCCACGAGGGGACGGGTGAAACCGGCGAAGGCTTGGGCGAAGGCATCGACTGCCTCGCGGTAGCCGCCGTGCGCCTTGCCGCTTGCGCCGAAGGACTTGACCACGGGAATGCCGTTGACGAACTCGACCACCGCGTTGTTGATGCGTCCCAGCCCGCCGACGAATTCCTTCATGTTCGCCCCGCTGGCCTTCATGGCCCTGCCGAAGAACAGGAAGAAGCCCGGGAACGGCAGGATCGAGACCATGGCCATGCGCCAGTCCATCGCGAACAGGTAGATGACCGAGATCAGGATGGCGCCCACGGCGCGTCCCAGCGTCGTGTAGAAGTGCGCGGTCAGGCTGTGCAGCGTGCCGATGTCGTCCTGCATGGCCTGCTTGACCTCGCCCGACGCCCGGCTGGTGAACCAGCCCAGCGGCACCCGGGCCAGCCGCTGCGTGGCCGCCAGGCGCAGGTGATGGGTGATGCGGTTGTCGGCCAGGTGGGCGGTCAGTTCCCCAGCGGACACCAGCGCCATGCCGACGAACAGGCTCGCCACGCTGGCAATGACGGTCCACCAGACTTCGCTCTGCACTTGCGCCCGTGCCGCCGCCGCGATGTCGGCGCCGCCGAGGACGATCTTCGCGATATGCGCGATGCCGGCCAGCGGCACCAGCGTGAGCATGGCGCCCACGCCGGCCAGTACCGCGGCGACGATCAGTTGCCCACGGATGGGGTTCAATACCCGGCTGATCGGGCCGGGTCTCTTGGGTTCGGCCGCGGCCGCGTCACGAGTGTTCATGAAAGAGGAACGTCCAGAGATTCAGAATGATGGGATGGCTCTCACCCCGTCTTGCGAACGACAAGGCGAGACCCCATCCACGCAGGCCGCTCGGTGGCATCGACCTCGAGCAAGCCACGGTCATGGTTGGCATCGCGCAGAATGGCGGCCGAGGGGTTGCTGCCTTCCAAGGCGCTCGATGGGTCGGTCACGGAGGATTCCGGTGAATCGAAATGATAATTAGTTGCATAACTATAAACTAATTGACGAAAGGCTGGCAAGGTGGCTACATGGCTGTCACCAGCGATCAAGGAGCAAACATGAAATCGCCACAACGACCTTCGGCGCGCGGGCGTCCTCGTACCATCACACGCGAACGGATCGCCGACGCGGGCATCGAGATCGGCTTGCCGAACATCACCTTCGTCGGCGTTGCCGCCGCACTCGGGGTCAGCCATATGGCGCTCTACAAGCACGTGCCGAGTCTTGTGGAACTCAAGCGCCTGGTCGCCGAGGAGATCTTCAGCCGCTGGCAGATTCCGCAGGCTTGCGGCAAGGGACGTGGCGGATTGAAGGATTACCTGATCGTGTTCACCACATCGGTACGGGAGTTCGTCAAGGCACACCCTGGGCTGACGCCGTACGTGATCCGCAGGTTGGCTGCAACACAGCCCATGCTCGCCAAAATCGACGGGCACCAGAGCCATATCGCGCGGGCCTACGGCATCTCAAAGGCGCAGGCACGTTGGCTGCTTGCGACGATCGCATTCCACTGCATTGCCGTGGCCGACACGGTATATTCGGTAGCAGGCCGAGAACCTGTTGTGGAGGCAGACCGCGTGGCGGAAGAAGCCGAGATGGAGGCGGAGCTTGTTCAGGGCATGCACGCACTCATCGTCGGCGCGCTTGCCATGCTGGAGGAAGACGCCCACCCTGGCAGTTCGGCATTGCAGATCAAGTCATAGGCGTTATGAAACGCCAAGCCCACGCTGTCGCCCAATCTCCCAGGACACCTCGCCGCCGTGCGCCGTCGCGGCGGGTCGAGATTCCGTTCCCGATAGTCTGACGCGCTCGTTAATGGCAGGCCGCCGCCTCGTGCGCCGATGGTCAGCGCCAGGTCTGCGGCGACCGTGCCCAAGTGCCAGGAAGGGAAAGGGTGTTGCTGTGATAATGTGCGAGTTCAATCGGCGCAACAGTCAACAGTCAACGGTCAACAGTCCCGTGCAAGTGGCGGGCGTTTGACTTGCGCCTTTCCGGATCCAGGTTCCCATCATGACCATTCGCAGCTTCCAGGGCAAAGCCCCCCAACTCGGCGACCGCGTGTTCGTCGACCCGACTGCCGTGCTGATCGGCGACATCGAGATTGGCGCCGACAGTTCCATCTGGCCGATGGTGACCATCCGTGGCGATATGCATCGCATCCGCATCGGCGCGCGCACCAGCGTGCAGGACGGCAGCGTGCTGCATATCACCCATGCCGGCCCCTTCAATCCCGACGGCTTTCCGCTCACGATCGGCGAAGATGTGACGATCGGCCACAAGGCGCTGCTGCATGGCTGCACCATCGGCAGCCGCATCCTGATCGGCATGGGTACCATCGTGATGGACGGCGCCGTGATCGGGGACGAGGTGATTCTCGGCGCCGGCAGCGTGGTGCCGCCGGGCAAGGTGCTCGAGAGCGGGCATCTCTATGTGGGCAGCCCCGCCAGGCAGGCCCGGCCGCTGACGGAGAAGGAACGCGGCTTCTTCCGCTATACGGCGGCCAATTACGTCAAGCTGAAGGACCAGCATATTGCGGAGTTGCTGGACGTTTAGCTGGATCGCTGGCTCGGCGCGCGTTCGCGGCAGCCATTCGGAACTCGCCAACCGAGGTAAAGTAGCGCTCTGTCAGACCTTCCGCCGGACCCAAACACCATGACACTGTCGATGCTGCTGCTCTACTCGGTTGCCTGCTTTTCCGTAACGGTGATGCCTGGGCCGACCATGCTGCTGGCGCTGGCCAATGGCACGTCGCGGAACTGGCGTATCGCAGGCATGGGCATGTTGGGCGCCGCACTGTCCGACCTCCTGTTGATCGGTGCCGTCGGCATCGGCCTGGGCGCCTTGCTGGCCGCGTCGGAGGTGTTGTTCTCCGCCGTCAAGTGGATCGGTGTCGTCTACCTGGTCTGGCTGGCGGCGCAGCTATGGCGGGCAAGCCCGGGCGAACTGGTGGTGGGCGGCGCCAGCCTCTCGCCGCGCCGGGCGTTCATGCGCAGCTTGCTGGTGGCGCTCTCGAATCCGAAGGGCCTGTTGTTTTTCTCGGCCTTCTTGCCGCAGTTCATCGATACCGCGCAGGCACAGGCACCTCAATACCTGGCACTCGCGCTTGTCTCGGCCGCTCTCGATCTGGTCGTGATGGCCGCATACGCCGCGGGGGGCGCGCGTGCCGCCAAGGCCCTGACGCGGCAGGGCCTGCGCGTCATGAACCGGTTCTGCGCCGCGTTGCTGCTGTCGCTGGCAGGTTTCCTGGCGGCATACCGCCGCGCTGGCGCCTGAAGCCGGCGGGCGTGCCACGGGCCAGCAGGACCGTGGCTTCCACGAAGTTGCGGATCGCGCGTCCGTCACGCCGACCTTGCCGATCGCATCCGATCGTATTCAATCGTTTCCCAGGCAGCGAGAGTAGGAGTCAGTTGCTGCCAGCCTGATGCTGGTGTCGCGAGGCGCGCTTTCGGAAAAAATCGCTGATAGACGAGGAAAAGACCTATTAATGGGCGGGCGTCAATCCTGCATGATTCTGCTTGCAAATATCCAGGCCGATCCACCGCGACAAGCGGCGAAAGTTTGCTTCCATTCACATTGAAGTGGAGAAAGTGGATTTCCCTTTACAATGGACGGTCATATTTCCAAGCGGAAAAGAATAATGAAATTATATGAAGGCAAGTTTTTGGCACGGATGATCCCGGCATGGCTGGTCCTGGCCGGCGCTTCGCTGTGCGTGGCCCCGGCCATTGCGCAGTCCACGGGCAATATGGGCGGGTCGGAGCAGGTTTCGGTCGGCACCTTGTCGATCCTGGCCGCGCCTGTCGCCAGCGTGGCGGGCAGCGCCGGTGGCGCGGGGCCGTTGCAGGGCTCCGCGCTGGCGGGCTTCGGCAGTGTTTTCATCGTATCCGGCATCGGCCAGGGGGCGCAGGACACCGTCGAGCTGATCCTCGACGCCGCTAGCGGCGCAGGCAAGGTTTCGGTCAAGATCGCCAGGAGCGGGTTCGAGAAGCTGGGCGTCTCGGTCGGGGCCACCGTGAACGCCGTCGCCGATTCGACCGGCACCTTGCTGGTGGCATCCGGCAAGGTGCTTGCCTTCATCCCCAACACGCTCGGCGAGGCCTTGCTGTATCGCGAGCGCGTTCCCTCGGCCGCGAAGCCATGAAGGCGCGCGCCATGATTTCCGGGTGGATCGGCCGCACCGGATCCCTGCTCGCCTTGCTGCTGGTTCCCCTGCTGGCGTCGGCGGGGCAGAGTTGCGAAGATGCGGCGCTCAGCCCGGATACGCTGCGCAAGGCCATGGCCGCAGCGCAAAAGGTGACGGCCGAAATGGACAAGCGCCAGGACAATGTGGCGCTGCTGGGGCGGGTAGGGCAGGACCTGTCCAGCTACGGGCTGAAGTACAGCCATGCCGGCTTCATCTATCGCAGCGCGCCGGGCGCGCCCTGGCGCATCGCCCATCTGCTCAATAGCTGCGGCACCGCGCAGTCGGACCTGTGGTACGAGGGCGTCGGCAATTTCTTCCTGGACGATATGTTCGCGTTCAATTCGGTCCTGGTGATTCCGCCGAAGCCGATCGCCGAACGCCTGCTGCCGCGCCTGCAGGATGCCGCGGCGCTGCGCGCGGTGCACGATGCGGACTACAGCCTGGTCGCCTACCCATTCTCCACGCGTTACCAGAATTCCAACTCCTGGGTGCTGGAGACACTGGCCACGGTGGAGGCCAGGGACGTGAAGATCGTCAATCGCGAACAGGCGCAGTCCTGGCTCAAGCTGGTCGGCTACCAGCCTTCCGAGATGAAGGTCGGCACCTTCAAGCGTCTTGGCGGCCGCGTGTTCAAGGCCAGCGTAGCCTTCGACGACCATCCCAACGAGCTGCGTTTCTCGGATCGCATCAGGACCGTGACCGTCGACTCGCTGATGCAATTCCTGGCCGACCGCAAGGAGGGCTGGGAGGTGGTCGAAATTCCGGCGCCCCGATAGCAGCCGATAGCCGATAGCCAACAGGCATGCCTGGGCATGCCAGCCCGCCGGCGCCGGTTCCCGCTCAGATCACCTTGCCCGGGTTCATCAGGCCCAGCGGGTCCAGCGCCTGCTTGACCGCCCGCATCATCGCCAGTTCGACCTCGCTCTTGTAGCGCCGGTTCTCTTCGCGCTTGAGCTGCCCCAGGCCGTGTTCGGCGGAGATCGAGCCGCGATGGGCGTGCACGCTGTCATGCACGATCAGGTTGACGGCTGGCGCGTTGTCGAGGAAGGCGTCGTGGCTTTCGCCCGCGGGCGGCGATACGTTGTAGTGCAGGTTGCCGTCGCCGAGATGGCCGAAGGTGACCATGCGCGCGCCGGGGAAGGCTTGCTGGATGAGGGCGTCGGTGGTGTCGATGAAATCGGCGATGCGCGAGATCGGCACGGCGATGTCGTGCTTGATGTTCTTGCCTTCGTCCACCTGCGCGAGCGGAATGTGTTCGCGCAGGTTCCAGAAGTCGCGCGACTGCTGCACCGACGCCGCGACCACCGCGTCCTCGACCACGCCCGCTTCGAATGCGGTTTCCATCAGCGCTTCGAAAATCCCGCGAGCATGGTCTTCGCTCTCGTTGTCCGACAGCTCCAGCAGCACCACCTGGGCATGCGCGCGATCGAAGGGATAGCGCAACTGCGGGTAATGCGTGGTGACCAGCGACAGGCACATCTCCGACATCAGCTCGAAGCCGGTCAGCATGGCGCCGGCGCGTTGCTGGGCGATGGCCAGCAGGGCCAGCGCGGCGCGCGGATTGGCGACCGCGGCCAGCGCGGTGACGCGTGCGCGCGGCAGCGGGTAGAGCTTCATCACGGCGGCGGTGATGATGCCCAGCGTGCCTTCCGCGCCGATGAAGAGGTCGCGCAGGTCGTAGCCGGTGTTGTCCTTGCGCAGGCCGCGCAGGCCGTCCCAGATCTCGCCGGCGGGCGTGACCACCTCCAGCCCCAGGCATAGCTCGCGCGTGTTGCCGTAGCGCAGCACGCCGGTGCCGCCCGCATTGGTGCCGAGGTTGCCGCCGATGGTGCAGCTGCCTTCGGCCGCCAGGCTCAGCGGGAACAGCCGTCCATGCTCGCGCGCGGCGTCTTGCAACTGCTGCAGGATCACGCCGGCTTCCACGGTGATGGTGTTGTTGAGCGGGTCCACCTGGCGCACCCGGTTCAGGCGCTGCAGCGAGATCACTACCGATTCCACCCCGGCGGATGGCGTGGCGCCCCCGCACAGCCCGGTATTGCCGCCTTGCGGCACCACGGCCAGCTTGTGCGCGTGGCAGGCGTGGACGGCGGCGGCCACTTCTTCGGTGGAGCCGGGGCGCAGCACCGCTACCGCTTCACCGGTGTAGCGCTTGCGCCAGTCGGTGAGGAAGGGGGCCTTGTCGGCGGCGTCGGTCAGCACGTGCTGCTCGCCCAGGGCGGCGCGGCAGAGGGCGAGGAAGGAATCGAGGTGCGAGGCGGTCATGGCGGTGGGTCCAGGAGGGCGGCCGCGATGGCGACCGCCGCGCGAATCAGGAGAAAGAGGATGGTTGCGGCTTGGTGCGGGCTTGCGCCGGGTTGCTTGCTCGTCCTTATTTGCCCGGCTTGGCGGGCTGCTGCGCCTTGGCGCGGCGTTTGTAGGGGCGCAGGTACAGGATGGTGCCGAAAAAGAACAACAGCGTCAGTGCCACCTCGATCCACGCCAGCGTGGACGATGGCGGCCGGTCGCTGGTGGCGCGCACGATGCCTTCGGTGAAGAACAGCAGGATCAGCATCGACGACCACTGCATGGTATAGCGGTTGCGGGTCAGCACGCCGCGCAGCGGCAGCAGCAGCGGCAGGAATTTCAGGATCAGCCAGGAGCCGCCGGGACGCAGCGGCGCCAGGAACCATTCCCAGCCGATGCACAGCAGGATCAGTGCGATCAGGCTGCCCGCGCTCAGGCGGTACAGCGCGGCATTGTGCAGCGCGCCGTCGGTGGCGCGCGCGGCCGGCGGTGCCGCGGGGTTCGGGGCGGCGCTCATGTGCGGCTCCCGCCGGCCAGGCGCAGCGCGGTTTCGGCCAGGCGCTTGCCCATGGCCCGGGCAAGCGTGGCTTCGTCGTCGGATACCGGCGCGCTGTTGTCCACGTGCGCGTGGTGGCTGGGGCCGTAGGGCGTGCCGCCGCCGGCGGTGGTCATCAGGGCGCTTTCGGTATACGGCAGGCCGAGTATCAGCATGCCGTGGTGCAGCAAGGGCAGCATCATCGACAGCAGGGTGGTTTCCTGGCCGCCGTGCAGGCTGCCGGTGGCGGTGAACACGCAGGCGGGCTTGCCGGCGAGGGCGCCGGAGAGCCACTGGGCCACGGTGCCATCGAGGAAGTACTTCATCGGCGCGGCCATATTGCCGAAGCGCGTCGGGCTGCCCAGCGCCAGGCCCGCGCATTCCTCCAGGTCGCGCAGTTCCGCATACGGCGGCCCTTGCGCCGGGATATCCGGCGCGGTGGCTTCGCTGACGGTGGAAACCGGCGGTACCGTGCGCAGGCGAGCCTGCGCGCCGGGCACGCTGTCGATGCCGGCGGCGATCAGCTCGGCCAGCTTGTGGGTGCTGCCGTGGCGGCTGTAGAAGAGAACTAGGATTTCGGTCATGGACGAGGCTGCGGCGCATGCACGCGGGGCGTCAGGATGGGCGCTCCCAGGGGCAGGCCGGGTTGGTGTCTTGCGCGGCGCGCAGGGCAATGCGCGTATTATAGATGTGGCCCCGGCGCGGCCTGCCGGCGGGGCATGTCACTGAATCAGCAAGGAGTTTGCCCCCGCATGTTCACCGCTCGCATCGTCCGCCTGCGCAGGGAATGGAATCTGCAGAAATTGCGCGCGCTGACCCGCTACGCGCTGCGCCGCGCCGGCGAAGACCGCCTGCCGCAGGTCTCGGCCAGCCTGACCTTCACCACCGTGCTGGCAGTGGTGCCGGTGCTGACGGTGGCCTTCGCCCTGCTGGCGGCTTTCCCGGTGTTCCGCGATTTCCGCAGCGCCACCGAGTCCTTCCTGTTCCAGAACCTGATTCCCGGCAACGTCAGCAATTCCATTACCAGCTACCTGGGCCAGTTCGCCAAGAACGCCAAGGGTCTCACCGCCGTGGGCCTGGGCGGGCTGATGGTGACCTCGGTGCTGACCATGCTGACGGTGGAGGACGCGCTCAATGCGATCTGGCGGGTCAAGCAGCGCCGCCCGCTGGCGCAGCGGGTGCTGGTGTTCTGGGCGGTGCTGACGCTCGGCCCGGTGCTGATCGGCGCCAGCCTGTCGATCAGCTCCTACCTGATCTCGGTCTCGGCCGGCTACGTCGGCACCATGCCATTCGGGCTGGGGCTGGTGGTCAGCCTGACGCCGGTGCTGCTGTCGGCGCTGGCCTTCGCCTTTCTCTACACCGCCGTGCCCAACGCCAGCGTGGAGTGGCGCGACGCCATCGCCGCGGGCCTGGTGGCGGCGCTGGCCTTCGAGCTGGCCAAGCGCGGTTTCGGCTACTTCGTCACCCATATTCCCACCTATACCGCGGTCTATGGCACCTTCGCAGCGCTGCCGATCTTTCTGCTGTGGATCTACCTGAGCTGGCTGGTGACGCTGCTTGGCGCCACCATCGCCGCCAACCTGCCGGTGATCCGGCAGGGCTACTGGCGGCGCCGCACCTTTGCCGGCAGCGAGTTCTTCGATGCGCTGGGCGTGCTCTACCTGCTCTACCGGGCGCGCGACGAGGTGCCGCGCAGCGTCGGCGAGCTCGATCTGGGCCGCAAGCTGAGGGTGGAGGCCGATTACCTGTCGGGCCTGCTGGGCAAGCTCAAGGCCATGCACCTGGTGGGCAAACTGGCGCAGGAGCGCGGCCAGGCGCACTGGGCGCTCCTGTGCGATCCCGGTCAGGTAACGCTGCGCACGCTGCACGACCGGCTGGTGCTGAACCTGCCGCGCCTGCCGCGTACAGCGCTGGCGCAGCAGCTGCAAGGCGCCGACGCGCTCAAGCAGGTGCTGGACAACCCGCGCCTGGACCAGCCGCTGGAGGCCGTATTCCGGCGCCAGCCACAGCAGGATCGGCCGGTGGGAGAGCCGGCGGCGCCGACGGCCCAAGGCCGTCCGGCCGATCCCGCGCGCCGTACGCTGGAAGTGGTGCCGCCCGGCTGGCACGGCCAGGTCTGAGCGCCCGCACTTCCTGTCCTGTCTAGAAGGGAATCCTGCCGCGCCAGATGTCGCCGTACATCACCCAGTCCCCCATCAGGCTGTAGAGCGGATGGCGGAAGGTGGCGGGGCGGTTCTTCTCGAAGACGAAATGGCCGACCCAGGCGAAGGCATAGCCCGAGACCACGGCAGCCGCCAGCCACCACCAGTTACCGCTGAGGAGCAGTGCCAGCAGGCACAGCAAGGCCACCGTGGAGCCCGCGAAATGCAGGCGGCGGCAGGTGCGGTCGCGGTGCTCGTTCAGGTAGAACGGGTAGAAGGCGGCGAAGTTCTCGAACTCACGGGGGTGGGCCTGGGACATGGCGGTCTCCTGCGGTGGTTCGTGGGGATTCCAGTCTAGCTGGCGG
>NZ_JARJLM010000414.1 GCF_029335485.1 Cupriavidus basilensis
GCACACATTGCGCGCTCGCCATGAGACCAAAACGGTGCTGGTTGCGTGCGGCCTATTTGCGCACACTGGCGCCCATGACGACCCCACCGAGCTATCTCGACAGCCCTTCGCGGCCGGAATCCAGCGGACCCGCAGGGACCAGCGATGCGCGCGGATCGCGCCACCGCGTTGCCGGCGCAAAGCCCGCTCGCCGCCGCCTGCCTGCCGGCTGAAACCCAGGATTCCCATCATGCGAATCGTCATCGTCGGCGCCGGCGTGGCCGGCTCCATCATGGCCCGCGCGCTTGGCATGCAAGCGGGACTGGAGGTCACCTGCCTGGAGCAGGGAGCGCCGGCCGATCATGCCGCATCCAGCGTCGGCCTGGCGCTTGGCCCCAATGCCATCAAGGCGCTCCACCTGCGGGACCCCCTGCAGGCCAGCGCCATCGGCGAGGCCGGCCTGCCCTGGGACCGCTGGCGCATGTCGCTGTGCAGCGGCGAGGTGCTGGCCGACCTGCCGCTGGCATGCGTGGCGGACCATGGCGGCGTGCGCATCCTGCGCGCCGCGCTTCACCGCGTGCTGCGGCGTGCCGCGGGGGGATCCGTGCGCTATGGCTGCCGGC
>NZ_JARJLM010000415.1 GCF_029335485.1 Cupriavidus basilensis
GCACAGGCGGTATCCCCCGGTGGGAGGGAAGGCATGCACTGCCTGTCACTTGGCCGTGGCACGAAGCTTCCGGCTGTAGCCATGCACCTCGTCCACCAGCACGGTCACATGCTCGGGCGGCGTGAACTGGGAAATGCCATGGCCGAGATTGAAAACGTGTCCGTCGCTGCCGCCGCCGGCGGCATAGCTATCGAGCACACCACGCACTTGCTCGCGGATGGCCGCTTCCGGCGCAAACAGCACATTGGGATCGATATTGCCTTGCAGGGCGACGCGGCCACCGGTACGGCGGCGCGCCTGGGCCAGGTTGACGGTCCAGTCCAGGCCCAGCGCGTCGGCGCCGATATCGGTGAGCTCTTCGAGCCACAGGCCGCCGCCCTTGGTGAACACGATGGCCGGCACTTGCTGGCCGTCATGCTCGCGCTTCAGCCCTGCCAGCACGCGGCGCATATAGGCCAGCGAGAAGGCCTGGTACATGCCGTCGGCCAGCATGCCGCCCCAGGTGTCGAACAGCATGACGGCCTGCGCACCCGCCTCGATCTGCGCATTCAGGTAGGCCGCTACCGCCTGGGCATTGATCTCCAGGATACGGTGCATCAGGTCGGGGCGGCTGTACATCATCGCCTTGACCGTGCGGAAATCCGACGAGCCCGCGCCTTCGACCATGTAGCAGGCCAGCGTCCAGGGGCTGCCCGAGAAGCCGATCAGCGGCACGCGCTGGCGGCCATCCTGCACCAGCGCCCGGCGGATCTCGCTGACCGCGTCGAACACGTAGCGCAGCGATGCCATGTCCGGCACCGCCAGCTTCCTGACGTCGCCCTCGGTGCGCAGGGGGTGGGCGAAGCGCGGGCCCTCGCCCTGCGCGAACGACAGCCCCAGGCCCATGGCGTCGGGCACGGTCAGGATGTCGGAGAAAAGGATGGCCGCGTCGAGCGGATAGCGCGCGAGCGGTTGCAGGGTCACCTCGGTGGCGTAGGCAGGGTTCTTGGCCAGGCCGAGGAAGCTGCCTGCGCGGGCGCGCGTGGCATTGTATTCGGGCAGGTAGCGCCCCGCCTGACGCATCAGCCACAGCGGGGTGTACTCGGTGGGTTGCCGGCGCAGCGCGCGCAGGAAGGTATCGTTCTGCAATGCGGTCATGGTCATCCTCGTAAGACCGCCATTTTACGGGATGGCCGGTCGCTGCCGATGCTCTTGTGGCAGACCCGGCGGCGCGGGGGCGATACGCCGGCCGGGCCATCTAGATATCCGCCGCCAGTTCCTTGAAGGCCAGCGCTGCGCGGCGCATCCATTCGCGCGCGCGGGACATCCGGCTGCAGGCGGGCAAAGCCGTGGGTCATGCCGCTCGCTTCGAGCGTGATGACCGGCGCGCCATAGCGCACAAGGTAGTCGGCGTAGGCCAGGCCGTCGTCGCGCAGCACGTCGTGGGCGGCCACTATCACCACGCTGGCGGGAGGCAGGTGCCGCGGCGCGGTGCCCATCAGGTGAATGCGGGTGTCTTCGATGGCTGCGCCCTCGGCAAGGCGCTCGGCACCGATGAACTGGGTCCAGAACCAGGCCATTTCGTCGCGTGTCAGGCCAGGGCCGTCCGCAAAGGCGCGGTAGCTCTCCGTAGCAAGCACCGGGGCCGCCACCGGATAGATCAGCAACTGGGCGCTGACCAGGCCAGGACGGCCTTGCGCGTTGGCCCAGCGCGCCGCTTGCGCCGCCAGGTGCCCGCCGGCGCTGTCGCCGGCCACGGCCAGGAAACCCGGGTCCAGGCGCAGCCGCACACGCTGCTCGGCGAACCACAGCACCGACCCGAGTGCATCGTCGCAAGGTGCCGGAAAGGGATGTTCCGGAGCCATGCGGTAATCGACGCTGGCTACCGCGCAGCCCGTGTCCGCGGCCATCAGCGCCGCCACGCCGTGATGCGTGTCAGGCGAGCCGACCACCCAGCCACCACCGTGGAAATAGACGATCAGGCGCGGCGCGGCCACCCCCACCGGACGGAACAGGCGCGCCGCCAGGGTACGGCCCGGCAGCGGGATTTCCAGGTCGGTGGCCGTGATGCCTTCCGGGTCCGGCGCGGCCGAAATGGCCGCGATCTCGGCGAAGCGCGCGCGGCGGGCGGCGGCATCGGCAGGGGCGGCCTGGCCGGCATAGCGCTCGGCGAGCCGGCGATAG
>NZ_JARJLM010000416.1 GCF_029335485.1 Cupriavidus basilensis
GCACCAGTTCGGCGGGGCGGGCACGCCGTACGCCATGGTTCGCCATATAATCCATGTCGCCGTGGTAGCCCTGCGCCAGCCACGCCATCAATCCTGCCTCTGCCCGGCTGAGATCGACTTCGGCGATGCTGACCGCGTCGAAGCCTAGCTCCGCGCCCCAGGCCCGGATCGAGCGCGCCAGTGCCGCCAGCCCGGCGGCATCCGTGCCCGGACGTGCAAGGGGCGGGTCAAGGCGAGGCGCACCCTGCGGGGCGGCGCCGCAGGCAGGAGGGGGCGAGGCGGTTGGCGCCTGGGCTGCTCGGTCGATCATTCCCGAATTGTACGCAATGCCCCTGCTCGAAGAACGCACATTGAACCTGCCCGACGAAGCGGCCACCGCCAGGCTTGGCGCCGCCCTGGCCGGCGTCGTGCGCAACCTGCCGCCCCGGACGGTGCACCTGCAGCTCTCGGGCGACCTCGGTGCCGGCAAGACCACGCTGTCGCGCGCGATCCTGCGCGCGCTCGGCCACGCCGGCAAGGTGCGCAGCCCTACCTACACGCTGTGCGAGCCCTATTCGGTCACGCGCGCGGACGGTTCTCCGCTGACCGCCTATCACTTCGACCTGTACCGTTTCGCCGATCCGGAGGAGTGGGTCGATGCCGGTTTCCGCGATTGTTTTGCCGAGCCCGCTTTCAATCTGGTCGAATGGCCGGAGAAAGCCGGGCACCTGCTTGGGGAACCGGACCTTCACCTGTTGCTCCAATCGGACACAAGCGACGCCGACGATGCTGCTGAACGCCGAATCGTTAGGCTTCGTGCCTATACTCAGACTGGACTTACCCTGCTTTGCGCATGCTGATCAAGCGACTCGCCACCGACCGACCCGACCAAATCCAGCTGGCCCGCCGCAAATGGCTGGGGCAGTGCCTCAAGGCCGGCGCCGGCACCGTGGTGCTCACGCTGGCGGGACCGCAAATCGCCTTTGGCGCCGGCATCGTCGCGGTACGGGTCTGGCCCGCCGAGGAATACACCCGCGTCACCATCGAATCCGATGAGCCGCTGGCCGCCGTCCACCAGATGGTCCACGGCCCCGACCGGCTGGTGGTGGACATCGATGGCCTCGACCTCTCGCCCACCTTGCGCGAGCTGGTGGCCAAGATCACCTCGAACGACCCCTATATCCAGACCGTGCGCGTGGGCCAGAACCGCCCGCGCGTGGTGCGGCTGGTGTTCGACCTGAAGGAAGACGTCTCGCCGCAGGTGTTCACGCTGGCGCCGATCGGCAGCTACCGCAACCGCCTGGTATTCGACCTTTACCCGGTCAACCCGCCCGACCCGCTGTGGAAGCTGGTGCGCGATACCGAGGACAAGCAGCGCCGCTTTGCCGCTGCCCCGGCGCCGGCCGGTGCCGACGGCGTGTCCGGCGCGCCCGCCACGGGCGAGGAAGACGCCATCGGCGCGCTGGTGCGCAAGTTCGAAGACAAGGGCCCCAATCCAGTGCCGGCCTTGCCGCCGATGGCCGCCACCCGGCCCAGGCCGCCGGCGCCTTCGGCCACGCCGCCCCTGGCGCAGAACAATCCGCCGCCGGCCCTGCCGGCCAACAATCCGCCGTCGGACCGTCCCTTCAAGATGCGCCGCCTGCTGACCGTGGCGATCGATCCCGGCCATGGCGGCGAGGATCCCGGCGCCACCGGCGCGGCCGGCTCGCGCGAGAAAGACGTGGTGCTGCAGATCGCGCAGCGGCTGCGCGCCAAGATCGATGCCCAGCCCAATATGCGGGCCATGATGACGCGCGACGCGGATTTCTTCGTGCCGCTCAATGTGCGCGTGCAGAAGGCACGCCGCGTGCAGGCGGACCTGTTCGTGTCGATCCACGCCGATGCCTTCCTGTCGCCGGAAGCCAAGGGCGCTTCGGTCTTCGCGCTGTCCGAGCGCGGCGCATCGAGCAGCGCGGCGCGCTGGATGGCCAACAAGGAAAACGCTTCCGACCTGATCGGCGGCGCCAATATGGGCAACAAGGATGCGCAGGTGGCGCGCGTACTGCTGGACCTCTCCACCACCGCGCAGATCAACGACAGCCTGCAGGTGGGCAAGGCGGTGCTGGCGGAGATCGGCGGCGTCAACCGGCTGCACAAGGGCAGCGTGGAACAGGCCGGCTTCGCCGTGCTGAAGGCGCCGGATATTCCGTCCATCCTGGTCGAGACCGCGTTCATCAGCAATCCGGAAGAGGAGCGCAAGCTCAACGACGAATCCCACCAGGACCAGCTGGCCAACGCCATCCTGCGCGGCATCAGGAACTACTTCGCGCGCAATCCGCCGCTGTCGAAGAATCCGTCGGTGTAGGCGGCGCGGGGAAAACAGAACGGCCGGCATTTTGCCGGCCGTTTTCATGCTGCGCTAGCGCGGCATCACGCTTGTGCGCGTGCCGTGGCGCCGCCGGGCAGCGCGTCGCGGCTGGCGTAGCGCGAGGCGATCACCGAGCACACGATCAGCTGCAACTGGTGGTAGACCATCAGCGGCAGCACCAGCAGGCCCAGCGCCGGATGGCCGGCGAACAGGATCTTGGCCATCGGGATGCCATTGGCCAGGCTCTTCTTGGAGCCGCAGAACACCGCGGTGATCTCGTCTTCCACCGAGAAGCCCATGCGGCGCGCGGCGAAGGTGGTGGTGGCCAGGATCACCAGCAGCAGCACGGCCGCCAGTACCATCACGGCGCCGATGGTCTCCCAGCTGTACTTGTGCCACAGCCCGGCCGCGGTCGCATCGCAGAAAGAGGAATAAACGATCAGCACGATCACGCCGCGGTCGATCTTGTTGGTGATCTGCTTCTTCCCGGCCAGCCAGCTGCCGATCAGCGGGCGGGCCAGCTGGCCCAGCGCGAACGGCAGCAGCAGTTGCAGCGCAACGCCGGTCAGGGCCTTGCCCAGCGGCATCGAAGCGCCGCTGGCGCTGATGACCAGGCCGATCAGCAGCGGCGTCACCGCCATGCCGATCAGGCCGGAGATGGTGGCGTTGAAGATGGCGCCGGGCACATTGCCCCGCGCCATCGAGGTCATCGCCACCGATGAGGACACCGTCGAGGGCAGGGCGCACAGGTAGAACACGCCCAGCAGGAGTTCGGCCGGCAGGACCTTGCGCAGGCCGAACATCAGCGCCAGCCCGACCACCGGGAAGACGATATAGGTGAAGCTCTGGACGAAGGTATGCAGGCGCCAGTGGCGCGCGCCGGCCACCAGCTTGTCGCGCGACAGCGCGGCGCCGTGCAGGAAGAAGACCAGCGCTACGCCCAGGTTGGTGACCATGCCCAGGTGCAGCGGCCCGTCGCCGGCGCCGATTTCGGGCGCCAGCAGCGCGATGCCGATGGCGGTGAGCATGATCAATACGAACCCGTCGATCAGGTCGTAGATTTTCTTGAACGGTGAGAGGATGGCGGACATGAGGGCGAGCCTGGATGCGGATTTTGCCTAGTATTGGACTGCACCGAAGCCTAGAATGCAAATTCATTTATCGCATCCATTCATTTCCTAAACGCATGAATTACACCCTGCGCCAGTTGCGTGTTTTCCTGGCCGTGGTCGGGCATGGCAGCTTCAGCCGCGCGGCGGATGCCGTTGGCCTGACGCAGCCCGCGGTCAGCCGGGGCGTGGCAGAGCTTGAAGAAGCACTTGGCGTACGTCTGCTCGACCGCACCACGCGGGAAGTGGTGGTGACCGAAGCGGGCCAGGCGCTGGCGCCGGCGATCGAGCGCCTGCTCGGCCAGCTGGACGACACGCTGGAGGAAACGCGGCAGCTCGGCGAACGCTATCGCGGGCGCGTGGTGATCGCCAGCGCCCCCACGATTTCCGCGCGCCTGATGCCGCTCTATGTTGCCGCCTGCGCGCGTCAGTATCCGGACATCCGGCTCACCGTGCGCGACAACGTGCAGGCGGACGGGCTGGAGCAGATCCGCGCCGGGGCGGTGGATTTCGGCGTGCTGATCGACCCGCTGGCGCACGAGGGCCTGACCATCGTGCCGCTGGCCACCGATCCTTTTTGTTTTGTGTGCCGGCGGGATCACCCTTTGGCCGGCGCCGGCCCGGTGCCCTGGTCCGCGCTGGATGGGATGCCGCTAGTGTTGCTGGATCTTGCCTCCGGCAGCCGGCCGCTGATCGATCGCATCTTCGCTAGTCACGGCGTGTCGCCCAGCGTGGTGCAGTCGCTGGGGCATTCGGCCAGTGTGTTCGGCATGGTCGAGGCCGGCATCGGCGCCTCGGTGCTGCCTTCGTTTTCGCTGCCGCTCCCGGCGGCGTCGCCGCTGGTCTGGCGGCCGTTGATACCGCGCGAAGAGCGCCGCATCGTCATGGTGTGCCGGGAAGACCGCTCCTTGTCGCCTTCGGCTGCGGCAGTCTGGCAGATGGTGCGGGGCTTGCCGCTGCCGGCCGAGCCGGCCATGCCATAAGCCGCCGCCGGGCTCAGGTGCGCGTTGCCGTCAGCATCAGTGCTTCCAGCGCAAAGCTGCCGTCGTCCTTGACCAGGTAGTGGTCGCGTACTTCGGCCGGCGCCACCTGCCACAGGTGCTGGATGGCGGCCACCGCCACTGCCGGTGTTCGCATGCGCTGGACCCAGCTGGCAAATTCGATTTCGATGCGCCAGACCGGCGAGACGCTCGCGCTGAAACCCGCCGTCTCCAGCATGGCTTGCCATTCCGGTCCGGTGTAATCACGGATATGGGAAGGGTCGCGCAGCAGTTCCACCGATTGCAGCCAGGTGTCGAGCAGCGGGTCCTGCGCGCCCGCGATATCGATCAGCACGATCTTGCCGCCCGGCTTGAGCACACGGTGCGTCTCCCCCAGCGCCGCCGGCACGTTACGCCAGTGGTGGGCGCTCATGCGCGAGATCACGGCATCGAAGCTGGCATCGTCGAAGGGCAGCGATTCCGCCGCACCCTGGCGGGTGCGGATATTGACCAGACCCTTGGCGCGCGCCGCCGTCTCCACCACCGACAGCATTTCCGCCGACAGATCGTAAGCCGTCACTTCGGCCGCAACGCCCGCCGCGGCAAAGCTGGCATGGCCGGCGCCGCAACCGAGGTCGAGCACCCGTGCCACGGGCAGGGCGGCCAATTCCTGCGCAAGCTGCTGCAGGTCGGCGCCCTGGGCATGGACGGCGCTGGTGAGGTAGGCGCTGGCAGTGGCGCCGAACTGGGCGGCAACGAGTTCTTGCTGTTGCATGAGGCTCTCCTGGCGGCGAGAGGCCGCTGGTGAATTCTAGTGAATGAAATAGTAGGGTTCGCGGGACCACCTGCGGGGCCCGGGGACTTGCCCGCGGGACGGGTTCGACGTACTGTAGCAGGCTGTTTTCCCGGTACAAGTCAGGGATTTATCCTGGTATAAAACGCACTAGTTTCGACACCCGCCTGCCCTCATGCGCGACCACGCCCTTCCATCCGAACCACCCGCTTCGCCGCTTGCGTCGCCCGGCACCGCTAACCCGCGCGAGCTGGCGCGCGAAGCCGTGCTCGGCCGTTTCCTGCGCGCGCACCGCGAGCGCCTGGCGCCGGCCGAAGTCGGACTGGCGCCGGGGCGCCGGCGCCGCACGCCGGGTTTGCGGCGCGAGGAACTGGCGCAACTGGCTGGTCTCAGCGCTACCTGGGTCACGTGGCTGGAGCAGGGCAGGCCGGTGGCGCTGTCGGCGCGCGCGCTGGCCAGCCTCGCTGGCGCCCTGCGGCTGTCGCGCGCCGAACGGGCCTACCTCTTCGAGCTGGCGGGCCGGCGCGACCCCATGCAGGCGCAGGACGGACACGTACCTGCCACGGTCATGGCCAGCGTGGAGGCCATCAAAGGCCCGGCCTACCTGCTGGACCGGCAGTGGAACGCGCTGGCATGGAATGCGGCTGCCGCCGGGCTGTTCGTGGGCTGGCTGGATCCCGCCAGCGGCGAGCGCAACCTGCTGCGCAGCATGTTCCTGTCGCAGCCGTTGCAGGCGCTGGTGGAAGACTGGCCGCACCGGGCGGCACGCCTGGTGGCGGAATTCCGCGCCCACAGTATCCGCCATGCCGAAGACCCGCCGACGCGGGCGCTGGTGGAGGGCCTGCTTGCCGAGAGCCCGGCGTTTCGCGCCGACTGGCTCTCGCAGGATGTGGAGGAGCGGCAGGGTGGCCGCCGCGGCTTTCGCCATCCGCTGCACGGGCTGCTGCATTTCGAGCAGCTCACGCTGGTACCGGCTGCCGCGCCGGGACTGACGCTGGTGATGCTGATGCCGGCCTGAGGACTGGCCGGCGGGAGCGCGTCAGGGGGGCCTACTTCGGCTGCATGCGGATGGCGCCGTCGAGGCGGATCACCTCGCCGTTGAGCATGGTGTTGCCGATGATGGCGGCGACCATCTTCGCGTACTCGGCGGGCCGGCCAAGGCGCGACGGGAACGGCACCATCTTGCCAAGTGCGTCCTGCACCTCTTGCGGCATGCCCAGCAGCATCGGAGTTTCGAAAATGCCCGGCGCGATCGTCATGCAGCGCACGCCGTCGCGCGCCAGGTCGCGGGCGATGGCCAGGGTCATGGCAACCACGCCGCCCTTGGACGCCGCGTAGGCCGCCTGCCCGATCTGGCCGTCGAAGGCCGCCACCGAGGCCGTATTGATGATCACGCCGCGCTCGCCCTCGGCATCGGGTGCGTTCTGCACCATGGCCGCGGCGGCGAGCCGGATCATGTTGAAGGTGCCGATCAGGTTGACACGGATGGTCTTGTCGAAGGCGTCGAGCGGGTGCGGGCCATTCTTGCCGACGGTCTTGCTGGCGGTGGCGATGCCCGCGCAGTTCACCAGTCCGGCCAGGCGGCCCAGCGCGGTGGCGGCGGCCACGACTGCCTGGCCGTCCGCCTCGGCGCTGACGTCGCAGCGGACGAAGCGCCCGCCCAGTTCCTCGGCCAGCGCATGGCCAGCGGTCTCGTTGAGATCGGCGATCACCACCTTGCCGCCGGCTGCGGCCAGCATGCGGGCACTGCCCTCGCCGAGCCCGGATGCGCCACCGGTGACGATGAATACGTTGTCGCGGATTTCCATGTTGTCTTCCTCGCTTGCGTTTGTGGTTCTTGCGTTGTTGCCGCCGCAGCTACCGCTATTGCCGCCATTGCTGCCGCCGCTGTCGTGAACGGGATGTTGGCATAACGTTTACGTAAACGTCAATCCGCGCGGCTGCAAAATTCTCCGGTGCCGGAAAACAAAAAGCGACCCGCAGGTCGCTTTTTTGTGTGCTGCAAGCCCTGCGGCTCGCGCGGCTTACTTCAGTGCGTCGAAGACGCGCGCGGTGATATCGTCCACGCTGCCAACGCCCGCGATCTTGCGGTACTGCGGCGGCGCAACCTTGGCCGAGGCGTCGCCTTCCGCGGCCCAACCGGAGTAGTAGTCCACCAGCGGACGGGTCTGCTGGGAATACACATCCAGGCGTTTCTTGACGGTTTCTTCCTTGTCGTCGTCGCGCTGGATCAGCGTTTCGCCGGTTTCGTCGTCCAGGCCTTCGGTCTTCGGCGGGTTGTACTTGACGTGATAGGTACGGCCCGATGCCACATGCACGCGGCGGCCGCTCATGCGTTCGATGATGGCGTCGAACGGCACGTCGATCTCCAGTACGTAGTCGATCGCCACGCCGGCTTCCTTCATGGCCTCGGCCTGCGGAATGGTGCGCGGGAAGCCGTCGAACAGGTAGCCATTCTTGCAGTCGGCGTCTTTGAGGCGGTCCTTGACCAGGCCGATGATGATGTCGTCCGACACCAGCCCGCCCGCGTCCATCACCTTCTTGGCGGCCACGCCGAGCGGCGTGCCTGCCTTGACCGCTGCGCGCAGCATGTCGCCGGTGGAGATTTGCGGGATGCCGAACTTCTCGCAGATGAACTTGGCTTGCGTGCCTTTGCCGGCGCCAGGTGCGCCCAACAGGATCAAACGCATTACGGGTCCTCAGAGTTTTGAATCTGGTATGGAGGGAGAATGGAAGGAGGGTAACGCCGAAACTTGACGCGAGGCTTACCGCGCCGTAGTGACGGCGCGCCCCGGATCGGAGTCTGGTCTGTTGACGGTCGGCACGCTTAAGCCACTGCCGCTGGCGGCGGGCGGGTACCGAACGGGCTCACTTTTCATCTCCCCACCGAGCCTTGGCCGGGCGCCCGGGCGTCCGACGGCTCTGTATCGTCGAGCATTATGCCATGATGCAGCGCGATTTCGGCTTGCCGCTGCGCTGACATCTGTCATGACTTATGTCCCTGCCTGTGCCGGAAGCGCTACCCGGCACAGCCGTGCCGGGGTGATGTCAGGGCCCTTCCTGCGCCATGGCCTGCGCCCACAACGCGCGTACCCGATCCAGGTCCGCTTGCGTATCGACGCCCGGCGCGGGAGCGGCGGCCGTCTCCAGCACGCCGATCCGCTCGCCATGCCACATCGCGCGCAATTGCTCCAGCGCCTCGGTCTGCTCCAGCGGGGCAGCCGCCAGCGTCGGGAAACGGCGCAGGAAGGCGGCGCGGTAGGCGTACAAGCCGATGTGGCGCAACACCGGCATGGGCGGCAATGCGACCTGGGCGGTGGCGGCCGCGGCGGCGGGCACGCCGGCCCAGGCGTCGCGCGCCCAGGGGATCGGCGCGCGGGAGAAATACAGTGCGCGCCCGGCGGCGTCGCACACCACCTTCACCACATTGGGGTTGAACACCTCGGCGATATCGCCGATCGGATGGGCGGCGGTGGCAATGGCGCAGTCGGCATGGCGCGCCAGGTGCAGCGCTACCTCGTCGATCAGGCCTGGCTCGATCAACGGCTCGTCGCCCTGCACATTGACGACGATGGCATCGTCGGGCAAGGCCAGCAGCGTGGCCACCTCGGCCAGGCGGTCGGTGCCGGAGGGATGGTCGGCGCGCGTGAGCACGGCCTCGATGCCATGTGCCGCGCAGGCCGACGCCACTTCCGGCGCATCGGTGGCGACCACCGTGCGCTGCGCGGACGAGGCGTGGGCCCGCTCGGCAACGCGCACGATCATGGGTTTGCCGCCGATATCGGCCAGCGGCTTGTTGGGCAGCCGGGTCGAGGCCAGGCGCGCGGGGATGACGACGGTAAAGGCGGGCAGCGACATGATGCGTACCGCTTATTCCGGCGTGATCAGCCGGCCCGCCACGGTCTGGCGCGCTTCATCGGCGAGCATGATGGGAATGCCGTCGCGGATCGGATAGGCCAGCTTGTCGGTATGGCAGATCAGTTCCTGGGCGGCGCGGTCGTGTTCCAGCTTGCCCTTGCACAGCGGGCAGACCAGGATTTCAAGCAGCCGGTTGTCCATCTTGCGTTTCCTTGATGTGGCCGGCGGCGGCCGCGGCGCCCGCCGCGCCGGGCGCGGATCGGGCATGCGCGGCGACCGCGCGGCGAATTTTTTCGATCAGGCCCGCGTCGATCACGGGCGTGGTGGGGACGACCCAGATCCGCGGGTCCAGCGGGTCACTGAGGCGCTCGCATTTTACGGCATCCTTCTCGGTGATCAGGATGGCGTCGGCGGCGCGCGCCACGGGATCGCCGGCGAAGGGGTCTTCGGCGAAGTCGTAATGGTCCGGTAGCGGCATGGTGTCGGGCGCGAGTCCCACCGCGCGCAGGCTGGCGAAGAAGCGCTCGGGGTTGCCGATGCCGGCGGCGGCCAGCACGCGCTGCCCGGCGAAGGCGGATACGGGCTTTGCCATGGTCGGGTCGGCCAGTTGCCAGGCCTCGTCCAGTACCAGGCGCATGCCATACACATCGGGCTGGCCCGGGTTGGCGCGGAAGTCCGGGTCATTGATCAGCGTCGCGTCGCGCCGGCGCGAGAGCGGTTCGCGCAGCGGACCCGCCGGCAGCAGGAAGCCATTGCCTCCCATGCGCGAATCGAACATCACGATCTCGAAGTCGCGTTGCAGCCGGTAGTGCTGCAAGCCATCGTCGAGCAGCAGCACATTGACGCCCGGGTGCGATACCAGCATGGTCTGGGCGCACAGCGCGCGGTCGGGAAAGACCCAGACCGGCACGTCGGCCGCGCGTGCGATCAGCAGCGGTTCGTCGCCGACATCGCTGGCCTTGGAGGTGGGCTTGACCCGGCGCGGATGCTTGAGCTTGACGCCATAGCCACGCGAGACCACGCCCGGGCGCAGGCCGGCCTCGGCCAGGGCATGGGCCAGCGCGATCACCGCCGGGGTCTTGCCGGTGCCACCCACGGTCACATTGCCGACCACCACCACCGGCATGGGCAAGCGTGTCGAGCGGTACCAGCCACGCTGGTACGCCAGGCGCCGCCAGCCGCTGACCAGGCCGAATACCCACGACAGGGGCAGCAGCAGCCAGGCGAACCAGCCGCGGCGCTGCCACTGGGCGGTCACGAAGTCGGCGAGGGCATGACGGGGAGCGGGCATGGGCGAGGTTGGCTGGGCTGGGCGGTAAGGTTGCGTTGGGAATGGCTGGGGGCGAGCCGGAGATAGCGTGACGGCCGCGCGGCGGGGCACCGACGGCCTGCCATCCGTTCATTATGGGCATCTTGCGGCGCCCGCTGCAAGTCGCGGCGAGCCGTGCAAGGATAGCGCGTGGATGGGTCGCGCCCCGCTCAGCGAGCCTGCGCGCTTTGCGTGGCGAAGGTCAGGCGCGGCAGCCCGGCCAGGCGGGCGGCTTCCATCACATTGATCACGGACTGGTGCGTGGCCTGTGCATCGGCGTTCACGATCAGCACCGGCGGTTGGCTGCCGGCGTGGCCGGCCACCTCGCGCAGCCGCACGGCCAGGCTGGTCACGTCCTGCTGCTCCATGACCTGCTTGTTGACCGAGTAAACCCCCTTGGCGGACACCGACACCACGATCTCGCCCGGGCGTTGCTGCGCCTTCTCGGCGTCGGCGGTCGGCAACTGGATCTGCAGCTCGGTATAGCGCGAATACGTGGTCGTGATCATCAGGAAGATCAGGATCACGAGCAGGACGTCGATCAACGGGATGAGGTTGATCTCCGGTTCTTCACGCCGCTGGCGGGATCGGAATTGCATGGCGGGTCAGGCGCGGCGCTGCGGCAGGATGGCGTCCAGGAAGGCAGTGGCGCGGAATTCCAGCTCCGCCACGTAATCGTCCACGCGGCGGCGGAAGTAACGCCAGAAGATCAGTGCCGGAATCGCGATGATCAGGCCGAAGGCAGTGTTATAGAGCGCCACGGAAATGCCGTGGGCCAGCTGTTCCGGGTTAGCGCCTGCGCCGCCCTGGCTGCCGAAGATCTCGATCATGCCGATCACGGTGCCCAGGAGCCCCATCAGCGGCGCCACCGAGGCGATCGTGCCGAGGGCGTTCAGGTAGCGTTCGAGCTCGTGCGCCACGGCGCGGCCGGCTTCTTCCACCACTTCCTTGGCGGCATCGCGCGAGGTCTGCGGCTGCAGCGCCACATGGCGCAGGCTGGCGGCCAGCACGCGGCCCAGCGGGGAATTCTGCTCCAGCGTATTGACCACCTCCGGCGTGGCACGGCGCTGCTGCGCCACCGACAGGGCTTCGTCATAGAGCTTGGGCGGCAGCACCTTGCTGCGCTTTAGGCTCGTGAAGCGTTCGACGATCAGCGCCAGGGCGATGACCGAGGCCAGCAACAAGGGCCAGATCGGCCAGCCGGCCGCTTGAATGATGGAAAACACGTGAAACCCCGATTCGACGGCTTGTCTGCATGCCAGCAGCGGCGGCCGTGCGCGCGCTGGCCATGTTTGAAAAAATCAGGCGCCACTCTAACCCGCAGCACCGGGCGCGGCAAGACGCAAGCCCCAGGTGTGTCCGCCGCGCATCGGTACCCGGCCACGCCTTTTTGCCCCGATCTGGCGGGATGTCCACATGGAACAGGGACAGTGCTGTGGATGAAGTGTGGACAGACGCCTGGCAAAGGGATCAAGTCATTGATTTTGAATGGTAATTTTCATTGCGCTTAAAAAATGGGCAGTCCGGGAGTGATGCGGACAGCTTCCGCTCGGGCGCAAACCGGTAGATTCCGGCCCCCGTGATGTCCACATTAAAACAGGACAGTGCTGTGGAGTGGTTGTGGACAGGCCTCTGGAATGCGTGCTAAGTCGTTGATTTGTAATGGTGATATTGGCTCTGCTCAAATAATGTGCAGAATGGGCCAGATGGGCCTTGCAAGCGCTTTCCGGGCCGCGTGGGCGATGAATTCCAGCAATGTCTCCCGCTTTCCACATTCCGCCGGGACAGTCTTGTGGACGGGTTGTGGACAACTGGCTGAGAAGAGAGCTAAGTCATTGATTGGACAACGATGGATTCCCCCTGCTTAAAAAGCGGGCAGGGAACGCATTTCGCCCGTTTGCCCGCGGTTTGCGGCCGCCGCCCGGCCGGGTTGAACCCGGAGGTGACCGGGGAGGCGTTCACCTCTCTTTTCTCAGCCTTTTGCACTGTCGCTCGGTGGCGCGGCGAAGTCATCCACAGGTTGGGCGTTCCGCCCCAGGTTGTCCAGAGTTCCTGTGGATAACTTTGTGAACAAGCCGGGGGCGCGTCCGGTAAGTCGTTGACGCATAAGGGGTTTGCTTACATTGCCTAAAAAATAAGACAGCGGAAAGGGCATAAGAATCAAAGGCTTGTATTCATTCATGCGGCATTGCGGGTTGACCGGCCCGTCGGGGCCAAGAGGCTTGACAGACGGGTTATGCTGTGGACATGTCCATTTCACGCCGCTTGCGCGGCCGTGCTCCATGTCAGAACCGCTGAATTTTTCGCGTGAATCCCAGTCTGTGGCGCCATCCGGAACGCGCGAGGCGATCCCGGTGGGCGAACTCAATCACGCCATTTCCCAGGTGCTGGAACGCAGCTTCCCGCTGACCTGGGTCCGTGGCGAGATCTCCAATTTCACCCGTGCCGCCAGCGGTCACTGGTATTTCTCCCTGAAGGATGCGCGCGCCCAGATCCGCTGCGTGATGTTCCGCGGCCGCAACCAGCATGTCGACTTCGCGCCGCGCGAGGGCGAGGCGGTCGAGGTCCGGGCGCTGGTGTCGATGTACGAAGCGCGCGGCGAACTGCAACTGGGCGTGGAGGCCATGCGCCGCGCTGGCCTGGGGAACCTGTACGAGGCCTTCCTGCGCCTGAAGGAGAAGCTGGCCCAGGCCGGCCTGTTCGCGCCCGAGCGCAAGCGTCCGGTGCCCGCCCATGCGCGCGCCATCGGCGTGGTCACTTCCCTGCAGGCCGCGGCTTTGCGTGATGTGCTCAGCACCTTGCGCCGGCGTGCGCCGCACGTGCCGGTGGTGGTTTACCCGGTACCCGTCCAAGGCGCAGGCGCCGCGGCCAGGATCGCCGCGATGATCGATACCGCCAGCGAGCGCAACGAGTGCGATGTGCTGATCCTGTGCCGCGGCGGTGGCAGCATCGAGGACCTGTGGTCGTTCAACGAGGAGAGCGTGGCGCAGGCGATCGCGCGCTGCGCCGTACCCGTGGTATCCGGGGTCGGCCATGAGACCGACTTCACCATCGCCGATTTCGTCGCCGACGTGCGTGCGCCCACGCCTACCGGCGCGGCCGAACTGGTCAGCCCGGACCGGGCGCATATGCTGCTGCAGGCGGGCCGCGCGCGCGACGCGCTGGCCCAGTGCATGCAGCGCCAGCTCGACCGGTACGCGCAGAACGTCGACTGGCTGGCCCGCCGGCTGCGCAGCCCGCAGGCGCAGTTGCAGGAGCGCCGCCTGCAGGTCGACAACCAGATGCGGCACCTGCGTTCCGCGCTGCGCGATACCGTGGCCGCCCAGCGTCACCGGCAGCAGGTGCTGGCAATGCGCTGGGCGGCCGGACGCCCCGACCTGGCGCTGGCCCAGGCCGAGCTGCGCCGCACTGCGCTGCGCCTGCGCGACGCCACGCAGCGCCAGCACGAGCGTGCCAGCCAGCGCTGGCAGCGTGCCGCCGGATCCCTCGAACTGCTGGCGCCGCAGCGCACCCTGGAGCGGGGCTACGCCGTGCTGCTGGACCAGCGCGGACGCGCCCTGCGCTCGCCGGCCGAACTGCGCGTGGGGTCGGTGATCGAGGTCCACCTGGCCGAGGGCGTGGCCGACGCCGGCATTGCCAGCGTGCAGCCGCGGCTGGCGGAGCTGTAAGCGCTGCTGGCGCCGGCGGGTTGCCCGCAGCGCTCGCATATCGATCAAACTAATATGATCGAGGGGGCTTTATTTCCCGCGTTTGCACGGGTCTGGCAAGTCCCCTACAATCGACAATTCCTGATCTTCAACCCCACAGACAGAGACAGAACAATGGAACATACTCTCCCCCCGCTGCCCTACGCTCACGATGCGCTCGCTCCGCACATCTCCAAGGAGACCCTGGAGTTCCATCATGACAAGCATCACCAGACCTACGTCACCAACCTGAACAACCTGATCAAGGGCACCGAGTTCGAAAACTCGACGCTCGAAGAGATCGTCAAGAAGTCCTCCGGCGGCATCTTCAACAACGCCGCGCAGGTGTGGAACCACACTTTCTACTGGGATTCGCTGAAGCCCAACGGCGGTGGCCAGCCGACCGGCGCACTGGCTGATGCCATCAACGCCAAGTGGGGCTCCTTCGACAAGTTCAAGGAAGAGTTCACCAAGACCGCTGTCGGCACCTTCGGTTCGGGCTGGGCCTGGCTGGTGAAGAAGGCCGATGGTTCGCTGGACCTGGTCTCGACCTCCAACGCCGCCACCCCGCTGACCACCGACGCCAAGCCGCTGCTGACCTGCGACGTGTGGGAACATGCCTACTACATCGACTACCGCAATGCCCGTCCGAAGTATGTCGAGGCATTCTGGAATGTGGTGAACTGGGACTTCGCCGGCAAGAACTTCGCAGCCTGAATTCGCGCTGCCGGGGAGAATCAGGGCTCGAACAAACATTAAAGTTTGAAACGGCCGGTCTTTCCAGATAGAAAAGCTTTAAAACAAAAAGGGCCTTGAGGCCCTTTTTGTTTTTTGTGCTGGATCGCTTGGGTTTGCGTAGCTGCACCAAGGCTTTCCGTCCCGGATGGGCGTCGCCCGGTGCTGACGACTTCGGTGAAGCCGGATGAGGGCTGGATGCCTCTCCCGCTTGTCCATCCTGTCAACTGCCCATTGCTTCCTTAGAGATGCCCGCCATCGGTGAACGCATCGCGCCGGTCCGTGACCCGTGCACCATCCGTGAAGACGTCAAACTTCGATGACTTGGCGCCATCGGTAAAGACGTCGAACTTCGATGATTTCGCGCCGTCGGTGTAGACATCGAACTTCGTTGCTTTCCCTCCATCGGTATAGACATCGCGCGGCGCCAGCGTGTTGGCGCCATCCGAGTAAACATCCCGCGTGCCGTTGCCGGCATAAGCCACTGCTGCGCCGAGTGCGGCCCCTGTCATCGCGAGCAGTGCAATTTTCTTCAGCATTTTCCACCTCCTTTATTCAGGTGGTTATTGGTTCCCCCGGGCCAGTAAAAGACTGGATTGAGTATAGGTTTGCAGGGCTGGCTTGTGCGCCGCAAAAACAATACTTTCGTTATTAGGCTTATGACTTTCGGATATTTTCCATGGGGCTCGGGCGGCCGTCCCGGCAGCTCGAGTCCATCGGCGTCGGCCAGGCCACGGTGATCGGCCACTCGACGGGCGGCATGCTGGCGATGCGCTATGCGCTGATGTACCCGCAGCAGACGGCGCAGCTCGCGCTGGTACTGGCTAGCAGCGCCGACAAGATTCGCAGCTACGAGCGGGCAACCTATTATGTCGGCACCTGGCGCCCCGAGTACGAGCGCTGGGTGCAGATGCTGGCCGGGCTGAACCGGGGCCCGGGCAAGCCGCAGGTCGCATGGAACTCGGCGCTGATCTACGACATGATCTTTACGCAGCCCGTGGTGTATGAGCTGGGCGCGCTGAAGACGCCGACCTTGCTGCTGATCGGCGACAAGGACACCACGGCGATCGCCAAGGATGCCGCGCCGCCCGAGGTGCGTGCCAGGGTCGGCAACTATGCCGTGCTGGGGAAGCTGACCGCGAAGACGCTGCCTGACGCGAAGCTGGTCGAGTTTCCCGAGCTTGGGCATGCTCCCCAGATCCAGGATCCGCAGGCTTTTCACAAGGCATTGCTGGACGGCCTGGCAGCATTGCCGGCGGGCCGCTGACAGCCGCCGGCGGCGTTGGAGGACAGCCGGGGCCAGGGCTTGCCGGCGCCGGCCATGCTCCGGGCACGCTTCGCCATTCCCCGGCAGGCAAGGCGCTGGTGCTACCATTCGCGCTGCTTGCCGTGCCAGGCATGAGGCCTGGCCGCATAAACCGACTTTTTTGCAGGGGAATCTTGATGGATCCGACCGTAGTGATCAGCACCTTCGAGCGCATTGCCACCGACGAGACCGTCGAACTGTCGGTGGACGACGCCGTGGCCGGCCTGGCCGCGCTGCTTGCCAGCGAGACGTTTTCCGACGCGGCGCGTGCGCTGCTGGAGAAGGTGGGCGCCACGCTCTACCGCGTGGGGCTGGATGGCAACTACGAGGACTGAGCGCCGCGCGGGCGGCGTCTCGCCTCAATGCACTCACTCAATAAACGGGTGCCTCGCCCTCGGGGCGATGCTTGAAGCGGCGATGCACCCAGTAGTATTGCTCTGGCATCGCACGGACCTGCGTTTCCAGGAACGCGTTCATGCGCAGCGCGTCGGCCTTCTCGTCGCCGGAGGGATAGCCCGCCAGCGCGTCGAAAATCTTCAGCTTGTAGCCGCGGTAGCCTGGCAGGACCGAGGTGGTGAACGGCACCACGCGCGCACCGCTGAGCGCGGCCAGGCGCGACACCGAGGTCAGCGTGCAGGCCTGCACGTTGAAGAACGGGACGAACACGGAATCGCGCAAGCCAAAGTCCATGTCGGCGGCAAGCATCAGCGGCGTGCCAGCCTTGAGCGCGCGCAGCGCCTGCCGCACGCTGCCGTTGCGGGCGATCATCTCGGTGCCGAACCTGCCGCGTTGTTGCCTGGCGAGTTGTTCGAGCAAGGGGTTCGACATCTTTGAGTAAAGCGAAGCCACCGGATGCCTGATCGAATAGAACATGCAGCCGGCTTCGATCGCCACGAAGTGGAATCCCAGGAAAATGGTGGGGCCGGCATCGGCCTTGCCGAGTTCGATGGCGCTATCCAGTTCCACCAGCCGGTTCAGCTTGCCGGCGTCGCCGAACCATTGCACGCCGCGCTCCAGATAGCTACGTATGACATGGCTGAAGTGCGCTTCGCCCAACGCATGCCTGTGCGCTTCGCTCTTCTCGGGAAAGCACAGCCGCAGATTGGTCTGCACGATGCGGCGGCGCTTGCTGGGGATGCGATAGAGCAGGGCGCCCATGCCCATGCCGACGCGTGCGCACAGGCTGTACGGCAGGGCAGCGAGCAAGCGCAGCAGGCTGGTGGTGAAGAGTAGACCGATGCGCTGCATCATCCGGTTCCTGAAAGAGTTGCTGCCTGGGCGCTTCGCATCACCGTCACCATGTGCGCCGGCGAAAGTGCGTGCGGCGCGGTCTCATGGACGAGGTGCGGCAGCCGATGGCGATGGTGGCGTGGATCGCGGGACAATCCCGTGCGCGCGCTGGCTGGCGCGCGCGCATCGGCTGGCTTGCTGGGAGTGGCGCTACTGCGCCGCGTTCATGCGGGAGTGGGAACGGCGGCAGGAACCGACATCATTGCGGATCCGCGGCCAGCGCAGTTTGCGGGGCGGGTTGCCAGCCCTGCGTATCGGTGTTTTTCTCGTCCCGGTAAATCCAGCCAGTGCCGCAGTCCTGGCAGACGAAGGTGCTGACGGTCATGGCGGGCTGGCGCGGCACCTTGATCCGCTGCGTATCGGTGATCCTGAGCAAGGTATGGCCTGGCGCACCACTCCGGTTGGTTTCGATGGCGAGGCAGGCTGGGCAAGGCGACATGCGGAATCCGGCGGCGGGAGGTGGGTGACTGTAGCACGTTCATGTTGCAGCAAACCGCAGTATCGCCGGTATCGCACGCATGGCGGCGCCGAGCCATGCGTGCGCCGCGGCGATTGCGGCGGACAAGGCGCCCGGCGCGCCGGAGCCTGTCGGCAAAGGGAGCCGCCCGCCATGTATCACGCACTTTTTTTGCCCGCGCGTTGACATGCCATCTCCTGACCTGTATAACCATCAATGCAGGATCTTTCAAGCGGTTACTCAGATGTTATGGGTCGTCCCCTCCAAGCGGCGACTTAATTGGCTCCATGTTCCTTCCTTGATCGTCATGCCTGGTGAGCATCAGGCTCATCCAGAACTTTTAAGGTTTAAAGGATATCCAACATGGAAACCGGTACCGTCAAGTGGTTCAACGACTCCAAGGGCTTCGGCTTCATCACCCCTGACGCAGGCGGCAACGACCTGTTCGCGCATTTCTCGGAAATTCAAGGCGGCGGTTTCAAGTCGCTGCAAGAAGGCCAGAAAGTGCGTTACGTCGCAGGCGTTGGCCAAAAGGGCCCCGCAGCGACCAAGATCGAGCCGATCTGATCGAGCCGATTCGAATCGCGTAAAAAAGCCCCGCCTAGCGGGGCTTTTTTTATTCCGACCGGGAGTTATTGCCGCGCGTGTGCGCCAATCCATCATGCCTGTGGTCGAATCCATTCTACTTGCCGCCGTGCGGGTTTCCTCGTTCGAGGGCCGGCAGCCGCTTACCAATGCTAGCGGGTTCTTTTTTGAGCGCGAGGGCCGGCTGTTCGTGGTGACCAGCCGCCATGTCGTGTTCGATGAGCCCAGCAAGCATCACCCCGACCGCATCGAGATCGAGCTTCACAGCCAGCCGGACAATATGGCCGACTCGATCGGCTTTTCGATCCCCTTGTACCAGAATGGCCTTGCGGTATGGCGCGAAGGGGAGGACGGCGGGGGAGCGGTCGATGTCGCCGCGGTGGAGATCAAGCGTGAGGCGTTGCCGCCAAAGCTGGTCTACCGGGCATTCACGCCGGCGCATCTGGCGCAGCCTTCCGATCAGGTCGAAGTGGGCGATTCGCTGCTGATCGTGGGTTTTCCGCTGGGCTTCCATGATGCCCTGCATCACCTGCCGGTAGCGCGCCAGGCCGTGGTCGCGTCCGCCTACGGATTGCGTTTCCAGGGCCAGGGATTTTTCCTGACCGATGCCAGGACCCATCGCGGCACCAGCGGCGCGCCGGTCGTCATGCGCATGCGCGAGCGCAGGGGCGATAAGCTGGACTTGCCATGGCTGCTGCTCGGCATCCATTCCGCGCGCTTCGACGTGGGTTCGCGCGATCTGGCTGAAGACGAGGTGCTGGGGCTGAACTCGGCCTGGTATGCGGACATGCTGCTTACCTTGACCGGGCCAGCGCCCGCACCGGCTCCCTCCGTCCCCAGGGCCACTGCGTCCGTGGCTGCCCCGGCTGCCCCGGCCGAGGCAGCGCCGTCCACGCCGCCCTTGCGGACAAAATAAAGGCGCTGGCGCCGCGCCTATAGGAGTAGAGTGGGCAACGTGGAACTGTGGAGCGCATCATGGACGCCAACCCGATTGCCAGCTACAAGGGGTTCGACTTATATCCCCTCGTGTACAAACATGCGGTCGTACGTAACTGGCCCGAGCGCAGGCCGGACCGGACCTTCGATGCCGCGGTGGTGATCTGCCGCGAAGGCGGGGAGCCGGAAGGCGAGCAGGCTCGCACCTTCCGCCTGGATGCCACGCCGTGGGACAACATTGGCGCCGCACGCCGCGGCGTGGTGCGCTATGCCGAGGACATCATCAACGGCGCGATCCCCGGGCAGTCCGTCGTATCGCTCTGATGCTGTTCCAGAGATGGGCTGCGGTCAGGTGCATCGCATGGGCGTGGCGGGTTCTCCTGCCGTGTCCCGGGCTGCGCCCCGCGGGGCAAGGCGACCGCCCGCGGCCGTCTTGCCGCGGATCGCAGCGACCCTCAAGCGGTCTTGCCCGCCAGGATCATGATAGATCTCGTCGCCTTCGTTAAGCCGGTCCTCGACGAAATCACCGGGCAGGATGTCAGGATCTGGCTGGCCGGGCAGCGCGTGGTGAATGCCAACTGGCAGATCCCGGATTCCAGAAGCCGCGCCTGGTCCGATAGGGCACTTGAAATCGAGATGGCGCACGAAGTCGCTGAGCAGTTGAATCATGCGGACCAGCGCGCCTTATATCAACTACAACGCAGCCTCGACCGGTTTCTGCGCGAACGCCTTGGCGTCCATTGCAAGCAGGACAAGCCAGGAAAGGCGATCGTGATCGTCGTCGATCGCCTGACGGCTACCTAGCTTGCGCGAACCGGCTCCGGGCAGCGGCGGCATTCAGCCGCATGGAGCACTGCATGAACACCACGCCTACCGCCAGCTACAAGGGATTCGACCTCTACCCCCTGGTCTACAGGATCCAGCCCGCGCAGTCCTGGCCCCGCGTCAAGCCGGACCGCAGCTTCAATGCCTCGGTCGTCATCTGCCGCGAGGGCCATCGCCCCGGCAGCGAGCGGACACGCGTGTTCCGCCTGGAAAGCACGCCTTGGGAGAATATCGGCACGGCCCGCAGGGGAGCCGTGAAATTCGGTGAGGACATCATCAATGGGCTTGTTCCCGGGGAGTCGGTGACGACGCTGTAAGACGCGTGTCATCACCGTTCCGGTACGCTGTGTCGTGCTGCCGGAGCTTGCCGCATCGCGTGCGGTCCGGCGATGCATGCCCGCCGCGCCGGCCCACCAGTCGAATCCTGTCGAGCACATAACTCATGAACAAGGTCGCCGCACCGTCGAATTTCCTCTGCACCCTGCCGGGGCAGGGCAAGGGCATTGCCTACCACGTGGCTGTCAGCTTTCTCGATTCCAGCCATCCGAGCGGCGTCCGCTTCACCAGTTTTGTCGGCGATGGGCGGCGTTCCTTTGGCGTGCAGGCAGGGGCGGTGGTATTGACAGGCGAGTTTGCCGACAGCTGCGAGGCGCTGTGCCGCCTGGCGATCGGGCAGGCGATCCGGGACCATCTGTATGACAAGGCCGGCGAAGGGGATTTCGTGCTGGACCTGGGGGCGGTGCCGTGGGAGGGTGAGTTGCGGCCAGTCGGCTCCCGCGTCGGCGCCAGCATGCCGCGCATGCGTTTTCCGGGCTGAGCCGTGGCGATCCGGCACCGTGCGCGGGCGCTGGATGCGCCCGGGCAGTGCGGTCGTGATCCCGCTTGGGGCTAGACCTCGAACGCCGGATTGCCGTAGCGAGCCAGCAGGGTTTCGATCAACAGCATGTCTTCTGTTTGCGGGGTCCGGTCCTCGGTCGCGCGCGACGGACCGCAGTACGTGGCGGCCACATGCCGTCGTACCGTCAGCACCTCGTCGGCAGGCCGCTCCACGATGACCTCGGGCCCCGGTTCGTGGCGGTAGCTGCCACCTACCCAGCCGCTCGGCGTCAGGTGCATCTCTTCCCATTCTTCGCTGATCGACATGTTTCTTCCTTTCGTATGAGGGGTGGGGAGGCAGCCGCGCGTCAATGCTGCATTGGGCTGACGGCGCGGCAGTGGGTCCGGACGTCCGCGATCAGTATTTATGGCGGTAGTTGATGCGGCCCTTGGTGAGGTCATAGGGCGACATTTCCAGCGTAACGCGATCGCCGGCCAGGATGCGGATACGATTTTTCTTCAGGCGGCCGGACGAGTACGCCCATACCTGGAAACCATTTTCCAGGATGACGCGAAAGCGGTTGTCCGGCAGGACTTCCGATACCTGTCCACCAAATTCCACCAGTTCTTCTTTAGCCAAGGATGATCCTTTTGCAGCATGATCTGCTGCACAGTAGGTTGAGGCGCATGCGGGGTGCGATTGTGTGGCTGGCCTTATTGCAGGCGCATGCCGGCAGCGGCACTCTCGGCCGCGCGCCGGGCGGCCTGTTTGGCCTGTGCTTCGGTGCCATGCGTGGCATGGCGCAGCGAAACATTGGCGACGATGTACTCGGAGCCATTCTTGTATTCGGCGATCAGGTAGGTCGCAAACCACACGCCTGGCTCTTGTTGTATCGGGTACACCGACACTGTGTACGGATTGCTGCGGTTGCTGCGGTTGCTGCGATTATTGCGATTGATGCTTTGTTTCAAAAGTAATGCCCTTGTGCGGGCGGACGATCCGAGGCAACGTTAAGCGCATCTCATGCGGCGCCGCGTGCTCTCTTGGGGCGATCGGTCGCCGTGATTGCGTTGCCCAGCGGTATCCAGGCCTGCGCTGTTGCGCGGGGAAGGCAGCTGGTGATGAGTGGACCGTGCTTGCGCAGGCTGATGCGCCAGGTACATGCGCACAGGTTGCGGAGCGGACATGCCGCCGGTCGGGAGGGTGATGGGCGTTTGTCGCCCTGAACGAATCGGGTGTACGCCCGACGGGCCGCCAGTAATGTTCTGATGATGTTTGGCGGCCGGCACGCTTGCGCCGACGCGAGGGTCGGCAAACGGCCAAGACCGGCAATGATACCATTTTCCGTCAATCGACGCTGGCGGCCAGGATTTGGGCGTACGATAGGTCAGGTTTCGCCCGCAACGCAGCTGCCGTACTGCTGCGGCGAGGCGCTGCCGGGCAGGCCGCAGCAGTGCGAGGTGACCGATGGCGGAGAGTTATTTCTACAAGGGCCACTACGTCAATATCGAGTTGACGCAGCGCACCTTTGGTCATTGGAACTGGGTCTACACGCTGGACAAGCACGGCTCTTTCGAGAACCAGGGCAGCCCATTCGGCTCGCGCGCGCTGGCCATGGCGGATGCCCTGGAGAACGCCAGGGCACGCATCGAACGCCTCTCCGATTAGACGATCGGATGTCTCCGATGTGCCTGTCCTATCTGCTCTCGGCGGGAATGTTGTAACGCTCGCGCAGCGACAGGGTGAAGGGCAGGATTTTTTCCACGCAGGCTGCGCTGTCGCCGCCCTCCATGGTGGAGAGCTTCCAGTTGCAGCCGTCGGCGTCCGGTGCGTGCCAGCATATGTCGCCGAAGCAGGCGCCCTTGCATTCCGTCCATTTTTCCTGCTCCGCGCGAATCATCGCGCGCAGTTCCGCCTTGTTCTTGATCTGTCTTTCCATCTTTGTCTCCTGCATGTTTTCGTGAGGAAGTCTTGCCGGACGTGCCTGCATCGGGCCGGCACCGGGTGGCCGGGAAGTGGGCCGTGATTCCGGGCGAACAGACAGGCGCAACCGTGCGCGATGAAACGGAGTTGAAGCGCGCTGGCACCGTACTGCGGAAACAATCGCGGGTAACCGGATTAATCAGGGATTGCTGGACTGCAGGACTGCGGCGTAACGGAACTACTTGCGTTTGACGAAGGTGGACAAGTCATCGATGACGGTCCTGGCGTAGGACACGGCAAGGTCGATGGCATCGTGCGGCGTTTGCGCAATATGTTGCAGCAGGGGTGGCACCAGCCTGAGCGAGCCGCTGTCGCCACTGACCTGGGTGATGGTCACGGTGGCCAGGAAACGGGTCCGGGCGAGTTCGGCGTTGGGGTTGTCGTCGGGCGATCGGCGTACGTTGGCCGATACCTTGAAGCCCTTGTAGATCGCATGATTTTGAGACATGTTGATCTCCTTTCCCCGATGAGCATACGCTGTTTGCCTGGTGGTGTCCGATTTACTTTCTGGCTGCGGGCCGGCCCGCAGCGCCTTGTGCAGCCGTCGTCGGCCGCGGTGGTGCCGGCCCCGTCCCCGCGCGCGATAATTCCCTGAACGCCGGCGTTAGCGCGTATGCTGGTTCTGCCGCCTGGCAAGCAACGCAGCAATTCATTCCTGGAGCATTCCCATGGCCAAAGGTCAACTACGCGGCAATCGCGAAGCCAAGAAACCGAAGCAGCCGAAGAAACCGGTCGCGCCAGCGGCCCCGTTCGGCGCTGTGCAGTCGCGCGTCGGCAATGACGGTACGGCGGGCAAGAAGAAGTAAGCCGGGAGTTTCCATCGCGGCATTCCATCGCTGCTGTCGACATACCGGGAGCGCAAGATGAGGCGTGACATGTCCTTCGCGGACCGCGTGCTGCTGGCGCTGCGCTCCGATAGCCAGGCCATGATGTCCGACCTTCAACTGGCCAAGGCGCTGGGCAATGCCGATGCATCCAAACTCAGCCATCATCTGCTGTTGCTTCAGGATGCGGGACTGGTGGCAAAGACGGCCACCTCCGGATGGCGCCTTACCTGGGCCGGGCACGACCGCGCCGAAGCATACAGCGCGGCCTAGCGGCCAGCAGGCGCCAGGCGGCAATGCGCCGCCCATCGTGCGATCCTGCGGACCCGTTCGGGTCCAACAGCCTGAAGAACTCCAAAAGCGAAAGAGCCAGGGATCACGAAGCCTGTTGCCATTGCGGCACGGGCCGTGCCACGCCGTGCGCTATTTCTTATCGGCGGGTTGCTCGGACTGCGGGTCGAACTGGCCGGGCTGGGAGGTCCGGCGCTTCTCGCCGGGTTGCTGGAAGTGCGTCTTCCAGGGTGTGGCCGGCACCTTCCGCTGACCAGGCTGCCTGGGACAATAGTGCATTGGGTTACCCCCTGTGAGTGTCCGTCAGTGCCGGACCGGCACGCTGGGAGTGTAGGCTTTCGCCTGCCCTTTCCCTAGCGCTGTTACCGATCGGGCATGACGGGCACCACAGGGGCCACATCGTTCCTCATTCCTCCTGGAAGGCTTCTTCGCGCTTGGCCTTGATCGACGGCAGTGCGACAACGGCGACCAGCGCGGCGGCGGCGATCAGCAGGCCGAGCGACAGCGGGCGGGTCAGGAAGACAGTGAACGTCCCACGCGACAGCAACAGCGCGCGGCGGAAGTTCTCTTCCATCATCGGCCCCAGCACGAAACCCAGCAGCAGCGGCGCCGGCTCGCACTTGAGCTTGATGAACAGGTAGCCGACCACGCCGAAGGCAGCCGCGGTGAAGACGTCGAAGGTCTGGTTGTTGACGGAGAAGACACCGATGCAGCAGAACACCAGGATGGCCGGGTACAGGTAGCGATAGGGCACTTGCAGCAGCTTCACCCAGATCCCGATCAGCGGCAGGTTCAGGATGATCAGCATCAGGTTGCCGATCCACATCGAGGCGATCAGGCCCCAGAACAGCGCGGGGTTGCTGGTCATGACCTGCGGGCCCGGCTGGATGTTGTGGATGGTCATCGCGCCCACCATCAGCGCCATCACGGCGTTGGGCGGAATGCCCAGCGTCAGCAGCGGGATGAAGGAGGTCTGCGCGGCGGCGTTGTTGGCCGATTCCGGACCGGCCACGCCTTCGATGGCGCCCTTGCCGAATTCATGCGAGTACTTCGAGGTCTTCTTTTCCAGCGAGTAGGCCGCGAAGGAGGCCAGCGCCGCGCCGCCGCCAGGCAGGATGCCCAGGATCGAGCCTAGCGCGGTGCCGCGCAGCACTGCCGGCGCCATCCGTTTGAAGTCCGCCCTGGAGGGCCACAGGTTGGTGACGTGATCGGTGAAGGTCTCGCGGTTTTCCTTCTGTTCCAGGTTGGCGACGATCTCGGCGAAGCCGAACATGCCCATGGCCAGTGCGACAAAATCGACGCCATCGGTGAGTTCGGGCACATCGAAGGAGAAGCGCGCGGCGCCCGAGTTCACGTCGGTGCCGACCAGGCCCAGCAGCAGCCCGAGCACGATCATCGACACCGCCTTCGGGAGCGAACCGGATGCCAGCACCACGGCGCCGATCAGGCCCAGGCACATCAGCGAGAAATACTCGGCGGGACCGAACTTGAACGCCAGCTCCGACAGCGGCGTGGCGAAGGCGGCCAGGATCAGCGTGGACACGCAGCCGGCGAAGAACGAGCCCAGGCCGGCGGTCGCCAATGCCACCCCCGCTCGTCCTCGCCGCGCCATCTGGTAGCCATCGATGGTGGTGACCACCGACGACGATTCACCCGGCAGGTTGACCAGGATGGCGGTGGTGGAGCCGCCGTACTGCGCGCCGTAGTAAATACCGGCCAGCATGATGAGCGCGGCCACCGGCGGCAGCGTGTAGGTCACCGGCAGCAGCATGGCGATGGTGGCGAGCGGCCCGATGCCCGGCAGCACGCCGATCAGCGTGCCAAGCACGCAACCGAGGAAGCAGTAGGCAAGGTTCTGCAGGGTCAGCGCCGTGGAGAATCCAAGCGCCAGGTGTTCGAATAGTTCCATGAGGCTGTCTCCCTCGCCTGCAGTGAAACCTGGCCGGCGTACCGGCCGGAGGGCCGATGCCGCAGACCAGGCCGCGCTCGATTCTTGTGCGAATGTGCGCGAACCGGCGAATCCGGGCGCGTCTTGCACCGCCGCGCGGGGTTCCGCCACAGATCGTCATCGACAGCGGGCGCGCGTGCAGGCGGCCCCAATGGCTTACCAGGCACAGTAGGCTCAGGTGCTTTCATCCGCCTTTCAGTGGTGGCGCTTTCGGGTATGTCCCGATACGCCGGGCATGCCGGAAAAGCAACGCCCCGCACGAAAGGCGGGGCGCCGGCATATCGCCTGCCGCGAAAGACGGCCGGCAGGGAAGCAGCCTTACGGCTTCATGGTGTCCTTGCCCATCGTGTCCTTACCCATCGCGTCCTTGCCCATGGAGTCCTTACCCATGGCGTTCTTGTCCTTGCTCATCTTGTCGTGGCTCTTCTTCATCTTGTCCTTGCTCATCGTGTCCTTGCCCATGGCATCCTTGCCCATGGTGTCTTTGGCCATGCTGCTGTCATTGCTCATGGCGTCCTTCTTCATGGCATCCTGGGCGAAAGCGTGGCCGGTAAGAAGGACCGCGGTCGAGAGCAGGGCTGCAAACAGTTTGTTCATGGAGTTCTCCTTGGGGGGTGATAGTCAGCGTGCGAGCCGGCACCATGCCGGCCAATTTCAGGCGGATCAGGATCCGCCGAACCAGTTGTACCCCTGGTCTTCCCAGTAACCGCCGGGGTACTTGTTGGTGACGTAAAGCGCCATGATGTGCTTGGGATTCTTGTAGCCGAGCTTGGTCGGCATGCGCAGCTTCATGGGAAAGCCGTACTTGGGCGGCAGCGTTTCCCCGTCGTAGGTAAAGGTGAGCAGCGTCTGCGGATGCAGCGCGGTGGGCATGTCGATGCTGGTGTAGTAATCGTCGGCGCAGCGAAAACCCACATACTTCGCGCTGGTGTCGGCACCCACGCGATGCAGGAACTCGGAGAAGGGTGTGCCGCCCCACTTGCCGATGGCGCTCCAGCCCTCCACGCAGATATGGCGGGTAACCTGGGAGGTCTGCGGCAGGGCATAGAGCTGATCGAGCGTCCAGGAAGCCTTGCTGGCCACCATGCCGCCGACTTCCAGGCGGAAACTGCTGGCGTCGACCTCGGGCACCTCGTCCTCGCCGTAGAAGGCATTGAACGGGAAGGGGCGGGTCATCCGGGACTCATCGTAAGTCGGTGCCAGCCGCTTGGGATCGAACAGCGCACCCTGCACGCGGTCGTTGAAGCGCGACACCGCCATCAGGAAGCGCTCCACCGAGTCGTTGTCGGTCAGGCTGCAGCCGGTCAGCATCGACAGGCCGCCGAGCGTGATGGCGCGCTTGGCGAACAGGCGGCGCGAAGGCATGTCGAGTTCGCGCACGGCGTCGCGCAGGATCAGGCGGCGATCCAGTTGGACGATGGATCCGGGTTTGTTCATGGCGAGTCTCCGCGGCGCGGTTTGGTGGCTGTGAATCGGGCGGGTTGGCGCTTAGCGGCCGCGCAGCATGATCAGCAAGGTGCGCGGCACCAGCGCCACCATTGCCACATGGACCACGGTGAACAGCACGATGGCGCTCATGCACAGGAAGTGAACCCAGCGTGCGGCGTCATAGCCACCCATCAGGTCGCGCAGCAGCGGGAACTGCACTGATTTCCAGATTGCCAGCCCGGACAGCACGGTCAGCACGATGACCAGCACCACGCCCAGGTACATGGCCTTCTGCGCCGCGTTGTATTCGGACAGGTCAGGATGCGCGAGGCGTCCGCGCAGCGCCGCGGCAACGTCGCGCAGGGCGGCCGGCACCGACAGCGGCAGGAAGCGCCGGCGGAACCGGCCGGTCAGTGCGTTCATCAGCAGGTAGAACAGCCCGTTGGCCACCAGCAGCCACATTGCCGCAAAGTGCCATTGCAGCGCGCCGCCCAGCCACCCGCCCAGCGTGATGGCGCTGGGAAAGCGCAGGCCGAACAGCGGCGACGCGTCATAGATGCGCCAGCCGCTCAACACCATCAGGATGACGGCGATGGCGTTGAGCCAGTGCGTCACGCGTACCCATGCCGGCTGGATAGGTGCAGACGCACGTTCGTGGCGGCCCGGGGCGGGCCGCGGTAGCTGGGAAGCAGTATCCACCGTCTTTCTCCAATGTCGCGTTGGTGGTCGCAGGTACTGCGCAACCGTTTCATGTGCCTTTGTCGACGGCGGTGGCACGAACTTACATGCGAACTGGAGAATTCTTTCCAGGCTCGCGAGCACATCGGCAACGGGTACCCCCGGCGTCACTCAGCGAGCTCGGCGAGAAATGGAACGGACTGTTGGGCGACGCATGAACGGCTACCCGTGCCTTGACATTAGCACCCCGCCGGCAAGACGCCAAAGTGAATCGGCGGCGATGGCCCCCGGCCGGCCGGACCCACGCCGGGGCCGCTACAATGCAGGCGTGCAGGCGGGCGCCCCCCGCCTGCCTCGCCCCGAGCCGCCTGTCGACACAGGCAGGCGTCGAGGGCGCCGTCATTTTCCCCGCCTCAGGACACAACCCACGGAACCAGGATCCGCGCATGCCTCTGACCGCCGAGCAACTCACCGAATACATGGATTTCGCCGGGCATCTCGCACAGGCGGCCGGCAGCGCCAGCCTGCCGTACTTCCGCAGCGCCCCGGCGGTCGCGGACAAGGGCGGCCGCCGCTTCGACCCCGTCACCGAGGCTGACAGGGCCGCCGAGCGCGCCATGCGCGACCTGATCCTTGCCCGCTATCCGGAGCACGGCATCCTGGGCGAGGAGGAAGACCGGGTGGCCGGCAGTTCACCGCTGACCTGGGTGCTCGATCCGATCGACGGCACCCGTGCCTTCATCACCGGACTGCCGCTATGGGGCACGCTGATCGCGCTCAACGACGGCCAGCGCCCGGTGCTCGGCGTGATGGACCAGCCGTTCACGCGCGAGCGCTTCCGTGGCGATGGCCGGCAAGCCTGGCTCAATGGCCAGCCCTTGCGCACGCGGCCGTGCGAAGACCTGGCGCAGGCCAAGCTGATGTGCACCACGCCGGAGATGTTCGAGGACGAGGCGCAATGGGCGGCGTTCCGCCGCGTGGCGGACGGCGCCAGGATGCAGCGCTATGGCGGCGACTGCTATGCCTATTGCATGGTCGCCGCGGGCCATGTCGACGCGGTGGTGGAGGCTGGGTTGAAGGCCTATGACGTGCAGGCGCTGATTCCCATCGTCCAGGGCGCCGGCGGCATCATGACCAGCTGGAGCGGCGGCGACGCGCAACAGGGCGGTACCGTGGTCGCCTGTGGCGACAAGCGGCTGCATGCGCAGATACTTGCGCTGCTGAAAGCGCCGGCCTGAGCACACCGGGGCTGCCGTCCGGACGTCGGGGCGAGCGTTGCCCGCGCCGGGCTTGCTATGATGCTGGCCGCAGCGTCCGGGGTGCAAGGCGCTTTTCCCAGATATCGAGGTATTACGCGCGCAGGCCATGTCCCGCGCGCGGCCGGCAATGGCGCATCCCGTGGGAAAAGGAAAAGGCCTGGCATGGCCCGGACTTAACTTTTGCAGTAGCCGGTAGGGAAGAAACAAGAAACATGATGTCAAACGCATGCGGCCTCGATTTCGGCACGTCCAATTCCACGGTTGGCTGGTGCCGCCCGGGACAACCTACGTTGTTGCCGCTGGAAGATGGCAAGCTGACGCTGCCTTCGGTGATTTTTTTCCATGCGGAGGACCCGCTGGTCAGCTATGGCCGCGCCGCGCTCCAGGACTACCTGGCGGGCTATGAAGGCCGGCTGATGCGCTCGCTCAAGAGCCTGCTGGGTACCTCCATGATGGAAGACAGCACTGAGGTGATGGGCCAGGCCATGCCGTTCCGCAAGCTGCTTTCGCATTTCATCGGCGAACTCAAGCAGCGTGCCGAGGCCTCCGCGGGAGCGGGTTTCGACAAGGTGGTGATGGGCCGCCCGGTATTCTTTATCGACGAAGACCCGAAGGCCGACCAGCTGGCCGAGCAGACGCTGCGCGAGATCGCCGCGGATGCCGGTTTCAAGGACATCGAATTCCAGTATGAGCCGATCGCCGCGGCTTTCGACTACGAAGCCACGATCTCCCGCGAGGAACTGGTGCTGGTGGCCGACATCGGCGGCGGTACCTCGGACTTCTCGCTGGTGCGCCTGTCGCCGCAGCGTGCCGGCAAGACCGACCGCCGCGGCGACATCCTCGCCAATGGCGGCGTGCATATCGGCGGTACGGATTTCGACAAGAGCCTCAGCCTGGCCAGCGTGATGCCTTTCCTGGGCCTGGGCAGCGAACTGCGCAACGGCAAGGCGATGCCCTCGGGTCAGTACTTCGACCTGGCGAGCTGGCACACCATCAACCTGGTGTACACACGCAAGGCCTGGTCGCATGTCATGGACAACTATCGCGACGCGGCGGACAAAGCAAAACTCGACCGCCTGATCAGCCTGATCAAGCAGCGCGCCGGCCACTGGCTTGCCATCCAGGTGGAAGCCGCCAAGATTGCCTTGTCGGCCGAGCCGCAGACGCAGCTCGACCTGGGCCGCATCGCGCCGGGCGAGACCATGCCGATCAGCCGGGACGATTTCGACCAGTCCATCGGCAAGCTGGTCGGCAAGACCGAGCAGACGGTGCAGGCCCTGCTGCGCGACGCGGGCGTGCAGGCCGATGCGATCGACACCGTGCTGTTTACCGGCGGCTCCAGCAGCGTGCCCTTGCTGCGCGAGCGGCTCTCCGAACTGATCCCGGGCGCCCAGCGCATCGAAGGCGATCTGTTCGGTGGCATCGGTTCCGGTCTGGCGCTGGACGCGCGGCGCAAGTTTGCCTGAGGTATCGGGGTAGCGTGGCTCGCATCGCGCGATGCCATGCCATGCCATGCGCCGGCCTTCACACCATCATGCTAATGTGCCGTTTTCGCGAGTTCGCGTTCTCGAAGAGGCACTACATGCATGCGGCTATCGTCGAAGCCAGCTACGGCTCCGATCCGGTTGGCCTGGTCAGCGGCTTCCGCTTCCTGCCTGGCGAGCCGGGGCAACCCATCGATTCCGCCGGCGCGGCCACGTGGCTCAGGCAGCCACCGCCGGGAGACGAGTTTCTCTGGCTGCACTTCAATCTGTCGCACAGCGCATGCGAGCGCTGGCTCAAGGGCCAGCTTGACCTGCCCGAAGGATTCTTCGAGGCATTGCGCCAGGGCTCGCGTTCCACGCGCATCGAGCGGCTCGATATCGCCTTGCTCGCCGTCGTCAACGACGTGATCTACAACTTCGGCGTGACCACAACCGATATCTCCACGCTGTGGGCCTGTGCCGACCGCCGCATCCTGGTGACGGCGCGCCTCAAGCCCTTGCGCTCGGTCGACCAGTTGCGGGCGTCGGTGCGGCAGGGCGAGCTGTTCCACACGCCACTGGCGCTGCTGGTGCACCTGCTGCGCGACCAGGCCGACGTGCTGGTGCGCATCGTGCGCGAGACCAGCGCGACCGTGGACCAGGTCGAGGATCGCCTGCTGTCGCAGCGCCTGCACGGCAACCGCGCCGAACTGGGCTCGATGCGGCGCGGCCTGGTGCGGCTGCAGCGCCTGCTTGCGCCCGAGCCCGGCGCGCTGTTCCGCCTGCTCAACCGTCCGCCGGCGTGGATGCACGAGCAGGATATCCAGGACCTGCGCGATTCGACCGAAGAGTTCTCGCTGGTGTTGAACGACCTTGCGGCGCTGGTCGAGCGCATCAAGCTCCTGCAGGAAGAGATCGCCGCCAAGCTCAACGAGCAGACCAACCGCACGCTGTTCACGCTGACGCTGGTGACCGTGCTGGCCTTGCCGATCAATATCGTGGCGGGCTTCTTCGGCATGAACGTGGGCGGCATCCCGTTGTCGGACCATCCGCACGGGTTCTGGGTGCTGGTGGTGCTGGTGGCCAGCTTTACCGTGCTTGCCGGGCGCTGGGCTTTCCGCAAGCAGGGCGACTATTGAGGTGGCCCCGGGGCGTTCCTTGCGCGTCCCCGCTTGCGCACGGGGGTGTCACGCTGGCGTCACTTCCTGCTGTTAGCCTGCCATGCAGCGCGTTGTTGCCAACAGGAGTGAGCTATGAGGCCAGACGAGAATGAGCTGATCCGGCGTATCCACCGCGAGGTGGCCGATCACTATGACGAAGAGCTCGAACTGGAGCTGGAAGACCACCATGTCGACACGCTCTTCGGCGAGGCCGGCGGCGGCCTGGACGACGCCGAGCGCGCCGCGCGGCGCCAGTATTTCCGCGAGCTGTTCCGTCTGCAGGGCGAGCTCGTCAAGCTGCAGAGCTGGGTGGTGGAGACCGGCCACAAGGTGGTGATCCTGTTCGAGGGGCGCGACGCCGCCGGCAAGGGCGGCGTGATCAAGCGCATCACCCAGCGGCTCAACCCGCGCGTGGCGCGCGTGGCCGCGTTGCCCGCCCCCAACGATCGCGAACGCACCCAGTGGTATTTCCAGCGCTATGTCTCCCACCTGCCCGCGGCGGGCGAGATCGTGCTGTTCGACCGCAGCTGGTACAACCGCGCCGGGGTGGAGCGCGTGATGGGTTTTTGCACCGACGACCAGTACGAAGAGTTCTTCCGCTCCGTGCCTGAGTTCGAGCGGATGCTGGTGCGTTCCGGCATCCAGGTCATCAAGTACTGGTTCTCGATCTCGGACGAGGAGCAGCACCTGCGCTTTCTCAGCCGCATCCATGACCCTCTCAAGCAGTGGAAGCTCAGCCCCATGGATCTCGAATCCCGCCGGCGCTGGGAGGACTACACCCGCGCCAAGGAAGTCATGCTGGAGCGCACCCATATCGCCGAGGCGCCGTGGTGGGTGGTGCAGGCGGTAGACAAGAAGAAGGCGCGCCTGAACTGCATCCATCATCTGCTGCAGCAGATGCCGTACGAAGAGCGCGCCCAGCCGCCCGTGGTGTTGCCGCAGCGCGAACGGCACGACGACTACACGCGCCAGCCGGTGCCGGACAATATGATCGTGCCGGAAGTCTACTGAGACCGATCGTCCGGGCCGGACGCATCGCAGCAGGAGCCATCGCGCTGGTGGATCCTAGCCGCCCGCGTCTTCCGGAAACGCCTCTTCCAGCGTCAGCACCGTTCCTGTCAGGCTGCCGTCGTAGCCTGGCAGTGCGTCCACCACCTGCCGGAAACTGCCGCTGCGCAGCGCGGCCACGGCGCCGGCCAGCGCCGGGCTTTGCAGGCGCTCGCGCTCGATCGCGAAGAAATAGCGCTCCTTGAGCACCGGCACGAAATCCAGGCCGAAGCGCCGCGCCGCGGTTTCCACGCCAAATCCCGCATCCGCCATGCCGCTGCCGATATAAGCCGCTACCGCGGCGTGGGTGAACTCGCCGTTGCTGTAGCCCTCGATCCGGCTGCTGTCGATGCCGCGCGCCGCCAGGATCAGGTCCAGCAGCAGCCGCGTGCCGGAGCCGGGCTGGCGGTTGACGAAGCGCACGTCGGCGCGGCACAGGTCCTGCAGTGTGGTGACCTGCTTCGGATTGCCCGGCCGCACAAAGATACCTTGCGAGCGCACGGCGAGATGGATCAGCAGGTGCTTCTCGGGACGGATCCAGGCGGCGAAGCCGGCCAGCGTGCTTTGCTCGAACTCGCCGATCGGCACATGGAAGCCGGCAATGTCGCAGGCGCCCTGCGCCAGCGCGGCAACCGCCTCGAGACTGCCGCAGTACTTCAGGTCGTGGCGCACCTGGTGCGCATCCAGGAAGTCGTGCAGCGCCGCCACCGCGAAGCCATGGCTGGCGTGCAGGCGCAGCGTGGGGCCGCTCTGGTCCACCAGCTTCTTCAGCTCGATCTCCAGTTCCGACGCCAGGCTCTCCAGGGTGGGCGAGAGCCGCGCGGCTATGCGCTTGCTGGCCCACACCAGTTGCTGCGCCAGCGGCGAGAGCGCGCTGCCGCGCCCGCGGGTCTTGGCGATCAGCGCGCCGCCGAAGAGGCTTTCCGCGTCGCGCAGGATGCCCCAGGCATAGCGGTAGGACAAGCCAGCGGCCTGGGCCGACTGGCTGATGCTGCCGGTGCTTTCGATATGGCCGAGCAAGGTCACCAGGCGTGAGACGTCGAGCCCCGGCCCGGCGTCGGGGCCGTCGTCGCGAATTTGCAGGTGAGGCAGGATTGCGATGCGGATCATATGAGAAAAATAGCATATTGCTCGAATCCGGCCAACTGCCTATAGTCCGCTCAAAGCGGCACGGAAACCGGAAAAGCCTGCGGAAACAGCGGTCAATCAGGGGAGGTGCCCGGTTTGATGCCACCAAATATATGAAAAAAATAGCATATAAAGCGGTTGCCAGAAGACGGCATGCCGCGCCCCGCAGCCATTCCTGGCAAGACGCGCAAGCCGATGCGCCACACCGTCTGCCGCCGGCCTCGCTCGCCGGCCCGCGCTGCGCCACCAGGAGACCAGATGTCCATACCCGCTGCTGAACCCGTACGCGAGCGTGTCGCGCGCATCGTTGCCGCGCGCCGCGACATGCCGGGCGCCTTGCTGCCGATCCTGCACGAGATCCAGGATGCCGTCGGCTACGTGCCCGCCGATGCCTTGCCCGAAATCGCCCGCGCGCTCAACCTGTCGCGTGCCGAGGTGCATGGCGTGGTCACCTTCTACCATCACTTTCGCGACAGCAAGCCCGGCCGGCACGTGGTCCAGGTCTGCCGCGCCGAAGCTTGCCAGGCGGTGGGCAGCGAGGCCCTGGCCGCCCACGCGGAGCGCGCGCTCGGCTGCGCCTTCCACGAGACCACGGCCGACGGCGGGTTCACGCTGGAGCCGGTGTATTGCCTGGGCCAGTGCGCCTGCGGCCCGGCCGTGACGATCGACGGGCAACTGGCTGGCCGCGTGACGCCACAGCGTTTCGATGCCCTGGTGAAGGCCTGCGCCGACGCGTCGCGCGATCAGCCGGCGGAGGTGGAGGCATGAGCATTACCGTTTTCGTTCCCCGCGATTCCAGTGCGCTCGCCATGGGCGCCGACGAGGTGGCGCGCGCCATTGCGCGCGAGGCGGCGGCGCGCGGCGCCAGCGTGACGCTGGTGCGCAATGGCTCGCGCGGCATGTTCTGGCTGGAGCCGCTGGTGGAGGTGCAGACTCCCGCGGGGCGCGTGGCCTACGGTCCGGTGGACACGGAGGATGTCGCCGCGCTGTTCGACGCTGACTTCCTGGCTGGCGGCGAGCACGCCCTCGGCCTCGGCCTTACCGAGGAAATCCCTTTCCTGAAAAGGCAGGAACGCCTGACCTTCGCCCGCATGGGCATCACCGATCCGCTGTCCCTCGATGACTACGTCGCGCACCAGGGCTACGCCGGCCTGACCCGGGCGCTGGCGCTGGACGGCGCGCGGATCGTGCAGGAAGTCACCGACTCCGGCCTGCGCGGCCGCGGCGGCGCGGCCTTTCCCACCGGCATCAAGTGGCAGACGGTGCTGAAGGCGGAGGCGCCGGTCAAGTACGTGGTCTGCAACGCGGACGAGGGCGATTCCGGCACCTTCTCGGATCGCATGGTGATGGAAGGCGATCCCTTCATGCTGATCGAAGGCATGACCATCGCCGGCCTCGCGGTGGGCGCGCAGCAGGGCTATATCTACGTGCGCTCGGAATATCCGCACGCCATCGCCATGCTGGAGGCGGCCATCGGCATCGCCCGGGCCGGCGGCTGGCTCGGCGATGACATTCGCGGCAGCGGCAGGCGCTTCCACCTGGAGGTGCGCAAGGGCGCCGGCGCCTATGTGTGCGGCGAGGAAACCGCGCTGCTGGAGAGCCTGGAAGGCAAGCGCGGCGTGGTGCGCGCCAAGCCGCCGCTGCCGGCGATCGAAGGCCTGTTCGGCCAGCCCACCATCATCAACAACGTGATCTCGCTGGCCACCGTGCCGCTGATCCTCTCGCGCGGCGCGGCGTTCTACCGCGACTACGGCATGGGCCGCTCGCGCGGCACGCTGCCGTTCCAGCTGGCCGGCAACGTGCGGCAGGGCGGGCTGGTGGAGAAGGCCTTTGGCGTGACCCTGCGCGAGCTGCTGCAGGACTACGGCCAGGGCACGCGCAGCGGCCGCCCCATTCGCGCGGTGCAGGTGGGCGGGCCGCTGGGCGCTTACCTGCCGGAGTCGCGGCTCGATACGCCGATGGACTACGAAGCCTTCGCCGCCTTCGGCGCGGTGCTGGGACATGGCGGCATCGTGGTGTTCGACGACACCGTGGACATGGCGAAGCAGGCCCGCTATGCCATGGCGTTCTGCGCCATCGAGTCCTGCGGCAAGTGCACGCCGTGCCGGATCGGCTCGACCCGCGGCGTCGAGGTGATCGACAAGATCATCGCCGGCGATCAGCCGGTGAAGCACGTGAAGCTGGTGCGCGACCTGTGCGACACCATGCTGGGCGGCTCGCTGTGCGCCATGGGCGGCATGACGCCGTACCCGGTGCTGTCGGCGCTGAACGAATTCCCGGAAGACTTCGGCGTGGCCGCACCCGCCAAGGCTGCCTGATTGCCGGGCACGCGCCACCGGCGCTTCACTGAACCAGTACGCGGTCCCCGAGGCCGCAGCGGGAGTCCGCCTTGAATACACGCAACGAAATCGATTTCGGTACGCCGCCCAGCGATTCGCAGCAGCAGGTCACGCTGGAGATCGACGGCGTCGATGTGACCGTGCCGGCCGGCACCTCGCTCATGCGCGCCGCCGTGCAGGCTGGGGTCAACGTGCCCAAGCTGTGCGCCACCGACAGCCTCAAGTCCTTCGGCTCCTGCCGCCTGTGCCTGGTCGAGATCGAAGGGCGCCGCGGTTATCCGGCGTCGTGCACCACGCCGGCCGAAACCGGCATGAAGGTCAGGACGCAGAGCGACAAGCTGGCCGATCTGCGCCGCGGGGTGATGGAGCTCTATATCTCCGATCATCCGCTGGACTGCCTGACCTGTCCCACCAACGGCAATTGCGAGCTGCAGGACATGGCCGGCGTGGTGGGCCTGCGCGAGGTGCGCTACGGCTACGACGGCGCCAATCACCGTGCCGAGGCCAAGGACGAATCCAACCCGTATTTCACCTACGACCCCTCCAAGTGCATCGTGTGCAACCGCTGCGTGCGCGCCTGCGAGGAAACCCAGGGCACCTTCGCGCTCACCATCAGCGGCCGCGGCTTCGACGCGCGCGTGACGGCGGGGCAGGGCGACAGCTTCATGGATTCCGACTGCGTGTCGTGCGGCGCCTGCGTGCAGGCATGCCCCACCGCCACGCTGGCCGAGACCTCCATCATCCGCATGGGGCAGCCCGAGCACAGCACTGTCACCACCTGCGCCTACTGCGGCGTGGGCTGCGCCTTCAAGGCGGAGATGAAGGGCAATGAAGTGGTGCGCATGGTGCCGTACAAGAACGGGCAGGCCAACGAAGGGCACTCGTGCGTGAAGGGGCGTTTCGCGTGGGGCTACGCCACCCACAAGGACCGCATCCTGAACCCGATGATCCGCGCGAAGATCACCGATCCGTGGCGCGAAGTGTCGTGGGAAGAAGCCATCGGCTACGCCGCTTCCGAGTTCAAGCGTATCCAGGCCGGGCATGGCCGCGAGTCGATCGGCGGCATCGTGTCGTCGCGCTGTACCAACGAGGAAGGCTACCTGGTGCAGAAGCTGGTGCGTGCCGCCTTCGGCAACAACAACGTCGACACCTGCGCGCGGGTCTGCCACTCGCCGACCGGCTACGGCCTCAAGCAGACGCTGGGCGAATCGGCCGGCACGCAGACCTTCCGCTCGGTGGAGAAGGCCGACGTGATCCTGGTGATGGGCGCCAACCCCACCGACGGCCATCCGGTATTTGCCTCGCGCATGAAGAAGCGGCTGCGCGCCGGCGCCAGGCTGATCGTGATCGATCCGCGCCGCATCGACCTGGTCGAATCGCCTCACGTGCGGGCCGACTTCCACCTGCAATTGCGTCCGGGCACCAATGTGGCCGTGGTGACCTCGCTGGCGCACGTGATCGTCACCGAAGGCCTGATGAACGAAGCCTTCATCGCCGAGCGCTGCGAGGACCGCGCCTTCCAGCAATGGCGCGACTTTGTCTCGCTGCCGGAGAATTCGCCGGAAGCCATGGCGGAGATCACAGGCATTCCGGCCGGCCAGTTGCGGGGCGCCGCGCGCCTGTACGCCACCGGTGGCAACGCGGCGATCTACTACGGCCTCGGCGTGACCGAGCATGCGCAGGGTTCGACCACCGTGATGGGTATCGCCAACCTCGCCATGTGCACCGGCAATATCGGCCGCGAAGGCGTGGGCGTGAACCCGCTGCGCGGGCAGAACAATGTGCAGGGTTCCTGCGATATCGGCTCCTTCCCGCACGAACTGCCGGGTTACCGCCATGTGTCGGACTCGACCACGCGCGGGCTGTTCGAATCGGCGTGGAACGTGGAGATCAGCCCGGAACCCGGCCTGCGCATCCCCAATATGTTCGAGGCCGCGCTGTCGGGCAGTTTCAAGGGCCTGTACTGCCAGGGCGAGGACATCGTGCAGTCCGACCCCAACACGCAGCACGTGGCGGCTGCGCTGTCGGCCATGGAATGCATCGTGGTGCAGGACATCTTCCTCAACGAGACCGCCAAGTACGCGCACGTCTTCCTGCCGGGCTCGTCCTTCCTGGAGAAGGACGGCACCTTCACCAACGCCGAGCGCCGCATCTCGCGCGTGCGCAAGGTGATGCCGCCCAAGGCCCGCTACGCCGACTGGGAAGCCACGGTGCTGCTGTCCAATGCGCTGGGCTATCCGATGGAATACAAGCACCCGTCCGAGATCATGGACGAGATCGCGCGCCTCACGCCCACCTTCAGCGGCGTCAGCTACCAGCGGCTCGAAGAGCTCGGCAGCATCCAGTGGCCGTGCAACGATGCGGCGCCGGAAGGCACGCCCACCATGCATATCGACGCCTTCGTGCGCGGCAAGGGCAAGTTCATCATCACCCGCTACGTGCCTACCAACGAGCGCGTCAACCGCAAGTTCCCGCTGATCCTCACCACCGGGCGCATCCTGTCGCAGTACAACGTGGGCGCGCAGACGCGCCGCACCGAGAACGTGATGTGGCACGACGAGGACCGCCTGGAGATCCATCCGCACGACGCCGAGGAACGCGGCATCAAGGACGGCGACTGGGTCGGCGTGCAGAGCCGCGCAGGCGAGACCGTGCTGCGCGCCATCGTCAGCGAACGCATGCAGCCGGGCGTGGTGTACACCACCTTCCACTTCCCGGAATCCGGCGCCAACGTGATCACCACCGACAACTCGGACTGGGCCACCAACTGCCCCGAGTACAAGGTCACCGCGGTGCAGGTGACGCCGGTGGCGCAGCCGTCCGAATGGCAGCGCCAGTATCGCGATTTCCACGACCAGCAGATGCAGCTGCTGCAGGCGGCCAGCGCCGAGGCGGGGTCGGCATGACGGCCTGCGAACTCGCCATGGCCAGGTCCGCTGCGGTGCCAGACACCGACGCCGAGCCGCCCACGCACAGCACCTTCGCGGTCAGCCGCTGCCGCCTGGGGGAGCTGGCGCTGGAGGACGACGAGATCGCCGAGGAAGTGCCGGTCGCGCTCGAGTACAACGGCATCTCGCACGCGGTGATGCTGGCGTCGCCGGCCGATCTTGAAGACTTCGCGCTGGGCTTCAGCCTGAGCGAAGGGCTGGTGGCCAGCCCGCGCGACGTCTATGAGATCGACACCGAGGTCCGCCCCGAGGGCATCGCGGTGAAGCTGCGCATCGCGGCGCAAGCCTTCGCCGCGCTCAAGGACCGGCGCCGCGCCATGACGGGCCGCACCGGCTGCGGGTTGTGCGGCACCGAATCGCTGCAGGAGGTCATGCGCGCGCCGGCGCCGGTGGGCAGCAGCGCCAGCTTCAGCGCCGCAGTGCTGTACGCCGCGTTCGCGCAGTTGCAGACCCGGCAGGAACTGCTGCGCCACACCGGCTCCACGCACGCCGCCGCCTGGCTGCGCGCCGACGGCCAGGTAGCGCTGGTGCGCGAAGACGTGGGCCGCCATAACGCGCTCGACAAACTGATCGGGGCGCTGGCGCGCAGCGGCGAAGACCGCTCGCGCGGCGCCGTGCTGGTCACCAGCCGCGCCAGCTACGAAATGGTGCTGAAGACCGCCAGCGCCGGCGTCGGCGTGCTGGCCGCCGTTTCGGGCCCGACCGCGCTGGCGGTGCGGCTGGCGCTCGATGCCGGCGTCACGCTGGCCGGCTTTGTGCGCGCCGGCCGCCACGTGGTCTACTCCCACCCCCAACGTTTGCACAGCAGGACGGAACAGGCATGAACTCCGACAATCTCGTCAAGATGGCGAACCAGATCGGCACCTTCTTCGAGGCCATGCCCGATCGCGAGGAAGCGCTGGCGGATATCGCCGGGCATATCAAGCGTTTCTGGGAGCCGCGCATGCGGCGTGCGCTGCTGGCACGGCTGGACGAACGCAGCGAGGATGCCGGCCTGGACGAGATCGTGCTGCAGGCGGTGTCGCGCCATCGCGCGCTGCTGCAGTGACGTGACAGGATGCGGCGCGACGCGCGTCTCCAGCGCTGCAGCATTTCCGGTATCGGCGCGGACCCACGCCGCGGGGGGTGTCGGACGGGCGGTCAGCGTAGCCGCAACGGCTCCAGCAGCGCCGCATCATACTGCCCCCGGTCGATCTTCCCCAGTTCCAGCATCCGCCGCAGGATATACGTCTGCCGCTGCCGGGCCCGCCGCGGATTGACCACGGGGTTATTGGCCGAAGGCGCCTTGGGCAAGCCCGCGAGCATCGCGCATTCGGCCAGCGTCAGGTCGGACACCGGCTTGCCGAAGTAGGTTTCGGCGGCTTCGGCGAAGCCATAGGCGCCCTGCCCAAGGTAGATCTTGTTCATATAGAGCTCCAGGATCTCGTCCTTGCCCATGGCGTGCTCGATGCGGTAGGCCATCAGCACCTCGTAGAGCTTGCGGGTATAGGTCTTCTGGCGCGACAGGAAGAAGTTGCGCGCCACCTGCATGGTGATGGTGGAGGCGCCCTGGGACAGCTCGTCGGACAGGTTGGCCACGCCGGCGCGGATCACGCCGACGTAGTCGATACCGTCGTGCAGGTAGAAGCGCTCATCCTCGATCGCCACCACCGCCTGCGTGAGCGTGGGCGGTATCTGGCTGATCGGGACATAGCCGGGAGACTGGCGGAAGGCGGTGAGCGCGTCCAGCGTCGGCAGCTGGCGCTGGGCCACGAGGACGGCCAGCGTGCCGAGCAGGGCGCCGCCCAGCACCAGCAGGACCACCAGCTTGAGGAAATTCGACCAGAGACGTTTCATGGCCAGTATTGTATTGCCAAGGACCTGGTGCGCCGGATTCCGCCTTCAGTCTTGCCCTGCGCCCTGCCGGATCTGCCCGGTGATGGCAGGATCGGTGATCTGGTCGTCGTCGAGCAGCAGCAGCACCTTGCTGACAATCTCCGCGGTCCGCGCGTCGTCCTCCTCGAACGGCAGCCGCAGCGGCTTGCCTGCGGCGGCGCGCGCATCCGGGATGACGCACAGGTAGGCGCCCGGCTCCAGGTGGATATGCGCGCTGGCCAGGTGGATGCGGTATTGGGCCAGCTTGCCCCGTACGTGCACATGGCGCTCGTCGACCTCGATGCGATCCGCTCCCAACGCGGGCGCCAGCGCCTGCAGCAGCGCCCGCCGTCCCGCCAGCGATTCGGCCGAGCTGTAGTGCTCGCCGCCTTCGGCAATGGCCCGCGCGATCAGCAGGTCGAGATCGCGCATGGTTTCGGAGAACACGATGGGCGGGACCTCGGCCAGGGCGATGGCGCTGCCGTCACGGTCGAAGGTGACGGCGCCCGTGGTGAGCTCCGGCAGTTCGGTGAAGAAGTGCGGGTCGAAGTCGAAATCGAAACGCGCCACCGTGCCGTCGGCAAAGCGGCGATGATGCTCGGCGCATCCGCCCCCGTCTGACGGCCGCCAGTTGCGCGTCTTGAATATGCCCTGAGCAGGCACCGTGCGTGCGCGCCTGCCGGCGTAGCGGCCCGACGCGTAGCCGGCCTCGCGCTCGGCCGGGGTGGGTACGTACAGCTCGCGGAATACCTGCTTGACCGGCTGCACCAGCCCGCGCGCCACGGCCCATGCCTGCCATTGCGCCAGCACGCCCGCCGCCAGCCAGCCATGGGGATGCACCAGCCGCAAGGCGCCATGCGGCGGCTGCGCATCGTCCGGGCCTTCCAGGCCTTGCGCGCTCAGCAGGCCCTGCCGGCCGCTTTCGTCCTGCCATACCAGCCGTGCCACCAGGTCCGCCATCAGCGGATGCCGCAGCGCCTCGCCGGCCTGCGCCGGGCTCATCGGGGTCTGCGCCACCAGCCGGTGTTCCAGCGCCCGGACAAAGCGGCGGCGCTGCGCTTTGAGCGCGTCCCAGGCCGCCTTGAGCGCCAGCCATTCGGGTACCTTCTTCAACGCGGCCGGCGCGTTCGCCAGGCGCTTGCCCCTGGCGTTGATCACCACCGGCCCGGCGGGCTCCGCCGCCATGTCGATATAGGCGCTGTAGCCACCCATGGCCTGCGGCGTAAACCAGGCTTGCAGCGCCGCGCCTTGCCGCGCTTCCATCGCCCATTCGAGCTCGCCCAGTTCGGCATAGCCTGCCGACACGGCCAGGTTGCGCAGGCCGATGATGGCGGCAGCGCGCTGGTTGGCCTGGCGCAGGGCGCCATAACGGGTGGCCTCCTGGCCTACCTGCTGCAATTGCACATAGCGTTCGATGCAGGCAGCCTCGCCTTCGGCACCCGCGGGCAAGGGCAGCAGTCCCAGGGCCTTGATCGGGACGTGCGCGTGCTTGGTCAGTGCCGACTTCACCAGCGCCGCGGCGTTCTCGCCAAGGAGGGCGCCCAGCAGCCTGGCGGTTTCGTCGCGGGCGTGAAGCTCGCTGCCGTGCGCGAGATAGACATCGCGGAACCAGTGCCATGCGGGGGTGGGCAGCGCCTGCAGGATGGGCAGCACGGCGGCCGGTTCGATCACACCGAGCGGTGGCTCGCTGTCGGCGCTGTGCTCGCGCAGGTAGCCGTGGGTCCATGCCAGCAGGGGGAGGAGCGCAGCGTGCCCCAGTGCCTCGAAGATCAGGCTGTCGGCGGCCGCGCTGCAATGCTGCAGCGCGCGCTCGAGCGCCAACGGTCCGCAGTGGCGCAGGGCGGCCACCACGTCCGCGCGTTGTTCCTGCGTATCCAGGCAGCGCAGGTCGAGGAAGTCCTGATGGGCGAACTTCCGCCAGAAGGGCACGCCGTCCCACGTATTGCCCGCCAGCCAGGCGCAGGCCCGCAGCAGCGGTGCGCTGCCCACCATGGCCAGCGTCGGCGAGTAGCCCCAGCGATCGGAACCGGACGGCGAGACCGGCCGGGCGACGAACTTGCCATGCTCGGTCTGGGCCGGCACCTGGTCCAGTTGCTCCGCCAGGGCGGTGTGCCGCTCGCGAAGATAGGCCACGGTGTCCAGCAGCGCGGGGCCGTGACGCATGCCGGCCAGTTCGGCCTGCGTATGGCACAGCAACTGGAACGGTGCGCAGTAGTCGCTCTGCCGCGACAGGCGGATGGCCGCATGCGCGCCGATCCAGCCCTCGCGCAGCGCCAGCGCAAGCAGGCCGCGCACATGCAGCGCGTACAGCCAGGACAGCGGCGGCAGTTCGCCGACCGGGCCGGTCTCGCCCTCGCCGGGCAGTTGTACCGGCAACGCCAGGCCCTGGCCGGGCACCGGCTGGAACATGCCGTCGGCATCCAGGTGAAGCGCGCCGGCCGCGAGCTGGCCGGCCAGCGCGCGCAAGCCGGCCGGCTGCCGCGACGCAAGGTCCTCCCAGTCTTGTGGAGGATGGGTCGGGTAGGCTGGCGGTGTCTGCGTATCGCCCAGCAACGCCAGCGCGAATTGCGAGAGCATCAGCGCATCGGCCTCCTCGCATGGCAGTGGCGCATCCGGCGCGGTTTGAGGCGCGCCGCCGATGGCGCTCTCGTTCTCCTTGCCGGAGGAGGCAAGCGCCGCGTCGTACATGACTTGTTCCGCCAGCCTGCTTGCCACCTGGAACAGCGCTTGTTCGCGCGTGACACAGGCCAGGATTTCCGCCTCGCCCGGCGCCGACCCCGGGAACAAGCGCTGCAGCCAGCGCTGCCGGTGCAGTATCAGCAGGGCCAGGCAACGCGGCAGCGCAGGCGCGGGCAGCGCGGCCGCAAGACGGTTGTACCAGTCGCGGGCGCTTTGGGTGGCGATGCCATCCCGGGCTTCGCAGGCAAGCCTTTCCCAGTCGCGCGAGCGGCTGCCCGCGCCCAGGCCCTGGCGTTGCGCCGCGGCATCGAGTTCAGCCCAATGCGCGGTGGCCTGCGCCAGGGCGGGCCAGTGCTGCTCGATGCCGTCGAGCGCGAAATGGCTGGCGGGAAGCATCATGACTGCCATGCCTCAGCCCCCCACCAGCGGCACCAGCCGCACGAAAGCGATCTGGGTGTCTCGCGCCAACTGGATGGTGTCGTCCAGACTGTGCATGCGCTGCCCTTGTACCGTCAGCAGGAAGCGCCGCTTGCCGAAGCCAGCCAGCGCGCAAGCGACCTCGGCCTCAGGCTCGGGCGCCGCCGGCGAGCCCGCCGCCTGCAAGGCGACGCGTCCGTGCGCCGAGAGTTGCGCGATCTCTTCGTCGGTGAGGTATTGGCGGGCCACGCGGGCAGCGGCTTCGGCCGCGCCGATCGCGGCGCGTAGCGCCAGGCGCGCGCATTGCTCGCGCACCACGTCGCCGATCAGTTGCCGCACGGTCAGGGTGCGCTGGGGGTAGGCCAGCCGCATGGGCGGCTCGGACGGGCAAGCGCTCGCCAGCGTGGAGGCGAACTGGATTTCAATATGCTGCATCGGCAAGCCGGTCTCCGACGTGGGTGGGTGGATAGCCGGGCCGGAAGCGCAGGGGAGCACTGCCGCCAGCCAAATGGCAGAAATGGCCAAAGTGGCTAGCGTATCAAAAATGGCCTGCACCGTGGGGGAAGCCTGCGCCGGACCACGGGCAGGTCCGGCGCAGGGCACGCCGGGTCAGGCCGCTGGCAGCGCTACGCCAAGTTCCTGCGCCAGCGCCGCCAGGTTGCGCCAGATGGCTGGATTGACCTCCAGATGGGTGGTGGCGAGCGCGCGGTTGGCGGCTTCGAACTCACCCGGGTATTGCACGCCATCGAAGCCCGGCGCGGGCGGGGTGTCGTGCAGGTAGTTGACGAAGGCTTCCACCTCGGCGCTCTGCCAGCTCAGCCCCAGGTCGAGCGCCGGGTTCATCAGCACCGCGAACATATTGTTGGTGGCCACGCCGCCGCGCGGGTTCTCCGGCTGGATGGTGCCGCCGCCCGACAGCACGCCGGCCAGCAGCTCGGCCACCACCCCTAGCGCATAGCCCTTGTGGCCGCCGAAGGGCAGCAGCGCCCCCGGGCGCTCGCCGAACATGGTGGCGGCATCGGTGGTGAGATTGCCGTCGGCGTCGATGATGCTGTGCTCCGGCGCCGGCTCGCCTTTCTCGGCCAGCACGCGCGCCTTGTTGATGGCGATCGCGCTGGTGGCGATGTCCACCACCAGCGGCGGCCTGCCGTTCGGCATCGGCCCGGCGAAGCATAGCGGGTTGGTGGTCAGCCGCGCGGCGCGGCCGCCATAGGGCGCCACCGCGGGCGCGCGGTTGATCACATTGGTGAAGCTCAGCAGTACATAGCCTTCTTTGGCCACCATCTCGCCGAAGTGCCCCATGCGGCCGAGATGGTGCGAGCGGCGCAGCGTGACGATGCAGTGGCCGTGCCGGCGCACCCGCTCGATGGCGGTCTCGATGACGGTCTTGCCGACGTGCTGGCCGAAGCCGCCGTTGCCGTCGAACACCAGCAGGCTATCGCGGTCGAGCACGCATTCGGCGCGGCCGGCGGGATTGACGTTGCCGGTGGCAAGCGAGCGCCGGTAATTTGGCAGGATCGACAGGCCGTGGCTGGCATAGCCGCAGCGATCGGCCTCGACCAGGTGTTCGGCCACGTCGTTGGCGATGTCGGCGGGTACGCCCTGCGCGGCCAGCAGGTCGCGCGCCAGTTGGGTGGCGGCTTGCAGTGTGATGTGCATGATGCGTGTTCTCCCCGGCTCAGATCCAGCCCAGCCAGCGCCAGTAGGTGGCGGCGAACAGCAGCATCATGGCGTAGCCGATCAGCGTGACGGGGATGCCGACCCTGGCGAACTGCTTGCCATTGAAGGTGTCGGTGCCCAGGCACACCATGTTCTGCGGCGCGTTGATCGGCAGGATGAAGCCGAAGCTGACGGTAAAGCCCAGCAGCATGGTCAGGCCGATCTTGTTGACGTCGCCCGGCAGGGTCTGCAGCACCGAGATCAGGATCGGCAGCAGCGCGGCGGTGAGCGCGGTGGCGCTGGCGAAGCCGAGATGGATCAGGATCAGGAAGGCCGCCAGGATGGCGAACACCAGGATCGGTCCCTGCGTGGCGAGCCCGGAATGCGCCACCACGAACTTGCCCAGCCACTGGCCGGCCTGCGTAGTGAGCAGCGCGGTGCCCAGGCTGATGCCCACGCCGAACACGATCAGGGTACCCCACGGCGTGCGCTGCTGCATGGTCTTCCAGTCCATCACGCCGATGCGCGGCATCATCAGGATCACCAGGCCGACGAAGGTCACGGTGGCGGTATCGAACTGATGCAGCTTGCCCTCGGTGGCCCAGAACAGCAGCAGGCCGATGGACACCGCGGCAAGCCGTTTCTGCGGGCCGCTCATCGGGCCCAGCCCGGCCAGTTCGCGCTGCACGGCTTCCTTGCCGCCGGGGATGGCCTCGGTCTCGGCGGGCAGCAGGAAACGCACCAGGAAATACAGCACCACCGACATCGCGACGGCCCACGGCGCGCCGGCGATCAGCCATTGCAGCCAGGTGATGCGCTCGCCCAGCAGCTTGTCCATGAAGCCCGCCGTCAGCAGGTTCTGCGCGGCGGCGGTCTGGATGCCGACGTTCCAGATGCTGGTGGCCTGCGCCACCGTGATCATGATGCCGGCCGCGATGTTTGACTTCTTGTCGACACCGAAGGCGGCGATGATGCCCATCATGATCGGCACCACGCAGGCGCTGCGCGCCGTGGCGCTGGGCACCACCAGCGACAGCGCGATGGTGACCGCGATGCTGCCGATCAGGATGCGCCGGGTGCTGGTGCCGATGGCCGAGAGCGTGACCAGCGCGATGCGCCGGTCCAGCCCGGTCACGGTCATCGCGGCCGAGATGAACAGGGCGGCGGCGACCAGTGCCAGCGCGGTGTTGGAGAAGCCCGCCAGCGCCATGCCGAGTGCCCTGGAGGTACCGTACTGCGTGGCGGGATCGCCCACGGTGGGCGCGAAGCCGATCAGCGCTGCCATCAGCGAGGTGATCATGACCGCGCTGGCCTCGTAGGAGACGGCCTCGGTGATCCACACCACGATGGCGAAGGCGAGGATGGCCAGCATGCGATGGCCCGCCACCGGCAGGTCGGCGGGCACTGGCAGCCAGAGTATGCCGATCAGCACCACCACGGCGGCATAGAGCCCCCACGGTTGCGAAATTTTCGGTGTGGCCTGGCCCGCGGCGGCCGCGGCAGTGGGGACGGTCTGGGTCGGATTGCGCGGATCTGTCATCGCTTTCCCTTTGCTTGTCTTGTTGATGTTGGGGTCGACACGGGATGGCGGACGTCACGCGCGGGCAAGATCGGTAGCCTGCGGCTGGCTTGAGGGCGGTGTCGTTCGTCGGGCTTCCGTGAAGGCCTGGCCGATGCGCAGGCCGGCTCGTGGCCGGGCTGCCGAGTTCGACATGGGGAAATTATGGTGGCGGCCGGCGGCGCGTGTCGAGGCCGGATCCGGGGATCTTCTGACCAGGATCAAGGAGGGTGCGGGTGCGGGGAAATTCCCGGGGGTGCAAGGCGTCATACTTTCGGAATCCTCGCGCCGTACAGGTTTGCTGTCGGCGCATCGCGGGCCCGGGGCCGGGCAGTATGCGCATCGGCCCTGGACAGCGAGGCGATCTGAAATCATTGGAGCGCGTGATGAAGGTTTTGGTAAGAGGACTACGTGCCGGAGTCGGCGCAGCGCGGCTGCGCGAGGCCCTGGCCTCCTATGTGCGGGTGAAGGAGGTGGAGTTGATCGACGAGGGCGACGGCGCCCATCCCTGGGCCTGGGTCGACCTGGACCTCGACGATGTCGATCCGATGACGGTGTGGAAGCTGGTGGCGAACCTCGATCGCCGTTATATTGCCGGCTGCCATACGCGCTGGCATGTGCCGGCGTATCGCGCACGCTGATTCAAGCCATACGGAAGTTCGACGAATTCCAGGAACAGGACAGAGATCGATGCAGTATTTGTTCGCGTGGCGCCGCCACGCCGTAGTGGGCGACGCGCCGTCGCTGGCGCCAGGCGCCGGCGGTCATGGCCAGGCACCGCTGGTGCTGGAGACCGTGGTCAATATCCGCGACCTGGGCGGCCTTGTCACCGCCGATGGCCGCCAGGTGCGGGCCGGCAAGCTGTTTCGCAGCGGCAATCCGGGCCTGGCCAGCGCCGCCGATATGGCGCGCCTGCGCGCGCTGCAACTGGACCTGGTGATCGACTTCCGCTCGTCTGGCGAAAAATCGCCGGCGGAGAGCGGCTTTGGCCAGGTCTTCCGCTGGGTGGCTTCGCCGGTGCTGGAAGGCAGCATGTCGATGGCCGAGTTGATGCCGCGCCTGCGCGGCGGCAGCGCGCCGGAGACGGAGGCTTTCATGCTGGAGGTCTACCGCGATTTTCCGCGCAGGTACCAGGCCGCCTTCGGCGGCTTCCTGAAGACCGCGGAGCAGGGCGGCAACCTGCTGTACCACTGCACCGCCGGCAAGGACCGCACCGGCTTTGCCTCGTTGCTGCTGCTCGGCGCGCTGGGGGTCGGGCGCGACGCCATCATGGCCAATTACCTGGATTCGAATCGCTGCAACCAGGGCTTCAACCGGCAGATGAGCGACCGGGCCGCGCAGTCCGGCGTCGACCCGGCGGTGATGTGGCCGCTGCTGGAGGTGAAAGCGTCCTATCTGGAGGCGTCCATGCACGCCATCGAGCAGGATTACGGCGGCATGGAAACCTATCTCGGCGACGTGCTGGGCGTGGATGCGGAGCGCCTGCGGCAGGCTTACCTGGTGCGAGCCTAGGCAGTGTCCCTGGCCACGGATTCGTTGCGCCGGCAGGCCGGCAAGCATGCGCCATGCGCCGTCGCGAATGCGCGCAAGGCGCCAGCCTTGCCGAGCGTCGTTCCCGGGCCCGCACGCCTTCCCGGTCCGCCTGGTTCCTCAACGCTTTTCGGATTCAGGCCGCCGGGTCGCCGGGAGCGGCGGGAACAGGCAGTCCGCTGTGCTGGCCAGTCGCACGAACGGTCCGTTCAATACCAGGTTGTGATGCGCGGTGATCGCCCGCGCGGACAGGGCCGGCGTGTCCATGGTGGTATGCGCGTCGGCCACCAGCACGCCCCTGAAGCCGAGGTCGGCGACGGCGCGGCAGGTTGTGTCGATGCAGTACTCCGTTTTTACCCCGGCGATCACCAGCTCGGCCACGCCGGCGCCGGCGAGCCAGCCGGCCAGCCCGGTGCCGAAGAAGCAGTTGGGCCGGGTCTTGTCGAACACCGTGTCCTGCGCCGCATCCACCATCAGCCCGGGCAGTAGTTGCGTGAGCGCGCTTCCCGGCGCGATGGGCGATCCCTGCGGCCCGGTGTGCCGCGCCGCGAAGACCGGGGCGCCGGCCTGGCGGGCCTGACGAATCAGTGCGTTGATGTTGGCGAGTACGCGCTCGCCTTCATACGGCTGCTGCGGGCCATTGAACATGCCGCATTGCATATCGACGATCAGAAGGGCGGACCGCCCTGCGCCTGGATCCTGCATGGTGTTTCTCCTGTGATGCCGGCGCTGGCGGAGAAACGGCAGGTCCCCATCCATTGCTGGCGGGGCCTTGGGGCAATACGCTGATGCTACTTCGACTCCGGGCTCGCGTACCGGCCGCACGACCCGCCGAAAGCGGTCGTGGTGGTAGCGGTGGTAGTGGCAGAGGCTGCCGGGCGCTCGATGAAGTGCATGCGGGCATCATGCAGCAGGCCATGCGGCGCGTCAACCTCCATCCGGCCATTGATGGCGGCCGCCTGCCGGCCTCTTAACGGGCTGCCTGCGCCGCCCCTGCCTGCTCGCGCAGGATCCGCGCGGTATTCAGCGCGATCATGCCTTCTTCGTCGGTGGGCAGCACCAGCACCGGCACGCGGCTGTTGTCGCGGCTGATGCGCTGGCGGTTCTCGCCGTTCGCGGCGGCGTCCAGGCTGATGCCGAACAGGTCCGCGAGCCGCGCGCAGATGCGCTCGCGCACCGGCGGCGAATTGGCGCCGATGCCGGCGGTGAACACCAGCGCATCGAGGCCGCCCAGCGTGGTGGCCAGCTTGCCGATTTCCTGCGCAGCGCGGTAGGCGTAGAAATCGATGGCCAGGCGCGCGCGCGGCGCGTCGCTGGCCAGCAGGGCGCGCATATCGCTGCTGACGCCGGACAAGCCTTTCAGCCCCGACTCCTGATACAGCATGGTCTCGATATCCTTGCTGCTCATGCCTTGCTGCGACAGCCACAGGACGGCGCCGGCATCGATGGCGCCGCAGCGCGTGCCCATCGGCAGGCCGTCGAGCGCGGTCAGGCCCATGGTGGATTCGATGCTGCGTCCCTCGCGCATGGCGCACAGGCTGGCGCCGTTGCCCAGGTGGGCCACGATCACGCGGCCGGCGGCAAGATCGGGCGCGACCTGTTGCAGCCGGCGTGCGATGTATTCGTAGGACAGGCCGTGAAAACCGTAGCGGCGGATGCCGCGCTCGAAGTATTCGTAGGGCAGCGCCAGCAGTTGCGCCATCGCATCGTGGCTGGCGTGGAAGGCGGTGTCGAAGCAGGCCACCTGCAGCAGTGCCGGCGCGGCTTCGCGCACCGCGCGGATCGCCGTGAGATTGTGCGGCTGGTGCAGCGGCGCGAGTGGTACCAGCGCCTCCAGTTTGGCGATGACCTCGTCGTCGATCTTCACCGCTGCGGCATAGTCCGCGCCGCCGTGCACCACGCGATGGCCGATCGCCACCGGAGGCGTATCGCGCAGGCCGATGCTGAGCACCAGCCGGATCAGGCGGAAGGCGGCGTCGTGATCGGCCACCTGCGCCACCGGGAACCGTTCGTCGGCGACCGCACGGCCGTCGGCCATGCTCGCGGTGAGGCGGGGCGCCACGCCAATGCCTTCGATCTGGCCATGCGCGCTCAGTACCGGATTGATGTCGGTGTCGGCGTGCGCGGCCTCGGGCACGGCGTACACCGAGACCTTGACGCTGGATGAACCGGCATTGACGACGAGGATGGTGGGATGGACGACGCTCACGCTGGCAAGCCTCCTTCGGGGCGGGGGGGGGATCGGACGCTCAGACGCCGGTGGCGGCCTGGGCGGTGCGGCGCGCATGCGCCACCAGTACGGCAATGGCGCAACTGCCGATGCGCGCGCGCACGCTGTCGGCGCGGCTGGTGAGGATGATCGGCACGCGCGCGCCCAGCACGATGCCGGCGGCTTCCGCGCCGGCCAGGAAGGTGAGCTGCTTGGCCAGCATGTTGCCGGATTCGAGATCGGGCACCAGCAGGATGTCGGGGTCGCCCGCCACCTCGGAGACGATGCCCTTGGTCACCGCCGCTTCGCGGCTGATGGCGTTGTCGAAGGCCAGCGGGCCGTCGAGGATGCCGCCTTCGATCTGGCCGCGCCGGCTCATCATGCACAGCGCCGCGGCGTCGATGGTGGAAGGGATTTTGTCGGTCACGGTTTCCACCGCCGACAGGATCGCCACCTTGGGGCTTTCGATGCCCAGCACGCGCAGCAGGTCGATCGCGTTGCGGCAGATATCGGCCTTGTCGTTGAGCGTGGGGAAGATGTTGACCGCGGCGTCGGTGATGAACAGCGGCTTGTGGTAGCTCGGCACGTCCATCGCGAACACATGCGAGAGGCGCCGGCCGGTGCGCAGGCCCGTGGCCGAGGCGGTGACCTCGTGCATCAGTTCGTCGGTGTGCAGGCTGCCCTTCATCAGCAGCTCGGCCTCGCCCGAGCGTATTGCCGCCACCGCGCGCGCGGCGGCGGCGTGACTGTGCGGCGCGTCGATCAGCACGCTGTCGCCGAGGTCCAGCGCGTTGGCGTCGGCAACCTGGCGGATCCGCGCCTCGGGCCCGATCAGCAGCGGCACGATCAGGCCAAGCCGCGCGGCCTGCAGCGCGCCGCCGAGCGAGGTGGCATCGCAGGGATGCGCCACGGCGGTGGGAATGGCTGCCAGTTCGGCGCAGCGGGCCAGCAGGACGGAGTACTTGTCGAGCGTCTTTGTCATCGGCTTTCCAGTGCGTCGGGAGGGGCGGCCGCAAGCAGCGTGCGGCACGCATGCTGCGTCGCGCAAAAAAACAAGGCCCAGTATAGGGCAAGTTTCCTGCAGAACGATGACGGCGCCGCCCCGGCTTGCGCCAGGTCATGCCGGTTGGGCGATCCCCTCCAATGCGGGTTGTCAATACGGAGCCTGGCTGGTAGATTAGCCTGTGCTGCAGGGCAGCAATTTCGTATGGCGGCTCGCGCCGCCACGGGAAATCGACTGCCTCCAACGCCATATCGTAGAGGGGAAGCCGAGTGAACGCACGAGTACCCGTCGCCCATGCCGGCAGCGCCGCCGCCGGCATGCCTGAGTTGGCCGTGAACGTCCCGCCGCTGTTGTCCGATGCGTGGTCCTACGCGCTGGATGCCTGGCAGCGCTCCATCCTGTTGCTCGATATCCTGCGCGAGCGCGGCAACCAGACCTTCGAGCACGAACGCGAGGGCATGCCGCCGGTGCTGGTGTTCGATCACGAGGTGCTGATCGACGGGCGCACGCTCGAGCAGCCCGCCAACTATGCCTTGCTGCGCATCCTGCCGCCGCCCGGCATGGTGACCGACGAGGCCAAGCGGCCTTTCGTGGTGATCGATCCGCGCGCCGGCCATGGCCCCGGCATCGGCGGCTTCAAGATCGACAGCGAGATCGGCATCGCGCTGCGCCGCGGCCACCCGTGCTACTTCGTCACCTTCTTCCCGGTACCGTGTCCCGGCCAGACCATCGAAAGCGTGGCGCGGGCCGAAGCCGTGTTCCTGGAGACCGTGGCCGGGCGTCACCCGCAGACGCAGGGCAAGCCTTTCGTGATCGGCAACTGCCAGGGCGGCTGGGCGCTGATGATGCTGGCCGCGGCCGCACCCGAACTGGTCGGGCCGATCCTGCTGGCCGGCTCGCCGCTGGCTTACTGGTCGGGCGTGCGCGGGCGCAATCCGATGCGCTACAGCGGTGGCCTGCTGGGCGGCTCGTGGCTGTCGTCCCTGGCCGCCGATCTCGGCAACGGCCGCTTTGACGGGGCCTGGCTGGTGCAGAATTTCGAGCAGCTCAATCCGTCCAACACCTATTGGAAAAAACTCTACGAGGTTTATGCGCGGGTCGACACCGAGCGCGAGCGGTTCCTTGAGTTCGAGCGCTGGTGGGGCGGCCACTTCCTGCTCAACCGCGCCGAGATCGACTGGATCGTGCAGAACCTCTTCGTCGGTAACCATCTCACTGCAGGCGAGGTGCGCAGCGCGGACGGCAGCGTGGCGGTGGACCTGCGCAACGTGCGCTCGCCCATCGTGGTCTTCGCCTCCTGGGGGGACAACATCACGCCGCCGCAACAGGCGCTGAACTGGATTCCCGATCTCTACGCCAGCGTCGACGAGATCGTCGCCAACGAACAGGTGATCGTCTATTGCCTGCATGAGAAAGTCGGGCATCTTGGCATCTTCGTGTCGGCCGGCGTGGCCAATCGCGAACATACCGAACTGTTCTCGGCGCTCGACCTGATCGATGTGCTGCCGCCCGGCCTCTACGAAGCGCGCATCGAAGATATCGCACCCGGCACCTCGCATCTCGAGCTGATCGACGGGCGCTACCTGATGCGCTTCGAGCGCCGTACCATCGACGATATCCTCGCGCTGGACGACGGCCGCGACGACGAGCGCCCGTTCGAGGTGGTGCGCCGCGTGGCCGAGGTCAACCAGCGCCTGTACGATACGTTCGCGTCGCCGGTGGTGCAGGCGCTGTCCAATGAGCTGGGCGCGTACGCCATGCGGCAGTTGCACCCGGCCCGCCTCGAGCGCTCGCTGGCGTCGGATGCGAATCCGTGGATGGCGTGGGTGGCCGCCTTTGCGCCGGCGGTGCGCGAGGCGCGCCAGCCGGTCGCGCAGGACAATCCCTTTGTCACGCTGGAACGCGCCGCGTCCGACTACATCGTGCGCACGCTGGATGCCTGGCGCGACCAGCGCGACGCGCTCTGCGAGCAGACCTTCGAGGCGCTGTACAAATCGCCCTGGTTGTCCGCGATGATGGGCTTCGCGCCCGGTGCCGAGCGGCGCGGGCCGCCGCCCGAGAACGCGGCACTGCGCAAGGAACTCGCGGCCAGGCGTATCCATGACGCCGAGGCGCAGATCGGGCAGGGCACGCCGCTGGATGCCTTCATGCGCATCGCTGCCTATGTCGCCGACGAAAACACCAGCATCGAGGAGCGGCCCTTCAACCTGATGCGGCAGATGGCGCGCGAGCACCTGGAGCAGCAGCCCGACATCGCCATGCTCAAGGATGCGGTGAGGCGGCAGAGCCTGATCGTCGGGCTCGACGCCGCGCGCGCCATTGCCGCGCTGCCGTTGCTGGTGCCGGACAGTGCGCTGCGCCATCGCATCATGATGGCCATCCATCGCATCATGACCGTGGCCGGACCGCTCGACGGCGGGCGCCTGGCGCGCTACCGCGAGGTGGCGCGAGTGCTGGGCACCGACCATACGGCGCGGGAGCCGGCCGCTGCCGCGGTGGCAACCGCGGTGGCGCCCACGGCCTTGCCTGCCGCGCCGGTCCCGGCCGGCACGCAGGCCGAAGCGCCTGCGGCACCGCGTGCCGGGCGCGAGCCGGAAGCGCCGCAAGCCAGCGTCTCCGCCACCCGGAGCAAAACCGCCGCGGCGAAGCGTGGCGGCGCCGGCAGGCCGGGCCTGGCGGAGAAGCCGGCAAGATCCGCCAAGGGCGCGGCGCGGCGCGGCGGCAAGACGGGGCGTTGATCACCGCATCCCGTGCCGTGGGGCGCACGCCGGCCAACCGCATTCGATGAGCGAGGATGTCATGGTGCAAGTACTGAATCCGCCCTTGCTGGGCGCGCGCGTGCTGGTGGTCGGCATTGCCAATGCGGACTCCATCGCCTGGGGCTGCGCGCGCGCTTTTCGCGAACTCGGCGCCGAGCTGGCGATCACCTATCTCAACGACAAGGCTTACCCGCATGTCGCGCCGCTGGCCGAATCCGTCGGCGCCACCATCCTGATGCCGCTCGATGTGGAGGATCCCGCGCAGGAGCAGGCGCTGTTCGAGCGGATCACCGGGCAGTGGGGCGCGCTCGACGTGCTGGTGCATTCGGTGGCCTTCGCGCCCAAGGCGGATCTGCAGGGCGGCCTGCTGAATTCTTCGGCGGCCGGCTTCGCGCGGGCCATGGATGTCTCCTGCCATTCCTTCGTGCGGCTGGCGCGGCGCGCCGTGCCGCTGATGCGCGCGGGCGGCAGCCTGTTCGCCATGAGCTACGAGGGCGCCAACCGGGTGGTGCCGAACTACGACCTGATGGGGCCGGTCAAGGCCGCGCTGGAAGCCGCCTGCCGCTACCTGGCGCACGAACTGGGCCCGAGCGGCATTCGCGTGCACGCCATCTCGCCGGGACCGCTCAAGACCCGCGCCGCATCGGGCCTGAAGGATTTCGATCACCTGCTGGCCGAGGCCGCGGGCCGCGCGCCGCTGGGCGAGCTGGTCGATATCATGGATGTGGGGTTCGCCACTGCCTACCTCGCCACGCCTTATGCGCGCCGCATTTCCGGCAATACCGTTTATGTCGACGGCGGCGTGCATATCATGGCCTGAGGCCGCCGGCAGGACAAACGCGCCACGGCTTGCCACCAGGCCCGCCGCGCGGCGCCTACACTACCTACAGTGGATACCGGAGGCTGCCGCCCGCCGCGTGCGCGCTGCCTCATATCGGGAGCGAGACATGAAGGTACTCATCCGGGGGCTGCACCGCGATGTGACCGAAACGATGCTGCGCGACAAGCTGGCGCCCTATGCCCCGGTCAAATCCGTGGAACTGGTGCGCGAAGGCGATCCCGACCATCCGTGGGCCTGGGTCGACCTGGATGTCGATCCCTTCAGGGCGTGGCGTCTGCTGCGCCAGCTGGACCGGCAGTACTTCGCGGGCAGCATGATGCGCTGGTACATTCCTGCCCACCAGGGATGACGCGCCCGGGCTGCCGCCGAGTGGCCCTTGGGCTCCTTCGGCATTGCGCATTAAGATAAGCGGCATCTGTCACTTTGCTGCGCTGCCATGCGGCAGCGCTTTCTTCCGCATGCTAGAACTCGACGGCGCGATCTGGTTCCGCGCAGGCTCCCAGGACTGGGGCGGCGGCGAACGCATCGCCCTGCTTGCCGCGATCGGCGAGCACGGCTCGATCACGGCGGCGGCCAAGGCGGTCGGCCTCAGCTACAAGGGCGCCTGGGACGCCATCGACGCGATGAACAACAGCGCCGGGGAGCCCCTGGTGGTGCGCGCCGCCGGCGGCCGCGGCGGCGGCGGCACGGTGCTCACCGAGCGTGCCGTCAGCCTGATCCGCACCTATCGCGCGCTGGAGCGCGAACACCGGCTTTTTATCGCCCATCTCGCCACGCTCGGCCATCTCGGCGAGAGCGCGCAGGACGACCTTCACCTGATGCGGCGCTTCATGATCAGGACCAGTGCCCGCAACAAGCTGTTCGGCAAGGTCGTGGCGATCCGCGCCGGCACTGTCAACGACGAGGTCGCGCTGGCGCTCGCGGGCGGCCAGCAGGTGGTCGCCACCATCACCCATGAAAGCGTGGAGACGCTGGGCCTCGCGCCCGGTGCCGAAGCCTTCGCGCTGGTCAAGGCCTCGTCCGTGCTGCTCGGCCTGCCCGAGCCTGGGCTGCGGCTGTCCGCGCGCAACCAGTTGCCGGGCACCGTGACGCGCGTGCTGCCCGGTGCGGTCAACGCCGAGGTGGCGCTCGAACTGGACGGCGGTGGCACCGTGGTGGCGATCGTCACCAACGACAGCGTGACGGCGCTGGGACTGGCCGACGGCAGCCGCGCGCTGGCAATCTTCAAGGCATCGAGCGTGATTCTCGGCACCCTGGGTTGAGCGCTGCGCGCCGGGTATCGGGTTCAGGCCGCTTCAGGCGGGCTCAGACGGGTGTCAGCGGCTTGCTCAGCAGTACCGTGGTGAAGCCGCTGTGCCAGCTTTCGTCGGGGTAGAATCCCACCTCGGCATAGCCGTGGCGCCGGTAGAAGGCGCGGCTCGCCTCGTTGAAGGTGTCGGTTTCGAGCCGGGCCTGGGCATGGCCCGCGACCGCCATCGCGGCTTCCGCGTGGGCCAGCAGCGCGCTGCCCAGCCCGAGGGACTGCCAGCGTGGCGACACGTGCAGCGCCCAGACAAAGTCGTTCTCCCAATCCACCATGCCGGCCACGGTGCCGGCCACGCAAGCCAGGTGGAATTCCGCCAGCCGGCTACGGACATAAGCGGCAATCTTGTCTTCCTGCTCGAAGCGGGCGATCGCATCGGCCGTGAGCTGTGGCTTCCACGTGGCGAGGTAGGTGTCGGTGAGGATGGTGGCAACGGCCGGCGTGTCGGACGGCCCGGCGCGCCGGATCTGGATCTGCGGGTTGGGGGGTGACGTGTTCATGCCCGCAAGCATAACCGGACGGGCGAATTCCGTGCGATGCGATGCCGCGCAAGCAGAGCGCTGCTGTCCTGATCGATGTAAAGCGACATAACGCGAAATCAAGCGAAATCAAGCCCTTGCACCGGAGTATCGCCATGCCAAGAAACATAGAGATCAAGGCCCATATCAACAGTGTCGAATCGCTGCTGCCCCTGGCGGCGCCGTTGTCCGACCATGGCCCCGAGCAGATCCTGCAGGACGACACGTTCTTCGCCTGCCCCAACGGCCGGCTGAAGCTACGGGCGTTTCCTTCGGGCGAGGGGCAGCTGATTTTCTATGCGCGCGCGGACCAGGCCGGGCCCAAGGAGAGCCGCTACATCATTTCGCCCACCACGTCGCCCGACACCCTGCGCGCGGCATTGACGGCGGCCTGGGGCGAGAGCGGCCGGGTGCGCAAGGCGCGCACGCTGTTCCTGGTGGGCCGCACCCGCGTGCATCTCGACCGCGTGGAGGGGCTGGGGGATTTTCTCGAGCTGGAGGTGGTGCTGGCCGATGACGAACCCGCGCAGGCGGGCGTGGCCGAGGCGCATGCGCTGCTGGCAAAGCTCGGCGTGACGGCAGGGCAGTTGATCGAAACCGCTTACGTGGACCTGCTGCGCGCGCGTACGGCGGCAGGCTGAGCGGCGCGCCGGTAGTGCACGATAGTGCCGGTAGCGCCGTCAGACCGCTCGCGCGGAGACGGGGGCATATACCTGCGGATGCCCCTTGACGGGAGCGGAGCCGAAGATACGGCCCTCGCGGACTTCCAGCACGTGGTCGCCGAGCGCCTCCACATCGTCGGGGTCGTGCGAGATCACCAGCATCGGCACTTCCAGGCTGCTTTGCAGCGCGCGCAGTTCGGCGCGCATGCGCACGCGCAGCGCCGGGTCGAGTGCGGAAAATGGTTCGTCGAGCAGCACGATATCCGGCTGCGGCACCAGCGCGCGCGCCAGCGCGGCGCGCTGTTTCTGGCCACCGGAGAGCTCGGCCGGATAACTGCCGGCGATCGCGCCCAGGCCAAAGGCGTCGATCCAGCGCTGCGCTTCCGGATGGCTGGCGCTGCGGCGCGGATTGCGCCAGCCGCGCGCCAGCCCGAAGGCGATATTCTGCGCCACGGTCAGGTGCGGGAACAGGGCATAGTCCTGGAACAGGTAAGCCACGCGCCGCTCCTGCGGACGCACGTCGACGCGCGCCTCGCTATCGAACAGCGTGCGGCCGTTCAGCGCGATATGGCCGCTGTCCGGTGTCAGCAAGCCCGCTATGGCGCGCAGCGTCAGGCTTTTGCCCGCGCCGGAAGGCCCGAACAAGGCGATGCGCTTGCTGGCCGAATCGAAGGCGATATCCAGCGCGAAATGGCGCTCGGCGCTGCCCAGGCGCTTGCGAACGGTGACTTGCATGCTCATGGCTGGCCTACCGTAGCTGTTTGCGGGTGGGTGGCACCAGCCGGCCGGCCGCCACCAGCAGCACCACGCAGGTGAGCGAGGTAACCACCACCAGCAGGTTGGCGGTATTGTCGTCGCCGGCCTGCACGGCTTCGTAGATGGCTACCGACAAGGTCTGCGTGCGTCCCGGCAGGTTGCCTGCCACCATCAGCGTCGCGCCGAATTCGCCCAGCGCGCGGGCGAAGGCCAGCAGCACGCCGGCGATGATGCCGCGCGCCGCCAGCGGCAAGGTGACGCGAAAGAAGATGCCTGCCTCCGGCGTGCCGAGCACGCGCGCGGCATCCTCCAGCTGGGTGTCCACGCCTTCGAAGGCGGCGCGCGCCGACTTCAGCACCAGCGGGAAGGCCACGATGGTGGAGGCCAGCACCGCGCCCTGCCAGGTGAAGACCAGTTCGATGCCGAGCCGGCCGAGCCACTCGCCGAAGACGCCGCGGCGCCCGACCAGCACCAGCAGGTAGTAGCCGAGCACGGTGGGCGGCAGCACCAGCGGGAGTGTGAGCAGGGCATCCACCACGTCGCGCGCGGCCGAACGCCAGCGCGACAGCGCGAAGGCCGCGCCGACGCCGAGTACCGTATTGAGCACGGTGGCCCAGCCTGCCACCTTGAGCGACAGCGAGAGCGGTACCCAGACAGCTTCCAGGGTGTTCATCGGGATGGGCGCCTGCCGGCCAGGCCGGCCAGGCGCGGAAACGGGTTCAGGTTGGCGGCGCTGCGCGCAGGTTCGGGCGGCAGCGTTCGAGGCTCGGGATCAAGGCTTCAGGAAACCATACTTTGCCAGTACCGCCTGGCCTTCCGGCGACATCACGTAGCCAAGGAACGCCGCGGCTTCGGCGGGCTGCTTCGACTGCGCGGTGACGGCGATCGGATACGTGACCGGCTGGCGTGTCGGCACCCGCAGCGCCACCTTGACCTTCTCCGGCATGATGGCCGCATCGGTGGCGAACACGAAGCCGGCATCCACCTCGCCGCGCGCCACATAGTCCAGGCTCTGGCGCACGTTCTGCGCCATCACGCCCTTGGCGGATACCGCATCCCACACGCCCGCTGCCTCCAGGGCGCCCTTGGTATAGCGGCCCACCGGTACCGACGCCGGGTTGCCAAAGGCCACCCGCTTGAAGTCCGGCCGAGTCAGGTCCTGCAGCTTGTCCACAACCAGCTTGCTGTCCGCGGGCAGGATCAGCGCCAGCTGGTTGGCGGCGAAATCGCGGCGCGTGGCGGCCTGCACCACGCGTTCGGCGACAGCCTTGTTCATCGCGTCCTGGTCGGCCGAGGCAAACACGTCGGCCGGCGCGCCATTGACGATCTGCTGCATCAGCACGTCGGAGGCGCCGAAATTGAGCACCACCTTGGTCTGCGGATGCGCGCGCTCGTAGGACTCGGCCAGCGACTTGAAGGCATTGGTCAGGCTCGCCGCGGCCGACACCACCAGGTCGGCGCCAAAGGCGGCCGGCGCGGACAGCGCCAGCGTGGCGGACAGCAGCAGGCCAGCCGCCAGCGAGACGGTCCGGCGGGCGCGGCGGGATTGGCGGGGCAGGGCAGGCAGCGAAGCGGTGATCGGTTGCATGGGCGTGGCGGAGCAAGGTTGGAAAGCGTGGCAGGCAAGCCGGTCAGCCTGCCAAATGCGCAATATATGACGGTATATAACGCGGCGTCAATGACACAGCTCGTCTGTTCAGCTTATCGCGACAGGTCATCCGAGTGATTTGCAGTCGTCATCTTAATGCAACGTAAACGTCACCTTGCTGCCATTTGCGCTCGGGACAATGTCCGGCTCCAGGCACAACAAGAAAGAAGGGAGCCACCAAATGAGCAGCCATCCGACCGGCGCCGTGCGAGCACGCACGGCATCCGCTTCGTCACCGATCTTCGCCGCATCCACTGTATCCACCGTCTCCGTCCTGGCCGCCGCCGTTGCCGCTACCGCGCTGCTTGCCGCCTGCGGCTCGGA
>NZ_JARJLM010000417.1 GCF_029335485.1 Cupriavidus basilensis
GCACGCCTGCGGTTTCGCCGCGCAGTTCGAGCGGCAGCATGACGTTTTCCAGCGCGCTGAGGTGCCCGACCAGCTGGAACGACTGGAAGACGAAGCCCACATGGCGCCCGCGCTGCGCCGCGCGCTGGTCCTCATCGAGCTGGAACAGGTCTTGCCCGTTGAGCCTCACCGTGCCCGTGGTGGGCAGGTCCAGGCCGGCCAGCAAGCCAAGCAGCGTCGACTTGCCCGAGCCGGATGCGCCGACGATGGCCAGCGTTTCACCACGCGTGACGGAAAACGTGACGTCGTGCAAAATCGTCAGCGAACCCGTCGTGTCGGCTACGGTCTTTCCTAATGACTCGACTGCAAGAATGGATGAAGACATGAGCAAGAAGTTCTGGTGCGGTTGGCGAAAGCTGGCGCTGGCGGTATGCGTGACCACGCTGCTGCCCGCGATGGTGCCGGCCACGGCGTCGATGGCGCGGGCGGCAACGCCCGCCATCCTGGTGCTGGGCGACAGCCTGTCGGCGGAGTATGGCATTGCGCGCGATGCCGGCTGGGTCAAGCTGCTGGAAGCACGGCTGCGCGAGGAGCGCTTCGATTATAACGTCGTGAATGCCAGCATCAGCGGCGAGACCACGGTGGGTGGCAAGACCCGCCTGCCCGATCTGCTGGCACGGCATCACCCGGCGGTGGTCGTGGTGGAACTGGGAGCCAACGACGCCTTGCGCGGCCTTGCGCTGCAAACCACCGAGGCCAATCTGCGCAGCATCGTCACCGGCGCCCAGCAGGCCAAGGCCAGCGTGCTGCTGGTTGGCATGCGCATCCCGCCCAACTACGGGCCGGACTACACCGAGCGTTTCTTCTCGCTCTACCCCAAGCTGGCCGGCGAGTACAAGACGCGGCTGGTGCCCTTCCTGCTGGAGCAGGTGGTCGGCAAGCCGCAGTGGTTCCAGGCGGATCGCATGCATCCCACCGCACAAGCGCAGGCGACATTGCTCGACACGGTGTGGCCCCAGCTCAAGCCTCTGCTGAAAGCGCCGGCCGCACGGACGGCGGGCCGCTAGGAGCGCTCGGGTCCCGTGCGCTGGCGTGTTGCCAGCAGAAAGGAAAAAGGCGCCCATGGCGCCTTTTTCCTTTGTGGCAAGGCTCGGGAGCTTGTTCCATGCTCCCTGCCCGCTTGCTCCTCATCGTATTACTGTGCCGCAGCCCCGCTGGCAGCACTGGCATCCGCCGCAACCGCGGGCCTGAGCACCTTCACCTTGGCGCGGTCCTTCAGGCTTTCGTAGAAGGCTTCCAGTTCGCTCTGGCCGGCCATCTGCGCCAGTTGCTGCGCCTCGCCCTGACGTTGCGCGGCATCGGCCTGCGCCGGCTGGCTGACCTTGCCGATGCGATAGATGGCATAACCGTCGGCGCCGAGATCCACGCCAACCAGCGAAGGCAGCTTCGTCGTATCGGCGCGCATCACGGCTTCAAGCGCCTTCGGCGCCAGGCCATCCGCCTTGGCGCGCGAGACCGTCACCGGCGCGCCAAAACCATCGGTGCCGCCGCTCTTCTTCAGCGCCTCGAGACGCGCCGCGCCTTCCTTCTTCGCCAGCTCGGCGGCCTGCTGCGCGATATAGCCTTCACGCACCTTGGCCTGCACCTCTTCGAACTTGCGCACGGCCGCCGGACGGTAGTCGACGATGCGCGCCGCCACCAGCGTATTGGGCGCCACCTGCACTGCCTCGGTATTGCGCTTGTTCTTGACCGAATCGTCGCTGAACAGGGCCTTGAGCAGCTTCTCGTTGTTGAGCGGGCTTTGGCCCAGCGCCGGGTTGGGCAGGCGCGTCACGCTGTCGGCGCTCTGGATGGTCAGCTTGAACTTGTCGGCCGCGGGCTTGAGGCTGTCGGACTGCTCATAGACCGTATTGCCGAAAGCGTCGGCCAGTTCGGTGTACTTCTTGGCCGCGAGCTGCTGGCGCAGTTCCGCTTCCAGGTCGGTACGGACCTGGTCGAGCGGCTTGGTTTCCGCCGGCTTGATGCCGCTGAGCTTGATGATGTGATAGCCGTAGTCGGTTTCCACCACGTCGCTGATCTGGCCGTCCTTCAGCGCGTACATGGCATCCTCGAACGGCTTGACCAGCGCGCCGCGGCCCATGAAGCCGAGGTCGCCGCCCTTTTCCGCAGAGCCCGGGTCCTGCGACTGCTTGCGCGCCACGTCGGCGAAGGTCTCGGGATGCTTGCGCAGATCCTCGAGCAGCCTGGTGGCCTTTTCCTTGGCCGCCTTGCGGTCCGCTGCCGGCGCGTCCTTGGGCGAGGCGATCAGGATATGGCTGGCGCGGCGCTGCTCATCGGTACGGAAGCGCGCGATATTGCTGTCGTAGTAGGACTTGAGTTCTTCGGGCGAGACCGTGGTCGACGCGGCCAGCGCAGCTGCCGACAGAACAAGGTACTCGACCTTGGCCTGCTCGGGCACCGAAAAGTCGGCCTTGTGGCTTTCGTAGTAAGCCTTGAGCGCGGCTTCGTCGGGATTGACCTTGGCGGCGAACCCGGCCGGCTTGATCAGCAGCGCCTGCACCTCGCGCTGTTGGTCGCGGATGGCGATCAGGCGGTCGAGCAGCGACTTCGGCATGAACGCGGTAGCGCCGATGGAGGTGCCGAGCTGCTGGGTGGCCAGATCGAAACGCATGCGCGCGTCGAACTGCTCGGGCGTCATGCCTTGCTGCGCCAGCAAGGCGATATAGGCCTTGTCGTCGATGGTGCCGTCCTTCTTCTTCGGCAACTGGGCGATGGCGGGAATGCTGCTGATGGCCTCGAACAGGCGTTCGTTGGAGACGGTCAGGTGCTTGTTGGCCACTTCATTGGCCACCACGCGCTGCTGGATCAGCTGGTCCAGCACTTGCTGGCGCGCCTGCGCGCCTTCGAACTGGCGCGGGTCGTAGTTCGTGCCCAGCATCTGGCGCATGCGCTCGCTCTGGTCGCGCACCACATTGTCGACTTCCTGGGTGGTGATGGCACGGCCATCCACCTTGGCAGCGTCGTGCGAACTGTCCATGAAACGCGAGTAGCTCTCCACGCCGAAGAACACGAACGACGGGAAGACAAGCACCAGCAGCAGCAAAAGCATCAAGCGCCGGTTGTTGCGTACGAAATCAAGCATGCTGACTCAGGAAAAGGGTTGGTACCGAACGGCAAACTCCGGGATTCTATCAGGAGCGGCAAGCTTCACGTCATTTGCGGCGCCTCGGGCGCCGCCCGTGAAGCCGGCTGCCCCCTGCGCAGCGCGTAACCCGGGACAGGCAGACCGGGGAGCAAGGACAGAATCGGGGAAAGAACCGCAGGAAGCGCAAAAAGCAAAACGGGCCACAAGGGCCCGTTTTGCTGACTGCATGTTTGGCGGAGTGGACGGGACTCGAACCCGCGACCCCCGGCGTGACAGGCCGGTATTCTAACCAACTGAACTACCACTCCTGAATCTGTGCAGCAACACGCGCACTGTGCGGATCGTCTTGCGGCAGGAGCGATGGTGGGTGCTGAGGGGCTCGAACCCCCGACCTACGCCTTGTAAGGGCGCCGCTCTACCAACTGAGCTAAGCACCCGCTCGTACCGCAGCCGCACTGCATGCTGCAAGCATCGCCGCGCACATTTCAGAGAAATTACTGCTGTTTGCGTTGCGAGGCCGCAAGTGTAATACAGCCGTTGGCATTTTGCCAAGCTTTCTTGACAGTCATTTTCAACGGCACGAAAGCGCGCTGCTAGCCGCGCGAAAAACGCCCACTACGCACGCATCACGCGATGCGCGGCGAACCATCTGCCACCCGACAAAAAAACGCCGCGGGGGGCACCCGCGGCGTTTCTCACAAGCTGACTACGGCAAGGTCAGTGATGAATCATCTCGACCTTGGCCGCGGCCTTGTCCGCCACGTCGGCAGGCTTGGCCACTTCTTCCGGCAACGGCTCGGGCTTGCGCTCGAGCGCCAGTTCCAGGACCTTGTCGATCCAGCGCACCGGGATGATCTCGATGGCGTTCTTGACGTTGTCCGGAATCTCGGCGAGATCCTTCACGTTCTCTTCGGGGATCAGCACCAGCTTGATACCGCCGCGATGCGCCGCGAGCAGTTTCTCCTTGAGGCCACCGATCGGCAGGACTTCGCCGCGCAGCGTGATCTCACCGGTCATGGCCACGTCAGCGCGCACCGGGATACCCGTGAGCACCGACACCAGCGCCGTGGTCATGGCGCCGCCGGCCGAAGGACCATCCTTGGGGGTGGCGCCTTCGGGCACGTGGATGTGGATGTCGCGCTTCTCGAACATCTCGTCCGTGATGCCCAGACGACGTGCCCGCGAGCGCACCACCGAACGCGCCGCCTCGACCGATTCCTTCATCACGTCGCCCAGCGAACCGGTACGGGTGATGTTGCCCTTGCCCGGCATGATCGCGGCTTCGATGGTCAGCAGATCGCCGCCCACTTCCGTCCACGCCAGACCGGTCACCTGGCCTACCTGATTTTCCTTGCCGGCCAGGCCGAAGTCGTACTTGCGCACGCCGAGGAACTTGTCCAGGTTGGACGACGCCACCTTGACCGTGCCCGTTTCCTTCTTGAGCAGCAGCAGCTTGACGACCTTGCGGGCGATCTTCGAGACTTCGCGCTCGAGCGAACGAACGCCCGCTTCACGCGTGTAGTAGCGAATGATGTCGCGCAGGGCGTCTTCGCTCACTTCCATCTCGCCTGCCTTCAGACCATTGTTCTTGATCTGCTTGGGCAGCAGGTAGCGCTGGGCGATATTGACCTTCTCTTCCTCGGTGTACCCCGACAGGCGAATCACTTCCATCCGGTCCAGCAGCGGCGGCGGAATGTTCAGCGAGTTGGAGGTCGCCACGAACATCACGTCGGACAGGTCGAAGTCGACCTCGATGTAATGGTCCTGGAAGGTGTGGTTCTGTTCCGGGTCCAGCACCTCGAGCAACGCCGACGAAGGATCGCCGCGGAAATCCATGCCCATCTTGTCGATCTCGTCGAGCAGGAAGAGCGGATTGCGCACGCCGACCTTGGCCAGGCTTTGCAGGATCTTGCCGGGCATCGAGCCGATATACGTGCGGCGGTGGCCGCGGATCTCGGCTTCGTCACGCACGCCACCCAGTGCCATGCGCACGAACTTGCGGTTCGTGGCGCGCGCCACCGACTGGCCAAGCGAGGTCTTGCCCACGCCGGGGGGGCCGACCAGGCACAGGATCGGCGCCTTCACCTTGTCCACGCGCTGTTGCACTGCGAGGTACTCGAGAATGCGTTCCTTGACCTTCTCCAGGCCGTAGTGGTCTTCGTCCAGCACGCGCTCGGCGTTGGCGAGGTCGTTGTTGACCTTGCTCTTCTTGCGCCACGGCAGGTTGACCAGCGTGTCGATGTAGTTGCGCACGACGGTGGCTTCGGCCGACATCGGCGACATCAGCTTGAGTTTCTTGAATTCGGCGTCGGCCTTCTTCTTGGCTTCCTTCGGCATGCGCGCAGCCTTGATGCGCTTGTCGAGTTCTTCCAGGTCGGCGCCCTCTTCGCCTTCGCCCAGTTCCTTCTGGATGGCCTTGACCTGCTCGTTGAGGTAGTACTCGCGCTGGCTCTTCTCCATCTGGCGCTTGACGCGGCCACGGATGCGCTTTTCCACCTGCAGGATGTCGATCTCGCCCTCGAGCTGCGACAGCAGGCTCTCCAGGCGTTCGGTGACATTCACCATCTCCAGGATCTTCTGCTTCTGCTCGAGCTTGATCGGCAGATGCGCGGCGATGGTGTCGGCCAGGCGGCCAGGCTCGTCGATACCCGACAGCGAGGTCAGGATCTCGGGCGGGATCTTCTTGTTCAGCTTCACGTACTGGTCGAACTGCGACACGATGGCGCGGCGCAGCGCCTCCGTCTCGGCGGTCTCGACCGGGCCCGGCGGCACCGGCACGGCTTCGCACATGAAGTGCGATTCGTCTTCGCTCACTTCGCGGATATTCGCGCGCTGCGTGCCTTCCACCAGCACCTTGACGGTGCCGTCGGGCAGCTTGAGCATTTGCAGGATGTTGGCGATGCAGCCTACCTCGTAGAGGTCGTCGGCGGTCGGTTCATCCTTGGCCGCCGTTTTCTGGGCTACAAGCATGATGCTTTTGCCCGACTCCATCGCAGTTTCTAGCGCCTTGATGGACTTCGGACGTCCCACGAACAGTGGGATCACCATGTGCGGAAACACCACCACGTCGCGCAGGGGCAACAGTGGGAGGCGAATCGGCTCAGCCGGGAGGAGTTGTGTTCCGGACATCATTTTCCCCAGTCAGTCATTTAGGCGTAAATTGGGCCGCATGAATCGATTGCAAGATAGGCTTTGCCAGCGATTCCATACCTGGTGCAAATGCTGCTCCCTGCACTTGCAAGACCCGTCCAAACAGCATACCCCCGTTTCCTCCCCTTCGTTTTACGAAAATGAAGAAAAAAAGCCGCTCGCTTTTCGCGAACGGCCTTTCGGACTCGCTGCCGGCCTGAAATCGTCATAAGCGCCGGCGTTCGCGTCAGTTCGAACCAGCCACTTTCGGCTGTTCCTCGTACATCAGCAATGGCGGAGCATCCCCGGTAATGGTGTTCTCGTCGATCACCACCTTTTGCACGCCCTTGTAGTTGGGCAAGTCGTACATCACATCCATCAGCGATTGTTCGAGTATCGAACGCAGGCCACGCGCACCGGTCTTGCGGCGGATCGCCTTGCGGGCGATGGCCGACAATGCCGCCGGGCGGATTTCCAGCTCCACGCCTTCCATGGCCAGCAGCTTCTGGTACTGCTTGATCAGCGCGTTCTTCGGCTCGACCAGGATCTGCATCAGCGCGGCCTCGTCCAGCTTGGCCAGCGTGGCGACCACCGGCAGGCGGCCGATCAGTTCCGGGATCAGGCCGAACTTGATCAGGTCTTCCGGCTCGACCTGGGGCAGCACTTCGCTGGCCTCGCGCTCTTCCTTGCTCTGCACCTGCGCGGCAAAACCGATGCCGGTCTTGTCCGAACGCTGCATGATGACCTTTTCCAGGCCGTCGAACGCGCCGCCGCAGATGAACAGGATATTGGTGGTATCCACCTGCAGGAAGTCCTGGTTCGGGTGCTTGCGGCCGCCCTGCGGTGGCACCGAAGCCATCGTGCCTTCGACCAGCTTGAGCAGGGCCTGCTGCACGCCTTCGCCCGACACGTCGCGGGTGATGGAGGGGTTGTCCGACTTGCGCGAGATCTTGTCGATCTCATCGATATAGACAATGCCGCGCTGCGCCTTTTCCACCTCGTAGTTGCAGTTCTGCAGCAACTTCTGGATGATGTTTTCCACGTCCTCGCCGACATAGCCGGCTTCGGTCAGCGTGGTGGCATCGGCGATCACGAACGGCACGTTCAGCAGGCGGGCCAGCGTCTGCGCCAGCAGCGTCTTGCCCGAGCCGGTGGGCCCGATCAGCAGGATGTTGCTCTTGGACAACTCGACGTCGTCCTTCTTGCCGAGGTGCTTCAGGCGCTTGTAGTGGTTGTACACCGCTACGGCCAGGATCTTCTTGGCCTGCTCTTGCCCGATCACATACTGATCCAGGCTTTCGCGGATCTCATGAGGGGTCGGGAGATCGGACTTGGCCGTGGCGCCGGTATCCTTGTCGGATGCGGCTGCCTCGTCGCGGATGATCTCGTTGCACAGGTCGATGCATTCGTCGCAAATGAACACCGACGGGCCGGCGATGAGCTTCTTTACCTCGTGCTGGCTTTTGCCGCAGAACGAGCAGTAAAGGAGCTTCTCGCTGGATGAACCTTTTTTATCCGCCATAGGAATCAGTCACATTAGCAGTGTGCGTGCCGCAGTGCCGGGGCGCTGCGGGGATACGCTTCAAACGCATCATACGCCAAAAATTTGGCGCGGCGGGTAGGACCCCCACGCTGTGGGGCAAAAGCAAAAACGAGGCTCAAGGCCTCGTTTCTGTGTAGCCTTCTTCGTTCCGGGCAGGTCCACGACGCCCGAGGGATCCTGGACCTGCACCTGCCCGGCCTGCCGTTCCGGCGACCGGGCCAGCCTGTCAGCTTCGGCGTGCGAGGACCTTGTCGATCAGGCCGTAGTCCACCGCCTGCTCGCCGCTCATGAAGTTGTCGCGATCGGTATCGCGGGCAATCTTCTCGACCGGCTGGCCGGTGACTTCCGACAGGATCGTGTTGAGCCGCTCGCGCAGGTACAGGATCTCGCGGGCCTGGATCTCGATGTCCGAGGCCTGGCCGCGCGCGCCGCCCAGCGGCTGGTGGATCATGATGCGCGAGTTGGGCAGCGCCGAACGCTTGCCCTTGGCGCCAGCAGACAGCAGGAATGCACCCATGCTGGCAGCCATGCCCATGCACAGCGTGGCCACGTCCGGCTTGACGAACTGCATGGTGTCGTAGATGGCGAGGCCAGCCGACACCGAGCCACCCGGCGAGTTGATGTAGAGCGAGATGTCCTTGTCCGGATTTTCGCTTTCCAGGAACAGCAGCTGTGCCACCACCAGGTTGGCGGTCTGGTCGTTGACTTCGCCGACCATGAAAATCAAACGCTCCTTCAACAGGCGCGAATAGATGTCATAGGCGCGCTCGCCCCGACCGGACTGCTCAACCACCATCGGCACCAGCCCCAGTCCCTGCGTTTCCAGGGCGGAGGCCTGCGTGGTGGCCAGACGGTCAAGCAAATCATTGCGGGTCATGCAAGTTCTCCTGGGGTTCGGTAAGAGACAAGGCTGCGGCCGGCGCGCCATGCGCCCCGGCCACGGGGCCAGGCTCAGGCCTGCTGCGGCTGGTTGTTGCCTTCAGCGGTCAGTTCCTCGAAGGACACCGTCTTGTCGGTGACCTTGGCCTTGTCGCACACGAAATTTACCACGTTGTTTTCCAGCACGTAGGCTTCCATTTCGGCCAGGCGCTGCTGGTCGCCGTAGTACCAGCGCATGACTTCCTTCGGGTCTTCGTAGCTCTTCGCGAAGTCCTCGATCTCGGCCTTGATCTGGTCTGCCTTGGCGTCCAGGCCGTGGGCCTTGACGATCTCGGCCAGGATCAGGCCCAGCTTGACGCGGCGTTCAGCCTGCTGGGTGAACATCTCGGCCGGAATCGGCATGTCCTTGGCGTTCGGCATGCCACGTTGTTCCAGGTCGCGGCGAGCCATTTCCACCAGGCGCTCCTGGTCCTGCTCGATCAGGGCCTTCGGCACTTCCAGTTCGCTGGCCTTGAGCAGCGCGTCCATGACCTGGTCCTTCAGCATGGCGTGCGTGCGGCGCTTGACTTCGCGCTCCAGGTTTTCGCGGATGTCGGCGCGCATCTTCTCGACGCTGCCGTCGGCGATACCCAGCGACTTGGCGAACTCGTCGTTCACTTCCGGCAGGTGCGCCCACTCGATCTTCTTCAGCGTGACGGTGAACTCGGCGGTCTTGCCGGCCACTTCCTTGCCGTGGTAGTCCTCGGGGAATGCCAGCGGGAAGGTCTTGCTTTCGCCAACCTTCAGGCCCAGGGCAGCCTGCTCGAATTCGGGCAGCATGCGGCCTTCGCCCAGCACGAAGGCGAAGTCGTCAGCCTTGCCGCCGGGGAATTCCACGCCGTCGATCTTGCCGACGAAGTCCAGCGTGACGCGGTCGCCATTCTGGGCTGCCACTTCACCGCCGCCGTCGCCGTGTTCGCCGGCTTCGCCGCGGGTGTGGTAATGCACGCGCTGCTTGCGCAGGATGTCGATGGTCTTGTCGACTTCGGCTTCGCTGATTTCGGTCTTGGTGCGGGTCACTTCGGCGTCGCTCAGGTCACCGAGCTTGACTTCCGGGTACACCTCGAAGGTGGCGTCGAAGGCCACTTCGTCTTCGCCCACGCCGTCGGTCTTGACCTCGAACTTGGGCTGGCCCGCCACCTTGACGTCCTGTTCCTTGGTGATGTCGAAGAACTTGCGGGCGGCCTTGTCGAAGCGCACTTCGAACTCGACCTGCTGGCCGTACTGCTTCTCGACCATCTTCATCGGTACCTTGCCGGGACGGAAACCGGACATCTTCACCGTCTTCGACAGGCGAACCAGACGTTCCTGCTTTTCCTTTTCGACTTCGGCCTTGGGAATGGCCAGGGTCACCTTGCGGTCCAGTTTGCCAAGGTTTTCAATGACATTCGACATGGTCGTTAATCCAATCCAGAAATGTTGTTGTGTTCGTAAGCGCACCCCGCTCGCGTGCCCGACACGACACAGGCAAAGCGACGGCAAATGCCGAGGCCCGGCACGCGGGCCTTATCGAAAACAGCGGGCACGCAGGCAAAACCGGCGGTCCCGGAGCATCCGGGCGCAAGCCCCGCGCAAACGGAAAACGGGGATTATCGCACGGTTTTCATTCGGTTCCGGCAGTTTTTAGCCGGGAACCGCCTCGGATGGCAAGCCATCCCCCGTCACCTGCCCTTGCCGCAAGGCGCGCACCAGCAGCCGCGCGGGATCAAGGGCCTCGACCAGCTCGAGTTCGAGCGGCAATGGCTCCCCTTCGATCTGGCTGGCCAGCAATTCCGCCCCCAATGCCGCCCATGTGAGGCCGCGCGAGCCATATGCAAGTGCCGCATAGAGTCCTGGCAGACGAGGGACATCCCTAAGGCGCGCGCCCCGCAGTGCGGCGGCATCCCGCGCGGCCTGCGCCTCGTCGGCGATACGGCCGATCAGCGGCAAGCGATTGTGCGACACGCTGCGCACGCCCACATAGCCGCCCAGCGCCGCGGGATCGAGGCTGGCGGCGGCGCCGGCAAGCGCCGGCAACAGCACGGCCAGCCTGGCAAGATTCTCCGCATGCACCTGCGGACGCGCGCCGGCGCCGCCCGCCTCCGGCGCGTCCGGCTCGTAGCTGGAACCGACCCGCGCACTGCCGTCCGCGGCACGCGGCAGCAGGTAACCGGTACCCGTGACAACGCAGTCCGGCCAAGTCCCCAGGCCTTGCAGCTGCTCGGGCTCCAGGGTGGTCAGTTGCCCGCGCACCCGGTCTATCGTCATATGGCGCAGCGGCAGCAGGCGCAGCGCTTCGTGCGCGTTGGCCACCACCGCCACCGGTGCCGTGGCCATCACGGCACCAGCCTCGTCCAGCGCCTGCCAGCCATCCGCGCCCCGCTCCAGCCGCGCCACCCGGCAGCCATAGCGCGCCGTCACCGCCGCCCCCGCCCGCGCCAGCTGCGCGCGGCAAATATCCGGCGGCGGCGCCCAGCCGCCCTGCTCGAACCACAGGCCGCCATGGGGCACTGCGGCGCCGTGCCGGCGCGCCGCTTCCTCGGGCCCCATCCAGCGCGCGAACGCCTCGGGAAAACCCAGCGCGGCCACTGCCGCCTGCTGGATGCGCGCGTCCTCCGCGCCCGCGCCGGTCTGCAGCACGCCGCAACCCTGCCAGCCGGGCGCGTGCCCTGCCTCGGCCAACGCCGCCCAGCTCCGCAGGGACTGCAGGTTGCCGGCACGCGACAGGCGCGACAGGATGCTGTCGTCCGAAGACAGATGCGGGTGCATGGCGGCGGCCCGGTGCGCCGATGTCAGCTGCGCCGGGCCTTCGTGCGCGTCGAACAGCGTCACCCGCCAGCCGCGCGCGGCCAGGCGTTCCGCGACCGCGCAGCCGGCCAGTCCGGCACCGATCACGATGGCATGGCGCTCGGGCCAGGCAGCGGCAGCGGGCGGGGGGTGCCGGCGCTTGCCGCGCGCGGCAGGGAAGCGCGCCACCGTCATATGCCACTTGCTGCCATAACCCTGCACCCGCTTGGCCTCGAAGCCGGCCGCCTGCAAACCCCGCCGGAAAAAGCCAGCCGCCGCGTAGCTCGCCAGCGTGGCCTCCGGGCGCGCCAGCCGGGCCAGGCGCTTCATCAGCGGCGGCTGCCACATCTCCGGATTGCGGTCGGGCGCGAAACCGTCGAGGTAGAACGCGTCCACGCCCATCACCAGCCTTGGCAGCATCGTATCGATATCGCCGAAGGCCAGCGTCAGCACCACCGCCCCACCCTCGAACTCCAGCCGGTGCAGCCCCGGCAGGGCCAGCGGCCACGCCTGCCGCAGCTGCGCGGCCAGCGGCGCGAGTTCCACCAGCCCCGGCAGGCTGCCATGGACGGCGGCAAGCCCCTCGCTGGTGAACGGATGCTTCTCCACCGACACGAAATGCAAGCGCCGGCAACGCTGCGGATCGTCCCGCCACGCTTGCCAGGTAGCAAGGAAATTGAGCCCCAGGCCAAAGCCGGCCTCCAGGATCACGAACTGGTCGCGCCCATCCCAGGCTTGCGGCAAGCCATTGCCCGCCAGGAAAACGTAGCGGGCCTGCTCCAGCCCTCCCTCGTCGCTATGGTAGACGTCGCCATAGCGCTCGGAATATGGCGGTCCTGCGGCGGAAAAGACGGGCTCGGCGAGATCTAGTGCACGGGACATGAAGGGGAGAACGTCGGACGGAAAAGAGACGGGAATAGACGGGAAGAGACGGAACAACAAGACTGCGGGGCTGGGGCAGGCCACCCGCAACACGCTGAAAACCGGCGCAAGGCGGCGCCAGAGCCCGGCGATGGTAGCATAGCGCCCTGTGCCGCCGGCCCTTCCCGGCCGGCATCCGCACGCCCTTTTTACCGCCTCGCCATGCTCAGCTATCGTCACGCCTTCCACGCCGGCAACCACGCCGATGTTCTCAAACACGCCATCGTGGTCCAGTTGCTGGAGCAGTTGACCCAGAAAGACAAGCCGTTCTGGTATATCGACACGCACGCCGGCGCCGGCCTCTATGCGCTCGACCACGCCTACGCGCAGAAGAAGGCCGAATTCGAGACCGGCATTGCGCGGCTGTGGCAGGCCGCTGCCGCCAAGCGCCCGATGCCCACCCTGCTCGAAGATTACCTCGAGCAGGTGCGCACCCTCAATCCCGACGGCAACCTGCGCCATTACCCCGGCTCGCCGTGGCTCGCCTGGCAGATGCTGCGCGAGGCCGACCGCCTGCGCCTGTTCGAGCTGCACAGCACGGAAATCCAGGTCCTTCGCGAGAATTTCCGCGGCGCCGGCCGCCGCGTGATGCTGTACGACGGCGACGGCTTTACCGGGATCAACGCCATCCTGCCGCCGCCGCCGCGCCGCGCGCTGGTGCTGATCGACCCCTCCTATGAGGACAAGCAGGACTACGCCCGCGTGCTGCGGACCCTGCAGGACGGCTTGCAGCGCTTTGCCACCGGCATGTACGCCATCTGGTATCCCGAGGTGCAGCGCCGCGAATCGGTGCAATTGCCGGTGCAACTGAAGAAACTGCCGCTCAAGAGCTGGCTGCATGTCAGCCTGCGCGTCAAGCAGCCGGTGGCGGGAGGACTGGGCCTGCATGGCAGCGGCATGTTTATCGTCAACCCGCCGTGGCGGCTGAAGGAAACCCTGGAGGCCGCCATGCCCGCCCTGGTGGGGTTGCTGCGCCAGGACGACGGCGCCGGCTTCACGCTGGAAGCCCACGAGAGCTGATTCCGGCGCCGGCAGGCAATGCCTGGCTTGCCTGGACCGCTCAGCCGCCGATGAGCGACTCGACGAAGTCTGCCCGCTGCCCGACAGGCAGGCGCGGCACCTCGACCAGTTCATAGCCATATCCGGCATACGTGCGCACCATGGCATCGAAGGTGCGCTCCGCCTCTTCCAAGGACTGCCTGCGCTCGGCATCCCGGGCGTAGATGTCTTCCCACGGCGGCAGGACAAAGACGCGGCGGTGATATCGGTATTGCCGCGCGGCAGCCTCCATGTGCGGCGGCACCGGCAGACCCGACAGGCTCAGGTAGCCGGCCACATCCGGTACGCCGCGATCGAAGAACACCGGCGCGGTGCCGCCGGCATGCGCCCGGTGATTGCGCATCTCGCGCGACAGCATCAACTCCGCGAACAGGCTGGGATCCACCCACGGCAGGCCACGGCCGTCCACCGACGACTGCTCCCGGATGATTTCGCGGCCCACCTCGGCCGAGGTGGCGAACCCCCTGCGCGCAAGCTCGCCGATCAGGGTGCTCTTGCCGGCGCCGGGACCGCCGGTGAGGATGAAGAAACGGGTAGTGACGATGGTCATGAACACTGAGTGGAAAAAGTCGAACGGGGTGACGCGGCTGTGGCCACAGAGGCATCGCGACGGACAATGCAGTTTGAGCCAGAGAGGCCCCCACCTCCCTGCCGGAAATCCACCATACTGGAAACTCGCATCTGCGCGCGGCACCGTGGGGAGGCAGGCCATGTGCGTCAACTATGCGCCAGCCCAGGCCGGGCTGCTCCGCGATGTCTTCGGCGTCACCTGCCTGGCGCAGGCGTGGCCGCCCGAAACCTGGCCAGACTATGCGGCCCCGCTGATCGTGACCAGCCGCGATGGCCGGCGCGAATGCCTGCTCGGCACCTTCGGCATGGTCCCGAGAAAACGCATTCCGCCCGGTGCGGCGAGATTCGACACGACGAACGCACGCTCGGAATCGGTCGGCGAGAAACGGGCGTTTTCCGCCGCGTGGAAGAAGGGGCAGCTATGCCTGGTGCCGGCAACGTGCTTCTATGAACCTGACTACGCCACCGGCAAGGCGGTACGCTGGCGCGTATGGCTCAAACATGACGAGCCGATGGCAATCGCCGGCCTCTGGCGCGACTGGCCCGGCGACGGCGGGCAAGACGTCTTCAGCTTCACCATGCTGACCATCAACTCGGGCCACCACCCGCTGATGAGCCGCTTCCACGCGCCGGGAAAGGAAAAGCGGATGATCGTGATCATACCGCCCACGGAGTGGGACGATTGGCTGACATGCAGGGATATGGAGCTGGCGCGCAGCTTCCTGCGCCCCTACGCAGCGGACAGGATGGCGGCGGAACCGGCGCCCCTGCCGCCTCGAGCGGCAGCGCAAACGTGACAAGCGCCCGCCCCGCATACACGAACACGAACGCGGCCAGGCGCAAAGCCACTCAGGAAATCGTGTACCTGTTCTGCTTGCTGCGGGAGTAAGCATCCCGCGCGAGTTCCAGGATCTGATCGCGGTGGCGATCGAAGGCCTCCAGCACGGCGGGCTCCTCCGGACGCATTTCGGGGCTGAGGTTGGAGAGCACCGCGTCGCCGACCTCGAAAGAGACCTCGCGCGAGTCGTCATAGCCCCAAAAGCACACGCAATGCCTGGATGGGTCGTAACTCCGGCTGGGATTGGGAAAATTGAGTGCCATGCATGCATCCTAGTCCGATTCTCCGGCATTTGGACGGAATAGCTCGTCCGGGCAGGGTATTTAGCTCATTTTGAGCAGCGAATCCGCAAGAAAGTCTGGAAAAAGTCGCTTTACGGCGATCCGGCACCTGCCTTGATCGCGCCAATCCCAAGCACGGCATCCTGCAACGCAGCCAGGCATCGCTATTCCTGACCTTGCGCAACATATAGGCAGTGAGAAGACCTGATCTAAGCATCTTCTACTTGGCCTGCGCAGCGCCAGACCGTAGGATTCCCGAAACCGACACGGCAAGATCCGCCAGCGGTGCGGCCACCGTGCGCACGGGCAGGCCGCTTGCCATCAAGCCGGCCACCGGAAATCAATTGCAAGGGTCAAGGGATCATATGAAAAGCTTGAGCGGAGCCACCCGCGGGTGGACGCCGGATAGCGAGGCGAACGACCGGGGCATCTGGAAGAACACGATCGCCGCCGCCAGCCATGCGCTGGAAACTGTCACGCTGATCGAGCATGGCGTGGGCATGACGCTGAAGCTGCAGCGCAAGATACGCGCGCTGCGCGAGCGCCTGCGCGCCACGCAAAACGAGCTCGACCGCTACCGCGACCTGCACGCCCGCGCGGTGCAAGCGCAGCGCGCCGCCGAAGCCGCCGCGCCGGACGACGCCCTGCGGCTCAAGGGGGAAAAGGAAGCGCTGCAGATGCGGCATCGCGCATACAAGCTGCTGGTCGAGCATTATGCGCGCACCGGCACGCCCATCGACGCGGCCGTCTTTGCCCGGCAACGCCACCAGGTGCTCCAGCACATCCTGTTCCAGCAACGCCGGGGCGTGGCCGCAAGCCGGATCAGCGTGGACGATATCGCGTTCCTGCTGCGCTGAACCAGCAGGCAAACTCGCGGGCCTTCGCCAGCGCCCGCAGCCGACCGCGGATTGCGCTGGCCTCACCGTCTTTCGGTGCAACCCGTCCGGCCTCCGCCCCCCCCGGAGGGGAAAGAGAATCGCAGCGGCGTTGCGACAATCGAGAGCCAGCCGGATCCGCTTACACCGGCTGCGCCTTTAAAGGCCCGCAGAGTTCGCGGGCTTTTTTTGGCCCCCCCCCACTTCGCCCACGCCTGCAGCCACATGCCGGTGTCGGATGCACGCTGCGATCGTCAATGTAGCCATTGACGTGCATTCAGCATTCAAATGATAATGCGTCGCATTTCTTTCGCAATCCCCTATGCTCTCCCCGAGGATTTCTTTGTCCAACCCGGTCTTTCGGAACAACGAGGCCAACCATGCGCGCGCGGCATGCATGGCGGGATGCCGCACTACTGTTGCGCTGCTGGCCTATTCGCCGTCGGCAGGCTGCGGCCACCGCGGGTGGGCCTGACGCCCGTCGCGCGCTCGCCATGTCGCCCCCGTCCTCGCGCGTGTTCGGACTGTTCGCCTACTACGAAGAACTGGTCGGCACCTGGACCCGCAAGCTGAGCAACCGCCACGAGGCAGAGGACCTGACCCAGGACGCGCTGCTCAGGGTCCTGGAAAACAAGGCGGGCCCACCCGACCATCCACGCGCCTACCTGCACCAGACCGCCCGCCACCTTGCTATCGACGCCTTCCGGCGCGAAGGTGGACGGGAAGCGGTCCCGCTTGACAGCATTGCCGCGCATCACGCAAGCTCGGGCGATCCCGAGGCCGCGCTCCACGCCGTCCAGCTGGCCGCCGCGCTGGAGCAGGCGCTGGCCGAGCTGCCGCTCAAATGCCGCCAGGTATTTGTCTGGCAGCGCCTCGAAGGGCTCTCCCAGCAAGAGATCGCCGAGCGCCTCCGGGTTTCGAAGAATATGGTCGAAAAATACATGATCCGAACGATGCGCCATCTGCGCGAACGGCTCGGGTCGCAAGCACCGCATTGAGTACCGGGTACCGCGCCTTGATTCAGGCTCCTTTCTCCTCTCGCTGCCCGCCGCGC